>JANXCA010000030.1 GCA_025060535.1 Endomicrobiia bacterium | reverse complement strand
TTTTGAGCCCATTGAGGTACATATGGTTGTTTCTTATCCAAACCAACTCTTCCAGTAACTCTATAATACTTTATCCCAACATTTCTTCTTACTCCATCACTGTGAAGATATGGTCTAATATATTCATAATCTAAATCATACCCAACATCCCTATAAAATTCCCTATAGTCAGGATCTCCGGGATATCCAACATCAGCAGACCAAACTTGATGTGCTGTTTCTAAATCTCTTGCAAACACAGCAACTCCACAAGGAGTATAAATAGGAGCAAAAACACCATACTTTGGCCTTGGCTCTCCATAAAGGATTCCGTGTGCTTCTACAAAAAAGTATTTTATACCACACTCTTTCAAAATCTCATCAATTTTATAATAATAAGCACACTCAGCAAGCCATATACCTTGTGGCTTTCTGCCAAATATGTTTTCGTAGCTTTTTACTCCCATTCTAATCTGAGCTTTTTTTACTCTATCTGAAATCATTAATGGCAAAAAACCATGAGTAGCATTACAAGTGATGATCTCCACTTTATTTGTAGCTAAAAGTTCTTTGTAAGCATTAAGCAGATTTCTGTTATATTTTTCATAAACTTCCATACATTTTTTAAATTTTTCTTCATACATCTTAGCAGTAGAAAAAAATGGTTCTTGTCCGCGCAACCTCCATACCTCTTTTTCTGCTAACTCTATAAGTTTGGAAAGTTTATTGTAGTATCTATCTTGAAGAAGTTTGTCATTCATCATATTACAAAGAGGAGGAGTTAGAGACATCACAACTCTAAAGTCAACATTGTCATTTAACAAAGAATTAAAAACTAAAATAAGAGGAATATATGTCTCAGTCATTGCTTCATAAAACCAATCTTCCTCAAGAAAGTCATCATATTCAGGATGTTTCACAAAGGGTAAATGATTATGTAAAACTAAACACCAAAAACCCTCTGGCATAATAAGATACCCCTTTTTGTGGAATTATATTGTTTTTTGATTGAAGAACGAAAAGTAAAAATTACTTAGTTTCTGTTTCTCTGGTAACTACGAAAATTATTTGTTTTTGCATACTCCCGTCTGAAGATACTGCTTTTATAGGAATAACTTTTTTCTCATCACTTAGATGCATCCTTAAAGAAAATCTCCCATCTTTTGAAAGTTTATATTCATCTCCATTTATATAAAGTTTAGCATCAGGTTTTGTTTCTCCGTATATAATAAGTTCAGTATCCGCTTTTAAAAAAAACTCTTTTACTTCTAATTGTTGCTGTGACACTTCTGCAAAGGAAGATATAAATCCTGAACTTATAAATTGTGGTATCTGAGATATCCATATAAGTTCTTCCCATCGTTCTCTCATAAGTTTAGCAACGTCAAAGGAACCTTTACCTATCATACTTACGCCTGACATCTCAAGCAATCTTTCAAACTCCTTCTGTAAAATAGCCCACTGCTCATCTGATAAAGGAGATACTCCAAATCTTGGCATTATCACTATGTTGGAACGACTTATTGTAATAAATCTTCCATCATAAATTTTTACACCTAAATCTACACACCAACTTCTATTGACTTCTGGTAAGTTTATGTACCAGTTATTCACTTGGAGATTATTAATATCAATATCAAAAAATTTATTTGCATTTTTACCATCAAAGTTGTTTACATTTGTTACATCATAAACTCTAATTGAAAGTATAAAATTTTCTCCATATAAATTCTTAATTTCACTTAGCACTTTTTCTGAAATCTCCCAATATGCAAAACACCACCACGGATCTCTTGGAAGAAGAACTATCTTTGTATCTCCATAACTTTGTAGAAGATCACTTATTTCTGTTGGAACTAATTTTCTTTCTATATAAGAAGAGGGTGCAAAAGAACTTACAGATGTAATTTCTTTTATTTCTTCTTTCATAAAACCTCCTAAATATATTTTTATTTTGTAAAAAACTATCTAAATAACTACCCACAATAAAACAAAAATTCTTTTAATCTTTTACATATATATGTTAGCCTTATAAAAAAATCTTAAGTTAACCATTTTATAAGGTTAGGCCTGTATATAACACTACCATTAAATTTAGGTAAAACTCTCAATACATAACCACAATGCCCAACTCTATCTATTTCTATCTCTCCTTTATAAACAAAATTACCATCCTCTTTATTTATAACTACCATATCTTTAATTTTAGGTTGTGAAATCCTACCTTTGGAATCAACATATCCCCAATAAATCTGAACAGCAATATCTTCTTCAGAAAGTTTATCTATAAAAACCTTAGAAATCACCTCAATTTTATCACCTAAGCTGTAAGATTCTCTAATGTTGTCTTCTATTGTTATTAGTTTTATCTTATTCCAACAAGAATGTATCTTGTCTAACCATGCTGTAAATGTTTTTACTAAACTAAAATTATTCTCACTATATCTCCAATAGTTGCTATCAGCATATAAATAAAACTTTCTTGTATATTCTTCTATTAGTCTATTTGAATTAAACTTAGGGCATATACTCATCATTGAATCTTTCATCTTTTTAACCCATCCTTTAGGAATTCCACCAGCTCCACGGTTATAAAACAGAGGAATAACTTCTTTTTCTAATATATCATATAAAATCCTGCTTTCTATATCATCTTGTAAAGCATAATCCGTATACTCTTCTCCTCCACCTACTGACCAACCATTGTTTCCATCATAAGCTTCACACCACCAACCGTCTAATACAGATACATTTAACACTCCATTTACTGCTGCTTTCATCCCACTAGTGCCTGAAGCTTCAAATGGTCTTCTTGGCAAATTCAACCATACATCACACCCTTGAACTAAATAATGAGCTACATTCATATCATAATCTTCTATAAACACTATTTTTCCCTTAATTTCAGGATCTCGAGAAATCTGAACCACCTGCTTTATAAGCTCCTTACCTATATTATCATTGGGATGAGCTTTCCCTGAAATTATTATCTGAACAGGCATTTCCTTATTTAATAAAATTCTTTTTAACCTTGTTAAATCTCTAAATAAAAGTGTTCCCCTTTTATATTCGGCAAACCTTCTTGCAAAACCTATTGTCAATACCTCTGGATCTAAAACCTCTTCTGCTTGATCTATTTCACTTTTTGGTGCTCCTGAATGTTGAAGATGTTTTTTTAAACGATTCCTTACAAAAGCAATAAGTCGTTCTCTCCTTCTTTCATGGGACCTCCAAAGCTCTGCATCAGGAATATCCTTTATCTTTTCCCAAACCGCCTGATTATCAGGCTCTTCTCGCCATTGAGGTCCTATATATCTATCAAATAAAGTAGCAAATTCATTTGAAACCCATGTATTTATATGAACACCATTTGTTATATATGTTATTGGTATCTCAAATAAGGGCAATTTAGGATAAATATTTCTCCACATATTACGAGAAATTACACTATGAAGCTTACTTACACCATTTACAAACTCTGAATTTTTAATAGCAAACACAGCCATAGAAAACCCAGATCCCTTATCTTCTGGATTTTCTCTTCCTAAACTTAAAAACTCCTCTATGTCTATACCTATCTCCTCACAATATCCACTAAAGTATTTTTTCATCATATCTACTGGAAATACGTCTATACCTGCAGGAACCGGAGTATGAGTTGTAAAGATAGAAGTAGCTCTTATGAACTCTTTTGCTTCTTTAAAACTCAAACCTTTTTCCTTTATTAATTCTCTTAACCTTTCCAAAATAATAAACGCACTATGCCCTTCATTCATATGCCATACAGTAGGGTTAATGTTGATCTCTCTTAAAAATTTTACTCCACCAATCCCAAGCACTATCTCTTGTTTTATTCTTGTCTCAAGCCCTCCTCCGTATAACTGATAAGTAATAGCTCTATTCTCAGGAGTGTTTTCAGGAATGTCTGTACTTAACAAATAAAGATTATTTCTTCCTATTTTTGCTTCCCAAACTTCAAAATATATTTTTTCTTCAGTGTATGAAGGTTTAGAGGTGGATGTGGGATTTTCTAATTTTTTTAGTGTTATAGATAGTCTTAAAGGATTTCCTGCTTGATCTTTCATTCTATTAAGAGGCATTCTAAAAAAATGAAGTTCTTCATAGTCTTCCTGTTGCCAACCATCATCTGTAAGATGTTGTTTAAAATATCCATATCTATATGTCAAACCTATACCCACCATAGGTAAACCCATATCTGAAGATGACTTAAAAAGATCACCAGCTAATACTCCCAAACCTCCACAATACATAGGTATAGCCTCGGTAATACCGTATTCCATTGAAAAATATGCTATTTTACAATTATGATGTTGTTTATCAAATTCTTTAAAAAACCATGTTTGTTTGGAAAGATATTTTTGTAACGAAGAGTAAACTTCCTCTAAGTGTGCTAAAAAACTTTCATCATTTTCAAGTTCTTGAAGTTTTTCTTTTGAAATCTTTCCTAAAAGTTGTATAGGATTATGAGAAACCTCTTCCCACAAATCTCTATCAATTCTTCTAAACAATTCAAACGCTTCGCTATTCCATACCCACCAAAGATTATAAGCAATTTCTAAAAGTCTTTGAAGTTTTTGTGGAAGTTTTGGCACTACAATATAAATCCTTGGATTTTCAACTTGATAGACATCTTCATCTTCTCTGTGTTTAAATACTTTATTATTCATATTCATCTTCCTTTCTTTAATTTCCATATGGAAGATTAAGTTTTACTACTTTCTCATTTACATCTTTTAAAACTTTTAACTTTTTGGCTTGTCTTGATTTCTTTGAACTCATACCTATAAGTAAATGTCTTAAACCTGCTTTTTTGTGTTTTATTTTTCCTTTCTTTGTAAATTTGAATCTCTTTTTTGCTCCACTGTGTGATTTTAATTTTTTACTCATTGCCTTTTTTCTCCTTTCTATCTTTTAGGGGTTCTATAATCATGGTGACCTTATTATTGTCTTTTCTAATATCTACAAACTTTCCTAAATTTTGCAATTCAGATGTAATTTTCTGAATCAACTTATTAGACGCTTCTTCAAAATACTGCAACATTCTTCCTGTACAAGTAATGACAATTTTAGTTGGATGTAAATGTTGAAGAAAATCTTTTACATGATTAAGTTTTATCTGAAGGTCGTGATCTGTAATGTTAGGTTTGATATAGATTTCTTTTAATATATTTGATTTTTGTGATTTTCTTAACTCCTTTTCCTTCTTTTCTTGTTGATATTTAAACTTAGAAAAATCAATTATTTTACACACAGGTGGTGTAGCTTGAGGAGCTATCTCTACTAAATCAAGTCCTACCTGTTGGGCCCTTTGAAGAGCCTTACTAAGAGGCATTATTCCTATTTGATTCCCATTTTCATCTATTACTCTTACTTCTTTTGCTTTTATATATTGATTTACTCTGTACTTTCTAAAATCCATATATTTATTTATTTACCTCCAGTTTAGTAAGTTTTTCTATAAATTCTTTAATATTATAAACTTCTGTAGTGTTTTCAGAGTATCTTCTTACAGATATGGTGTTATTTCTTTGTTCTTTTTCACCAAGAATTACTAAAAACGGAATTTTTTTAGTGATTGCATTGCGGATTCTATATTGTAAAGTAGCATCAGTGTTGTCTATCTCTGAACGAATGTTATTCTCTAAAAATTCTTTGTTCACTTTTTCTGCATACTCATTAAACTTTTCACTAATTGGCAGCACTATTACTTGAATTGGAGACAACCACAAAGGTAAATTACCAGCATAGTTTTCTATAAGAACAGCAAAAAATCTTTCCAAAGAACCTAAAAGAGCTCTATGAATCATTACTACATATTTGTCTTTGCCATCTTTATCTCTATACTTTATATCAAATCTTTCTGGTAAATTAAAGTCAACCTGAATAGTTGAACACTGCCATAGCCTTCCTATAGCATCTTTAATTTTTAAATCAATTTTCGGTCCATAAAAAACACCTTCTCCTGGATCAATTTCATATTTAAGATTTTTTTTCTCTAAAGCAGTTTTTAGAGAATTTTCAGCAAGCTCCCAGTGTTGTAAGTCACCTATGTATTTTTGTGGTCTTGTGGAAATCTTTATTTCATATTCTTTAAAACCAAACTTTGTTAGTACTTCAACTACTGTGTCTAATAAAGAAACAATGTCTTCCTGAAGATTATCAAGTGTTGTAAAAATATGAGCATCATCTTGTGTAAACCCTCTTACTCTCATAAGTCCGTGTAAAACTCCGGATCTTTCATATCTATACACAGTACCTAACTCAAAAAACTTTAAAGGCAATTCTCTATAAGAACGAATTTTAGACTTATAAATTAAAATATGTCCTGGGCAGTTCATTGGTTTTATAATATATTTTTGACCTTCTACATCCATTGGAGAAAACATGTATTCTGAATAAAATTTTAAATGACCAGATATCTCCCATAAATTTGTTTTAGCAATATGAGGAGTATATACGAGTTTGTATCCTTTTTTAATATGATAGTCCCTCAAATAATCTTCAATAATTTTTCTTACCAATGCTCCCTTAGGCAACCAAAACACTAATCCGCTTCCAAATTCATCTTCAAAAATCTCAAATAATTCTAAATCTCTTCCTAACTTTCTATGATCTCTTTTTTTAGCTTCTTCTAACCTATAAAGATATTCTTCAAGTTCTTGTTTAGTAAAAAATGCTGTACCATAAATTCGTGTAAGTTGCGGATTTCTTTCATCTCCTCGCCAGTAAGCTCCGGAAATAGATAAAAGCTTAAAGTATTTAACTTTACCTGTAGATTCCACATGAGGTCCACGACAAAGGTCTACAAAATTATTATGGATATAAATTGTAACTTTTTCCTCTTGTATATCATCTAAAAGTGCTAACTTATAAATTTCATTTTTTTGTTTAAACAATTTAATTGCTTCTTCTTTAGATAATTCTTGACAGATAAATTTATAGTCAGCATCTATAATTTCTTGCATCTTTTTTTCAATTTTTTCCAAATCAGCTTCTGATATCTTTACAGGTAAGTCAAAGTCGTAATAAAAACCATCTTCAATTGCAGGTCCTATTCCAAGTTTTGTACCTGGGAAAAGTTCTAACACTGCAGAAGCCATTATGTGGGATGCTGAATGTCTTAATGTTTGAAGGTCTGCATTATTTTGTTGCATTTTTTATTATCTTAATTTTCTTATTTCTCCCTTCTAATAAAATAATAAAAAAACTTGGGCCTGCTCGGACTCGAACCGAGGACCTCTTGCATGTCAAGCAAGCACTCTAACCAACTGAGCTACAGGCCCTTTTATTTTTAATTATATTAATCTTTGGTTTCTTTTTTAACTTCTTCCTTAGTAATATCAATTGTAATATTTTCTACACCATTTTTTATGATATTTCTCAAAATTGTAACCATTTTTTCTTTTATTTTTGTAACTACCGGAAGCTCATTTCTTGAAAATTTATCTAAAACAAAATCTTCTGGTTTGACACCATCAGGAATGGGGCCTATACCTATTCTAACCCTAGGTATATATTCTGTCTTTAACCATTCTATAACAGAACCTAATCCATTATGCCCACCAGAAGAACCTCTTTGACGAACTCTTATGATACCTAAGTTTATATTGAAATCATCTGTAATAACTAAAACTTCCTGAGGCAGAATTTCTTTTTTCTCTATATATTGTTTTACTGCTAAACCACTTAGATTCATATAAGTAAGTGGTTTAAGAAAATGAATTTCTTTACCAAGGATTTTTTTTCTACCAATCGAAAAATCTCTATGGTTAAACATTTTAAACTTAAACTTATTAGCCATATAATCTATTATCATAAATCCAATATTATGTCTATCATAAATATGTGCTCTACCAGGATTACCTAATCCAACAATAAGTTTTATACTCATAGAGAGTTAAACCCCCTAAAGTAAAATTATTTCTTTGTAGTTGAAGTTTCTGTATCAGTTTCAACTTTTTTACCTTTTGATATAACTTCTGGTTCCTGAATAGCAGCTCCAGAAGTTTCAGCCGAAGGAACAACTTCTTCTATCTTTTTGGACAATATATGAACCACAATAGTTTCTGGAGGTTCTAAAATTGTAAATTTTTCTTGAGGTATATCTTTAACCATAATAGATTGACCTATTTTTAAATTAGATACATCCACCTCGATATACTTAGGTATATCTTTAGGTAAACATTTTATTCTTACTTCTCTTAAAGGAAAATCAATCATACCACCAGTGAGTTTTAAAGCTGTTTCTTCTCCCACAAGATGAATCGGTACTTTTACTTCTATCTTTTCTTTAAGTGAAATTATTTGGAAATCAATATGTATTGGTTTATCAGTTAAAGGATCTTTTTGTATTTCTTTTATAATTACATGATAGCTTTTGTTGTCAACTTTTAAATTAAAAACAGCACCTTCTATTGATCCTTTTTTCATTAACTCAACAATATTTTTATATCTTACCCACAAATTCATATTTGGATGCTTATAACCATAAGAAACAGCAGGGATATACCCCTTAGCTCTGAATTCTTTTAATTTACTTTTTGTAGAAATTTCTCTTTTTTCTGCTATAATTTCTAACTCCTCAGTCATTTTTTTCTCCTTTCTTTAAAATTATACAAATAATTCACTCACTGAAGTATTTAAATGAATTCTTCTAATTGCTTCAGCCAAAAGTTTCCCTACAGATAAAACTTCTATTTTTTCATTTTTTTTACTTCCTAAAGGAATTGTATTTGTAACTAAAAGTTTTTCTACAAAAGAATTCTCAATTTTTTTTTCTGCTCCCATACTTAAAACAGCATGTGTACAAACCGCATATACTTTTTCTGCTCCTTCTTTCTTTAACCTCTCAACTACTTTTATCATTGTACCGCCTGTGTCTATAATATCATCAAAAACTATAGCAATTTTGTTTTTTACATCTCCAATTATATTTAAAACTTCTGCTTGATTAGGAGATGGTCTTCTTTTATCAACTATTGCAAGTGAACTGTTTAACCTCTTAGCAAAAGCTCTTGCTCTTTCTACACCTCCAGCATCTGGAGAAACAACTACAACATTATCTCTATTTTTAAAGTCAGGATGATTGTTTAGATAATCTAAAAAAACAGGTGTAGCATAAAGATGATCCACAGGAATATCAAAAAAACCTTGAATTTGACCCGCATGGAGATCTATAGTCAAAACTCTATTAGTACCTGCAGCCACAATTAAATTAGCAACAAGCTTAGAAGTTATAGGCACTCTTGGTTCTGCCTTTCTATCTTGTCTAGCATAACCAAAATAAGGTATCACAGCTGTTATCCTTGCAGCGGAAGCTCTTTTTAAGGCATCAATTATAACCAACAACTCCATTAAGTTTTCATTCACTGGTGGACATGTAGGCTGCACTACAAAACAATCTTTACCACGAATATTTTCTTCTATCTTAACCTCAACCTCACCATCAGCAAATCTGCCTACATAAATTTTACCTTCGGGAATACCTAAGTTGTCAACTATCTCTTTATAAAGCTCTTTATTTGCATTACCACTAAATACACGAAGTGTATTCATAGTTTTACATATTTAGATTAAACAATTTCTTAATTATTCTATGCTGTGGCTTAATAGATTCTTTTACACGAGCAATTACAAATGCATTATCAGGAATATCTTTAGTGACAGTAGAACCAGCTGCTATCATAACATTCTTACCAACCTTTATAGGAGCTACTAAATTTACATTTGAACCCACAAAAGTATTTTTACCTATATATGTCTTATTTTTCTTTATCCCATCATAATTACAAGTAATTGAACCTGCACCTACATTAACCTTTTCTTCAATTTCTGTATCTCCTATATAGCTGTGATGTCTTATCTTTACATAATCATTGATAATACTACGAGTTATTTCTACAAAATTACCTATTATTACATTGTTATGTATTTTTGTGTTATTTATAATTCTACTAAACGGCCCTATTTTACAGTTATTGCCTATCTGAGTATCTATAATATATGAATACAAAATTTGAGTATCATCTGCAACTTTTGTGTTATCTAAATATGAATAAGGTCCTATTTTACAATTTCTGCCTATTTCTGAATTACATATTACACAACCTGAAAATATTTCTGTATCTTCAGAAATTTTTGTGTGAATATCAATATAGACAGTATCAGGCAGATAAATATTTACTCCATTTAATAAAAATCTCTCAATTATCTTTCTTCTTACTAGCTCTGTAACTTCCAACAAATCTTTTCTTGTATTTATTCCTTTAACTTCTTGAGAATCTAAAGTTGAAATTGCTGATTTAGAAGAAATAAATTTTACAACATCTGTAAGATAATACTCTTTCTTTTTATTGTTAGGTTTTACTTTTACTAAAGCACTCCATAAAATAGGAAGGGTAAAAATATAGATTCCAGTATTTACTTCTTTTATTTTCTTTTGACTTTCATTAGCATCTACTTCTTCTATTATATCAACAAACCTATTAGAAACGTCTCTTACAATCCTACCATAACCAACAGGATTATCTAAGGTAGTAGTTAACACACTACAGTCAGTTTTTTCTTTTAAATGAGACATTATCAACATCTTTATAGTATTTTCTGAAACTAAAGGAACATCTGCAGACAACACAATCAGATATGCTATAGAAGGATCTATATGCTTTTTTACTTTTAATAACGCATCTCCTGATCCTTTTTGGTCTTCTTGATAAACAAAAATTATCTTATCTTTGAGTTTTGAATCTACTATCTCTAAAATCTTACTTTTTACTTCTTCTGCTTTATAACCAACTACTATATATACCTTACTTATCTCTTTTATCTTACTTATAGTCTCTAAAAGGTATCCTATCATTGGTTGTCCACATATATTAAACAATACTTTCGGAGTCTCTGACTTCATCCTTGTTCCTTTACCTGCAGCTAAAATCACACAACCAATTTTTGAATTTTTCATAATTAAAAAACTATTTTAACCAAAACTAAACCATTAGCTGGTGCCGGCTTACCTTTAAACCATTTCCAATTTTTAACTATCATTTTTAAATTTTTAAGTGTAATTTTACCTATCGCAAAATCAACCATAAGAGAAACTAAGTTCCTTATTAATCTATATAGAAATCTGTCACCTATAAATTTTAATATTAAAAATTTATGAAATTTTTTAACCACTATTTTTATATTACAGGTTGTGTTTTTTTTGGTATCAGTTACTTCTTTTAAAGTAGCAAAATCAAAATTTCTTATAGATGAAAAAAATTTTGCTACTTCTTTTAATTTACTATAAGAAATTTCTTCTTTTATCCACCAAACGTACTCTTTATATAAAGTTGGTTTATTTAATGAGTTATATATAGTATATTGATAAACCTTATATTTTGGATGTCTAACATCAAAGTTCTTCTTTACTTTTTCAATTTTTGTAATTTGTAAATCTTCAGGTAATATATAATTTAATTTTTCTAAAAATAACTTTATATTTAATTTCTCACTGCATTCCAACTTAACAACATTACACAAAGCACTCACTCCAGCATCAGTTCTTGAAGAAAAGTAAACATTATATTTTTTTGTTAAAAGGTTATCTAAACTATCTCTTAAAACTTTTTCAACAGTTCTTAAATTTCCTTGAATCTGACTTCCAAAAAAATTTTTTCCATTGTATTCCAAATACAATCTATAAACTTCCACTTATCTCAGTTGTTTTTTGTTTTGAATTCTTCTACAAGATCTTTATAAGTTATTAACTGAATATTTTTTTCTCTTAAATACAATTTTAACTTAGGATCACAACTTGAAGAAAGCTCATACTCTCTCCAAAGCTCTCCATAGCCAGGATGTGTTAATAATTCTGCTATAGTATAAGGCTCATCAATGTTGCCCCAGTACCATCCTTCTATAAAATAAGGAGGATACACTATATTATTGGAATCCAATAAATTTTTAAACTCATCGTGTTTATCTGGAGAGTAAAGAATCTTTCTATGAAATCTTATAGAGGGAATTTTATATTCTTTCATAACCTCTACAACTATAGGAAAAATCTCATCAACTAAATGCACATGATGGTGACCACTTAAATGATCAGGAACAATTCCTTCTGACAATAATACCTCTATTTGTCTTTTTATCTCTGATTTTATTTCATCTAAAGGAAGAGGAGAAACTTTATATCCTACAATTTTTCCTCTGCTATGATCAATTTCAAAAAATTTATCTAAATCTATATGAATTCCAACTGAAAGACGGGGATTATCTTTTGCAAGATTAATTGCATCTTTTAGACCTTCATAAGTAACTATCAAACTTGTAGAAGTTACTACACCATTTTTAAAAGCATATATTATACCTTGATTTATTTTAGAATTAAAACCAAAATCATCAGCATTTACTATTAATTTTTTCATATAAAAATCTCCTTCGGGGTTGTTATATTATTTTTCTATATAAAAGTTCTTCCAATATCTCCACAGCATTTAAAGCCGCACCTTTAAGTAAGTTATCAGAAACTATCCACATAACCAAACCATTCTCACAAGACAAATCTTCTCTGATTCTTCCAACATAAGTTATTTGCTTTGATGTTGCTTCTATTGGAGTAGGATATCTTAAAGAAGCATCTTGATTAAAAGGATCATCTAAAACTTTAACTCCTTTTGCTGAAGCAAGTATCTCCTTTGCTTGTTGTACTGAAACTTTTTTTTCTGTTTCTATCCAAACTGATTCTGAATGAGCTCTAAATACCGGTACCCGTACACACTGAGCAGAGATTTTTATGCTCTCATCCTCTAAAATCTTTTTTGTTTCATTAACCATTTTCATCTCTTCTTTTGTATATAAATTTTGTAAGAAAATATCAATCTGTGGTATTAGATTAAAACCAATCTGAACAGGGAAAACCGAAGGTTGTTTTTTCTCAACTAAAAAATTTGAATTGTCTTTACTAATGAGAGATTCTTCTGAAAGCTTAGATAAAACTGCTTTAGATTCTTCATAAAGTTCAAGCATCGCTTTTCCACCAGCACCTGAAGTGGACTGATAAGTAGAAACAATTATTCTTTTAATTTTTGCTACTTTATGGATTGGTGCTAAAACTACAACCATCTGTATTGTTGAACAATTTGGATTTGCGATAATTTTTTTATCCTTTGCTAAGGTATGAGGGTTAACTTCAGGAACGACCAATGGAATCTCAGGTTCCATTCTCCAAGCGGAGGAATTATCCACAACAAAAATTCCATCTTCTGCAAAAATAGGAGCATACTCTTTTGATACAGATGCACCTGCAGAAAACAACGCAAGTTGTATATCTTTAGAGTATTTTTTTACATTTTCTTTAGTTAGTTCTATTACTTCATATTCTTGATTTTTAAATAAAATTTTTTTTCCTTTTGACCTGCTTGAAGCAAAAGGATAAATTTTTTTTACAGGGAAGTTTCTTACTTCAAGCATTCTAAGCATTTCCTGCCCTACTGCTCCTGTTGCTCCTACTACTGCTATGTTGAAAGTCATTTTTTTCTCCTTTTTAAAATTTAAATTTTACACTAAACTTGCAACTAAATCTCCTACTTCAGTTGTAGTAAGCCCCATTTTTCCTGCTGATAAACTTTTTATCTTTCCACTCAAGAGTGCTTTTTCAATTGCATGTTCAATAGCTTCTGCTATCTTTTTCTCTCCTAAAAAATCCATCATCATACTACCAGCATATATCGCTGCAAGTGGGTTGATTACATTCTTACCAGTATACTTCGGAGCAGAACCACCCATTGGCTCAAACATTGAGATACCTTCTGGATTTATATTTCCACCAGCAGCAATACCCAATCCTCCCTGAATTATCGCTGCTAAATCTGTAATAATATCTCCAAACATATTTTCTGTAACCACTACATCATAGTACTCTGGAGATTTCACAAACCACATACAACAAGCATCCACATGGTTATAATCTTGCTTTATATCTGGATACTCTTTGCCTACTTCTTGAAAAACTCTCCACCATAAATCTCCACAGTATGTCAAAACATTTGTTTTATGTACTAAAGTAAGTTGTTTCTTTTTGTTACGTTTTCTTGTATATTCATAGGCAAATCTTATGCATCTTTCTACTTGATGATAACTATATATCATAAGTTGTGTTGCAACTTCATTTTTTGTTCCTTTCTGCATTACTCCACCAATACCTGTATAGACTCCTCCAGTGTTTTCTCTTATGACTACAAAATCAACATCTTGAGGAGTTTTATCTTTAATGGGACAATCTTCAACACGATAAAGTTTTACAGGTCTTAAATTTATATACTGATCAAAAGCAAATCTTAACTTCAATAAAATTCCTACTTCTAAAATTCCTGGCTTTACATCCGGATGTCCGATTGCACCTAAATATATTGCATCAAATTTTTTTAAATCCTCAATGGCAGAGTCAGGGAGTGTCTCGCCTGTTTTTAGATATCTTTCTCCACCAAAATCAAATTTTACAAATTCTAACTTTACATTATATTTTTGAGCAGCTGCATTTAGAACTTTAATTCCTTCCTGAATCACCTCAGGACCTGTTCCATCTCCAGGAATTACTGCGATTTTGTATAGTTTCATATTATATTACTCCTTTTCATTCAATAAATTCCAAAACAGGAAATTCCTGTTGTGGATTTCTAAGTGAAGAGGTAGTAATTTTTATTAGACCTTTGTTAGAAGCATAATAAAGATATCTTATACCTTGCTCTCCTTTATAACTTTCTAAGATTTTTATACAATTGCTGAATATTTTATTTTTAAATTTTACTGTTAAATCTGTTGCAACAATGGTATATGTTACTTCCCTGTTTTCTTTGCTTGTTTTCCATTTATTACCTACCTCAACTGGAAGTTTTAGTATTAAAGTATATCTTAAATCCTTTTCTTTAGATGTTTTTGGATTAACACTATATTCTCTTATCTCTTGTCCTGTTTTAAGATAAAACCTATCTTCTTGACGGACAAGCTTTTCACCAGCATAGAGTTTACATTTATAGCTGTAAAGGTCAAAATCAATTTTTTTAAACTCAATCATCATTTTCATATTTTTGCCGCCACTTTCTACATCTCCTAAAATTATTTTATTATTATCTAAAGCACCAAGATAATCAGGCGACTCTAAAATTCCTACCTCTGCTAATTTATAAAACTTAGTTTCTTTATGGTTTTTAATAATTTCTGAAAACCACATATTTGCCTGCTGATAGTTTTTTATTATATCTTTATAAATTAAACCTAATCTATATTTTGCCTCTGGCGCATATTCACTCTGTGGAAATTTTACTACTATAGTAAGATATTTCCTTTCTGCTTCTTCATACTTACCTTTTTGCTCGTTTTTTATTCCACTTTCCAATAAACTTTTAGGATTACTACAAGAAAAAATAAGAAAGATTAAAAAATATAATAAATATAATAGAAATTTTCTCATAGTTAACTGATTTTAAAAAGATATCTAAAAAAACAAAAGTGGTTATATTCTACAAAAATTTTTTCATTTTGTCAACTTTGTTTTTAAAATGATCAAGACATAAGCCTTTTAAACTACAACTCATAAATAAAAAATAGTTTCTTACATATACATATCGGTTAATCTTTAAATAGGCAAGAAGATAAATAAATTTAAATCAACAAAATAATAATATGCTGTTACTATTAATTAATGGTGAAGAGAATAAACATCCTTTTTAAAATTCAGTTTAACTCGCGTTGTCTATTATCTATCCCAAATCCACCACCCCAATGCGGGTTTGGGAGTTTTTGTTTTTCATTCCAAACATACATCAAAATGTTGAATCTGGCAATAGTCTTAATATTAACATTAACAAAAATTTATGTTGTATTTTCAACCATAGTGTTGTCTGTCTCCACAGAAACACACTGCGAAAGTTTTACTCTATGCTCAGAATTGTTCTAAACAGAAGTACTTTTGTCAAAAGGCCATAACCGTACTTGATGGAAAATTTAAGAATATGTGTTTTTTATAAAGATATATATGTCAACAAATCAAATTGTTTATTAAATTCTTAAGGTCTTTAAATTTAATTCCAAAATCCTTAGTTCCATTTTTCCACATTTGATAAGGCGCTTGTGATGGATGTGGTATACATATTATTTGTGGGTTTTTGTTTTGATATGCAGCTAAAATTTTTGCGTTAATATCTTTAATTTTGTCAATAGCAGACACATGAAGGGAAGATATTGATGCAACCGCACTCAAAACATCTTTTCCAGCAGTGATTATCAGTTGCGGTTTAATTGCTTCAATTTCTTCCTTTAAATAGCCAATACAGTGTTCCTTTGCCTGATTAACTATATTTGCGTTGTTCTCTGCATAACATTTTACTAAATGTGTCCAGTAAAATCTTGGGGTGACTATATTACTACTACCAGTGTTCTTCAACACTTCAAGATAATCAAGAAACTCTGACCACAAACTATTACAATTAGATTCATAAAGAAAATCATAGAAAAAATTTCCTAAACCAATTTTTTTGGGTTCTTTCCATTTTAGCACAATATCAATTGTTTTGTAATTTACATTTCTAACAGTGTTTACATCTATATTAGGGTCGCGTGAAATAAACATTATAACAACACCTTTTTGGTCAATATTCTTTTTAAGTGTATTTATATAAAAACACAAAGAATACTCTGAATTTTTTAGTGTACATCTACTACAAATACACAAACCATTCCGTTGA
>JANXCA010000002.1 GCA_025060535.1 Endomicrobiia bacterium | reverse complement strand
TCTGAGTGGTTGATAGTGGAAAGTTATAGAAATGGTAAAATTTATCAACAGAAATATAGAAGAGGTGTTCCAGAAGGGCCTGTAAAGGTTGTAGGTGAAATAGACACAACTGGAACAAAAGTGAGATTTTTACCAGATTCTGAAATTTTTTCTACAACAAAATTTTCTTTTGATACATTGGCTAATAGATTAAGAGAACTTGCATTTTTAAATCCAGGAGTGAGAATAACTCTTATTGATGAAAGAGAAGAAGAAAAAGAAAAAACATTTAAATATGATGGTGGAATAAAGGAGTTTGTAAAATTTCTTAATAAAAATGAAGATGTTCTTCATCCAGAGCCTATATATATCTATAGAAAACAAGATGACATTATTATAGAAGCAGCAATTCAATATAATGAAGGGTTTGAAGAACGTGAATATAGTTTTGTAAATACCATCCATACTACTGAAGGTGGAACCCATTTAACTGGTTTTAGAGCCGCTTTGACACGAGTTGTAAACGAGTATATAAAAAAACAAGGGCTTACAAAAGGTAAAGAATTAACGATTACTGGAGATGATGTACGTGAAGGTTTAACTGTTGTCTTATCAATCAAAATACCTAATCCTCAGTTTGAAGGACAAACAAAAACGAAGCTTGGTAACTCAGAGGTAGAAGGTATAGTTAAATCAGTTATAGGAGAAGCCTTATCTACTTTCTTTGAAGAAAACCCACAAATTGCTCAAAAAATATGTCAAAAAGCAATTTCTGCTGCGGAAGCAAGAGAGGCTGCAAAAAAAGCCCGTGAGTTAGTAAGAAAAAAGAGCTTGCTTGAGACAGCAACTTTACCAGGTAAACTTGCAGATTGTTCTGAAACAGACCCTAGGTTGTGTGAGTTATTTATAGTAGAGGGAGATTCAGCAGGTGGTTCTGCAAAGCAAGCTAGGGATAGAAACTTTCAAGCAGTACTTCCTTTAAAAGGAAAAATTATTAATGTAGAAAAATCACGTATTACTAAAGTTTTAAGTAATGAAGAAATAAGGACATTAGTTACTGCAATTGGTGGAGGTATCGGTAAAGATGAATTTAATATAGAAAAAGTAAGATATCACAAAATAATCATTATGACAGATGCAGATGTAGATGGTGCTCATATTAGAACACTACTTTTGACTTTCTTTTATAGGCAAATGCTTCCTCTTATAGAAAAAGGATATGTATATATTGCTTGCCCTCCTCTTTATAAGGTAAAAAAAGACAAGAAAGAATTCTACGTTGATACAGACCAACAGTTACAAGAAATGTTACTTAAAGAAGCTTCTGAACATATTAAAATTAAATTTGGTAAAGAGATTTTAACACCACAGCAAGATAAAAAAACTATATATGAACTATTAAAGATAATACTTAATACTAATCTATTATTATCTCGCCTTAGAAGTAAAGAAGTTACAGAGGAGGAAATTAGGAATTTTTACAAAACTAAAAAATTCCCAATAAGTGTTCTTACTTATAATAAACAGAAAAGATATATATTTACAGAAAAAGAATACAGACAAGCAAAGGAAGAATTTTTGAAATCTACGGAAGGTGCTGAAGTAGAGATAATTTACTATTTTAAGGAACTATGGGAGTTTGAACCATTGCAAAAAAACATTGAGAAACTTAAGGATTTTGGATTAGATAATTTATTATTAAATCCAGATAAGTCGCAAGTTACTTTGATTACTGATAAAAAAGAAGAATATCAAATAAAAAGTATCAAGGAATTTTCTAATGTAATAAACGATTTATCTAAGAGGGGATTTGAGATACAAAGGTATAAAGGATTAGGAGAGATGAATCCTGAGCAACTTTGGGAAACAACGATGAATCCTAAAACGAGAAAACTTCTAAGAGTTGAACTTGAAGATGCATATGAAGCAGATAGAATTTTTTCTATTTTAATGGGAGAAAAAGTAGAACCACGTCGTGCTTTTATTGAAGCACATGCTTTAGAGGTTAAAAATTTAGATATATAACTGAAAATTTTTTAATATTTTTGCTTTTCTTTAATATTAAAAAAATATAAATAAAAAAATACTCTAATATTAAATTTTTTTTACAAGGAGGAGAAAAATGAAAGCACAGAAACCAAAAATACAAAAGATAAAAGCAAGAGAAATCTTAGATTCTCGTGGAAATCCTACGGTTGAGGTAGATGTTGTGTTATCCGATGGAACATTAGGACGTGCGCAAGTTCCTTCTGGTGCTTCTACTGGAGAAAATGAGGCACTTGAATTAAGAGATGGAGATAAAAATAGATATTTAGGGAAAGGCGTTCTTAAAGCAGTAAATAATGTAAATAACATTATAGCAAAGAAGCTTAAAGGGATGGATGCATCACAGCAGCAAAAAATAGACGAAATAATGATTAAGTTAGACGGAACAGATACAAAGTCAAATTTAGGAGCTAATGCTATTTTAGGAGTGTCTTTAGCAGTGTGTAGTGCAGCTGCTAATTTTTATAATATGCCTTTATATAAGTATATTAGAAAAGTATACGGGATTAAATTTAAAGATTATGTATTACCTGTTCCTTTAATGAATGTGTTAAATGGAGGAAAACACGCAGACAATAATGTTGATTTACAGGAATTTATGATTGTCCCTGCTGGAGCTAAAAGTTTTTCTGAGGCATTAAGATATGGTGTTGAAGTTTTTCATAGTTTGAAAGCTGTTTTAAAATCTAAAGGTTATATTACAGCAGTTGGTGATGAGGGTGGTTTTGCTCCAAATTTATCTTCTAATGAAGAAGCGTTAGAACTATTGATTGAAGCAATTAATAAAGCAGGATATAAACCTGCAAAAGATATTTTTATAGCTTTAGATCCCGCTGCATCTGAATTCTATGAGGATGAAAATGAGTATGTTTTATTGGGAGAAAAAGAAAACAAAGAAAAGACATCTCAACAAATGGTGGAATTTTATGAAAAATTAGTAGATAAATATCCTATAGTGTCAATAGAAGATGGTCTAGCAGAAGATGATTGGAATGGTTGGAAATTACTTACTGAAAGATTAGGAAATAAAATTCAACTTGTTGGTGATGATATTTTTGTTACAAATCCTAAAATCTTTAAAAAAGGAATAGATGAAAAAATTGGAAATGCTATATTGATAAAATTAAACCAGATAGGTACATTGACTGAGACTGTGGATACAGTACAGTTAGCTTTTAAGAATAATTATAACTCTATAATTTCTCATAGGTCAGGAGAAACAGAGAATACTTTTATTGCAGATCTTTCTGTTGCTTTAAATACTGGGCAGATTAAGACAGGTTCTGCCTCAAGGACTGATAGGATTTGTAAATATAATCAATTATTAAGAATAGAAGAGGAATTAGGAAAAAAAGCTATATTTTTAGGAAGTAAAGTTTTTAATAAAAAATAATCTTTAAGTGAGAAGGTATACTAAAAAAACGAAATATGAGTTAAAGCTTCCTGATATAAATTTATCTAAATTTTTTTTATTATTGATATTAATACTTTTGGGATATTTTTTGACAAATTCTCTAATAAAATATATAATTTTAAAAAAACAATATAAGACATTAAAAGACCAACTTGTGAAATTAGAAAGAGAAAACAAAAATTTAACAACAGAAATTTATCTCTTAAAAAGCGATACAAGTACTATAGAGTATTATATAAGAAAAGAATTAAAATATAAAAAAATAGGAGAGAAAGTTTTAATTTTGAAGTAATATTTACTTATAAATAATAAAGTCTTAGAGTGATAATAATAAGATTTTAAGTAAAAATGTTTTTAGTTGATAAGAAATTTTATTTAAACTATGAATAGTTTACCTGTTATAGGCCTTGAAGTTCATGTTCAACTTAAAACAAAAACTAAGATGTTTTGCAGTTGTAGTGTTGAATTTGGAGTTGAGCCGAACAAAAATATATGTCCTATTTGCACAGGACAACCAGGAGTTTTGCCTACTGTAAATAAAAAAGCAGTTGAATTAGCAGTAAAGACAGCTTTGGCTTTAAACTGTAAAGTTCATAATGAGTCAGTTTTTGCAAGAAAGAATTATTATTACCCAGATCTTCCCAAAAATTACCAGATATCTCAATATGAATCTCCTCTTGCCACAGATGGTTTTGTTGAAATAGAACTTAAAAAGGATTCTGAAAAGATCTATAAAAAAGTCTATATAAAAAGAGTTCATATAGAAGAAGATGCAGGAAAGCTTCTGCACGCAATTGGCAAGGAAGAACTTGACTATTCACTTATTGATTATAATCGTGCAGGTACTCCTCTTTTGGAAATAGTGTCTCAGCCTTGTTTATATTCAGTAGAAGAAGCAATAAGTTATTTGGTGACTTTAAGAGATATTTTGCGATTTATAGATGTGTCTGATTGTGATTTAGAAAAAGGAACTTTTAGAGTAGATGCCAATGTTTCTATAGCTGAGGTGGAGAATTCTTGTGAGGGAGAAAAATTAAAATTAGGGACAAAGACAGAAATAAAAAATATGAATTCTTTTAAGGCAATAAAAGAAGCACTTACTTATGAAATAGAAAGACAAAGAAAAATCTTAACTTCAGGAAACAAAGTAGTTCAAGAAACTCGTTTGTGGAGTGAGGAGTTGGGAGTTACTAAATCTATGAGGACAAAGGAAGAAGCACATGACTATAGGTACTTTCCAGAACCAGATCTTTTACCCTTAGAGATTGAAGAAATATTTATAGAAGAAATAAAAAAATCCCTTCCAGAACTTCCTTTGCAGAAAAAGAAAAGATTTAAAAATATTTATAACCTACCAGATTCTGATATAGATATATTGGTTTCTGAAAAGGTAATTGCTGATTATTTTGAAAGAGTACTGACTATTTACAGCCAAAGCTATACTCAAGGAGATCTCAAATCAGTAGCTAAAACTATTAGTAATCTTATAATTACAGAGATTTTAGGATTAATAAATCAGGAAGGTTTAACTTTTGATAAAAATAAAATAAAAGAGGAATATCTTGCAGAGTTAGTTAAACTTTATTATGATGGTGTGTTATCTTCAAAACTTTTAAAAGAGGTTTTAGAGGAAGTATGGTATACACAAAAATCACCTAAAGAAATTGTTCAACAAAAAGGTATTTCACAAATTTCAGATATTGATGAGTTGAAAAAAGTTATTCAAGAAGTAATTGCTGAAAATCAAAAAGTTGTTGATGATTATAAATCTGGGAAAATACAAGCAATTTCTGCATTAATTGGTCAGATAATGAAAAAAACAAAAGGAAAAGCAAATCCACAGCTTACTCATCAGCTTTTAAAAGATATCTTAGATAAATAGTTTTTTTTTTAAATTTATGAAAAAATTAATTATTATAATTGTTTTTCTTATTTTTGAAAGTTATCAACTCTACACAGAGCTTAGATATGCTGTTTGGTATAATGCTTATAGGTTAGATGTTAAAAATGAAAAAGCAACTAAAGAAAAAATAGATGAGCATTTTGAGAAATTTTCTCAGCTTAAAATTGATGATGTCTTTTTTCTTGTAAAAGACCATAATGGTTTAGCATATTATAAAACATCATATATGAAACAGGCTTGTGAGTGGGATGTTTTAGAATATGTAATAAAAAAAGCAAAAAAGCATAATTTAAAAATACACGCCTACTTAAATGTATTTATGGAAGGAGAAGATTTCATAAATCAATACCCAGAATATGCTGAGTTAAGAAAAAATGGTAAAAAAACCAGATGGACTTCTCCCGCTATAAAAGAAGTGAGAACAAGAATTCTTAATATAATAAAAGAAATTATACAGAATTATCCAATTGATGGCATTCAACTTGATAGAATTCGGTATGAAGGTTATAAAGATATAGGTTACAATCCCGAAAGTGTTTCCCTTTATTTAGAACAGTATAAAAAATCACCAGAACCAAATGACAATGATTTTTATCAGTTTAAATGTGATTTAATAAGTTCTTTTGTTAAGGAAGCATATCAACTTGTTAAGAATTATAATAAAAATATAGAATTTTCTTGTGCTGTTTTTGCAACACCTACTAATTCTAAAAAGAATTACATATCTCAACAATGGGATTTATGGGTAAAAAATGGCTGGTTAGATGTTGTTTATCCCATGGCATACACTTCTGATAATAAAATTTTTAAAAAATATCTTATGGAAAATCTTCAGGTAATAAGTAATACCTCATATAATGTGAAGCTTATTATGGGTATAGGAGTTTATTGTGACGGTATGACTTCTACAAAATTAGCTGAGCAGATTAAGTTATGTGCTGATGCTCCACAAGTAAGTGGTGTATGTTTTTTTAATGCATATAGTATTTTTGAAAATCCTAAGTTTTTTGAAGTAATAAAAAATTTCAAAAAATAATCCTTGTTTCTTTTTGTATTGACAACTTATTAAAATTTGAGTATATTTAAAAATTCTTATTTATAAGGAGAATTGTATGACAAAACAGACGTATCAACCTTCGGTAAGACACAGAAAAAAAGTTCACGGGTTTTTAAAAAGAATGTCAACTCCTGGGGGTAGAAGAGTTATAAAAAGAAGAAGAAAAAAAGGACGATGGAAACTCACTCCGTAGATTCTTTTATTAGATGAATGAAAAGAAAAGGAAATTTACATTTAAGAAATATGAGAGGATTTCAAAGTATAAAGAAATTAAGGATGTTATTGAAAAGGGTGAAAAGATTTTTGTTGATGGATTGATTGTTTATTTATATAGAAATCCTAACTATAAATTCCCTCGTATTGCTGTATTAGTATCTAACAAGGTCGAAAAATTAGCTGTTAAAAGGAATAAATTCAAAAGAAGAATCAGAGAGATCTTTAGATTATCAAAACATAAAATTTTACAACCAATAGATATTATAATTATAGCCACAAAAAATTCAGTAAGAGCTAAATATAAATTTTTAGAAACATGTTTTATAAAAGCACTTAGAAGTAAAGGTTTGATAATAAATGACAATGAAGGAAATATTTAAATTTATTATAAAGTTATATCAAAAATATATTTCTATTTTTTTAGGACGACATTGTAGATTTTTTCCTACTTGTTCTGAATATGCAGTGATATGTTTAGATAAGTATGGAGTGGTGCTGGGTTTATATAAGACATTTCTAAGAATAATAAAATGTCATCCTTTTAATTGTGGTGGAGTAGATTTTCCTTAATGAGGAGATAGATGTTATATGGAAAAAAGAGTGTTATTAGCTGCAGGGCTTTCTTTGGTTTTTTTATTTTTGTGGCAGTATTTTTTTTATAAACCACATTCTGACAATAAACAAAATGTAAAAGAAAAATTGGAAACAAAAGCAAAAGAAGATTTAATAAATTCTAATTTACCTTTTGAACCATATATATTAGAAACAAAGTATTTGAAATTTATTTTTAATAAATACACAGCAGGAATAAGAGAAGTATATATAAAAGAAGACTATAAAGATGACTTTATTTTATTATGCAAAGAAGATAAAGATATTTTAACAGCTAATTTAACTGACAAATATGATGTTTTAACCACCTATCAAAATGAAGAAGTATCTGTTAAGTTTTATTCTAAAAAAGAAAAAGTAAGTTTTACTTACTATATTAACAATAATTCTCCTTATTTTGTTCTATACGAAATAAAAACACCTACACCTAAAATTTTAAATATCGCTTTTGAAAGCCATGTACAATCTGATGAACCTGTGGTTGAACCTAATACGGTTCATATTTGCAAATTACAAGATACATCTAAAAAGGAGATTTTAACTGTTGAAAAAATAGATAAAGGTAAATTTTATGAAGATGATAAGATAAAATGGTTAGCAGTTAGTAGCAGATATTTTATGGCAGCACTGATTTTTGATAAAAATTATTTAGAAAATGAAATAAGTATAACAAAAGTTAACAAAAAAACAAAAAATGTAACTATAGTTACTAAGCCATTATTAAACTATAATATGAAATTGTTTTTTGGACCCAAAAAAGTGTCTCTTTTGAGAGTAACTCCTGAGAAACTTTTTCATACAATAGATTGGGGTACTTTTGCTCCTTTAAGCAAGTTGTTTTATAATATATTAACATTTCTTTATAATATATTCAAAAACTATGGTTTAGCAATAATAGGTTTAACAATCATTATTCAAATTTTTACTTTACCATTAACCTACAACTCTATAAAAGCCACTGTAAAAATGAGACAAATTCAACCACAAGTTCAACTTCTGCAGAAAATTTACAAAGATGATCCTAAGCGCCTTAATATAGAAATAATGAATCTTTATAAGGAAAAAAAAGTAAATCCGTTTGGAGGTTGTTTGCCTTTAATTTTACAAATACCAATTTTTTGGGCTTTGTTTACTATGCTAAGAAATACGTATGATTTAAGGGGAGCAAGTTTTATTTTATGGATAAAAGATCTTTCACAGCCAGATAAATTAGTAATTCCTGGTTTAAATTTTGGAATTCCTGTATTAGTTATTCTTATGGGTGTTTCTATGTTTGTTCAACAGTTAATTTCAGGTACATTTTCAGATCCTCAACAGAGGGCAATAGGAATAATAATGCCTATAATTTTTGTATTTTTATTTTTTGGTTTTCCTTCTGGATTAGTCCTTTATTGGTTTATTAATAATCTTTTCTCTATAGGACTACAATTTTTAATTACCCAGTCAACCAAGTCATAATTCTATTTAAGTAATGATAAAAGAAGAAGTCTCTAAGAAATACAAATCAATTTTTGTAGAAGAGTTTGAAGCTTCTTCTGTAGAAGAAGCAATAAAGTTGGCTGTCAATTCTTTAAAAATGACAAAAGATGAATTAAAGATAAAAGTTTTGTTTGAAGGTTATAAAGGACTTTTTGGATTAAAAGGAAGCAAACCTGCAAAAATAAAGGTTTTTCCTAATTTTGACAAAATAGAAAACATTATTAAATTCTATCTAATAAAACTTCTTGATTTCGTAAAAGAAAATATATTATTGGTTGATGTGAATATAAAAGATGAAACTATAGATGTGGTTATAATTTTTAATAATAAAGAAATTTTAAAATTTGTAAGTTCACAAGAAATTTATGATGCTTTGTGTACTCTGTTCGAAGCATTTTTAAAAAGAATATCTTTGTTAGAATATAAATTTAGAATCACATTAAAAAGTTCAGCTGTTTAATTAAAAGACTATGTCGCTATTAGATGACACAATAGTGGCTATTTCTACCCCTTTAGGTTTTAGTGGTTTGGGTATAGTTAGATTAAGTGGAAAGGACTCTTTTAAAATTGCAGAAGAAATTTTTGTACCTAAAAATAAGTCTAAAATATTGTCTCATCTTAAAACATTTACCACCCATTTAGGATACATTGTTGAGGATGGTAAAGTAATAGATGAGGTACTTGTGACGATAATGAGAGCACCTCATAGTTATACTTGTGAAGATGTAGTAGAGTTTAGTTGTCACGGAGGTGTGTGGGTACTAAAGAAAGTTTTAGAGTTATGTGTTAAAAAAGGTGCCAGAATTGCTGAACCTGGAGAATTTACTAAAAGAGCTTTTTTAAATGGAAGAATTGATCTAACACAAGCAGAAGCAGTATGTGATCTTATTTTTTCTCAGTCGGAGATACAAAATCAAATATTTGTAAATTCACTTCTTGGTAAAACTAAGCAAAATATCCAAAAAATAATAAAAGATATTGAAGAAATCATGGCTGTAATAAATTTAGGAATTGAATATCCTCAAGAAGATGATTCGCAGAATATAGATTATTTATGTGTAAGCAGAGATATTATGAGAGTAAAAGAAGAAATTTCGGTATTAATAGAAAATTCAAAAAAAATTACACCAATACTTACAGGGATAAATTTAGCGATTGTAGGAAAAGTGAATGTAGGAAAATCAAGTTTATTAAATATGTTATTAAGTTATGACCGAGCTATTGTTTCAGAGATACCAGGTACTACAAGAGATACTATTTCAGAAACCATTAACTTAAATGGTTTACCCATAAGAATAGTAGATACAGCTGGTATAAGACAACATCAGCAGGATATAATTGAAAAAATAGGAATGGAAAGAACAAAAGATGCTATAAAACAGGCAGATATTATCTTATTTGTATTAGATGGTTCTATAGAAATTGATGAAAATGATTTTTTAGTAGCAGAGTTTATTAGTGAGGAAGTTAAAAAGGTAAATAATAAAATTGTTTTGTTAGTAATAAATAAAAATGATAAACCACTTAAAATTTTTGACAATTTTAATAAATTTAAAGATTTATATAAGAAAGTCTTCTTTAGAGATATTAAAGATCCTACTGAAATAAACAAAGAAGCTGTATTTATTTCTTGCTTAAGGAAGGAGGGAATAAGAGATTTACAACAAAAAATTTCTGATATTTTTGATATAAGCAAAAAATTAAATACTCAAGATGTTAATGAAGGAGTTTTTGTTACAAACTTAAGACAACTTGATATTTTAGAAAAAGTCTATCTTTATGTAAGTAATTCTCTTACGAAGGAGTTGCCTAAAGAAGCAGAAATAGTGGCTGAAGATTTAAGAAATGCTTTAGTTGAATTAAAAAAGATAATAGGAATAGACATTACAGAGGATGTTTTAGAAATTATATTTTCAAGATTTTGTGTTGGTAAATGAAGTAGAAATAATGGATTTGGGTCAGCATTTTTTAATTAATAAAAATATAATAGACAAAATCGTAGATGCCTTAGATTTATCTAAACAAGATATAGTTTTAGAAATAGGAGGGGGCAAGGGTGCCCTTACAGAAAAGATTGTAGATAAAGTAAAAAAAATCTATGTAGTGGAAATTTCTACCAATTTGGCGAATTTTTTAAAAGAGAAGTTTTGTTCTTATTCAAATTTAGAGGTAATAAATTTAGATTTTTTAAAACTTGATCTTGAAAGATTCAGTACACAGAATTTTAAGATAGTTGGAAATATTCCTTATAGCATAACTTCAGAGATCCTGCATAAAATATTTGTGTCAAATTACTTATGGAAAATATGTGTTATTATGTTGCAGAAAGAAGTGGCTGAAAAAGTTTTAGCAGATGTAGGAAGCAAGTTTTTTTGTAAGTTGACTTTGATTTCAAATTTTTATAGTAAAGTAGAAAAAGTTTGTGATGTTTCAAGGAGAAATTTTTATCCTCAACCTAAAGTTAACTCGGCTGTTTTAAAGTTTTTACCCAACTTAGAATTTTCTGATTTTAAATATAAAGAACTTATGTTAAAAATAATTGATTTATCATTTAAACATAAAAGAAAGACACTTTTAAATTCTTTATGTTTAGAGCTAAATTTAGAAAAAAACTTATTAAACAAAATCCTTATAGATTTAGGTATAAAATCTGATAGTCGTCCTAATGAAGTGGATATATATAAATATAAAAAAATAACTGAAAAATTAAGTAAATTTATGTAAAATCCACAAGAAACTAAAGTTATCCACATAGTTATCCACACATATGAATAAACAAGAATTAGATGTCCAAAATTTATGGGAAAAGGTAAAAAATAAAGTTTTTGGCGATTTAGATCCACAAAAGTTAGAGTTGTGGGTTTCGCCTTTATCAATTAAAGAAGTAGATGAAAATTCTGTTACAATTGTTGTGCCTAATAAATATTTTTCAGATTGGTTAGTTTCTAATGGTTATTTAGAAAAAATTAGGTCTGTTATAAGTGAGGAGTTAAATTCTTCTGAACTTTTAGAGATTAAGATAGATTACATATACGATATTTCACAAAGTCAAGAACTTACACCAGAACAAAAGATAGATTATGAGTATATTCCTGAAAAAGTATTTGTGTTAAAGGAAACATTTAATCCCGAATATACCTTTGAAAATTTCATAACTGATGAATCTAATAGGTTTGCAAAAGCAGTATGTGAAACAGCAGCCAAACAGCCGGGTTCTGCATATAATCCTATTTTCATTTATGCACCAGTGGGTTTAGGAAAAACGCATCTTTTACATGCTGTTGGAAACAAGATGTTAGAGATGTCAAGAAAATTTCGTATAGCTTATATTACTGCTGATAAATTTGTTTCTGATTATATATCTGCTCTTCAAAATGGTAAGATAGATTCTTTTAGGTCAAAATTTCAAAATGCAATAGCTTTGCTCTTAGATGATGTACAGTTTCTTATTGGGAAGGAAAAATCACAAGAGGAGTTTTTCCATATATTTAATATTTTGTTTGATAATAAAAAACAGATTATAATTACCTCTGACAGAAAACCTCAAGAACTAAAAGGAATAGAAGAACGTCTAATAAGTAGGTTTGAGTGGGGAGTTATAGCAGATATAGGGAGACCTTCATTAGAACTTAGGTTAGCGATTTTAAAACATAAATCTCAAAAACAAAAAATTTTTGTTCCCGAAGATGTTTTAAGATATATTGCTGAAAACATTACAGAAAATATACGACGTTTAGAAGGTGCATTGCTTAAAGTAGTTGCTAAAGCGATTACGGAAAACTTACCTTTAACTATAGATACAGTAAAGGAGATTTTAAAGGACATAATAGAACCTCAACCCAAACCTATAAGTATCCAAAAGATAATAGAAGTTGTTGCAGAAGAATTTAAGATATCTAAAAATGAACTTTTATCTAAAAAAAGAACAGACGCACTTGCTTTACCTAGGCAGTTTGGTATGTATTTAGCTAAGAAACTTACCGATTTATCATATTTAGAAATTGCAGAGAGTTTTGGTAGAAAAGATCATACAACTGCATATCATGCATATACTAAGATAAGAGAACTTATTGCTTACAATCCTTATTATGCACAAATTTTAAACAGGATGATAGAGAAAATTAGAAACGGATAATTTAAAAATTAAAAGTGAATAATATGATAAAAGAAGCGATACAGAAAGTAGTAAATAAAGAAGATTTAAAAGAACAGGAAATGATTGAGGTAATGACAGAGATTATGTCTGGTTTAGCTACTGAAGCTCAGATTGCTTCATTTATTACAGCTTT
Source organism: Endomicrobiia bacterium (assembly GCA_025060535.1). Lineage (GTDB taxonomy): Bacteria > Elusimicrobiota > Endomicrobiia > DTEH01 > DTEH01 > JANXDG01. The sequence continues at coordinate 49,928 of JANXCA010000002.1, read as the reverse complement.
AAGAATGAAGAAAGAAACACCTCAAGAGATAACTGCTGCGGTTAAAGTATTAAGACAATTTATGATACCTGTGAGATTAATAAGGGACAGATATATTGATAAAGAAATTACTAAAGTTGATTATGATACTATTTTAGATACTTGCGGTACAGGAGGTGATTCTTCTAACACATTTAACATATCTACTGCAGTTGCTTTTGTAGTTTCGGGTTGTGGTGTGTTTGTTGCAAAACATGGTAATAGGAGTATTTCTTCTTTATGTGGTTCTGCAGATGTAGTAGAACAGTTGGGAATAAAACTTGAGATCACAAAAGAACAAGCTGAGAAGTGTTTATCAGAAATAGGAATAGTTTTTTTGTTTGCTCCTTTGTGGCATCCTGCTATGAAGTATGCTATAGGTCCGAGGAGACAAATAGGTATAAGAACGATTTTTAATATAATAGGTCCCTTATCAAATCCAGCATTTGCGAACGCTCAAGTTTTAGGAGTTTACTCTGAAGAGTTAGTTAAGATTGTTGCAGAAGTTTTGAAAAATTTAAATATAAAACACGGATTTGTAGTTTATGGAAAAGAAGACAGAACTGATGAGATAAGTATAACTGGTGAAACAATTATAGCAGAAATAAAAGATGGCAAGATTGATTTTTTTAATGTTTATCCTGAAAAATATGGAATAAAAAGAGCCTCTTTAGAGCAACTCAGAGGTTCTACTCCACAAGAAAACGCTAAAATTATTTTAGATATACTCTCGGGTAAGGAAAAAGGTCCTAAAAGAGATGTGGTTTTATTAAATTCAGCATTTGCCTTATTAGCTGCAAATAAAGTAAAAAGTATTGAAGAAGGAATAAAGTTAGCAATTGACTCAATTGAAAAAGGATATGCATTAAGAAAGTTAGAACTTCTTAAAAAATATACTAATGAGTAATGTAAAATTAAATTCTATATTAGAAAAAATTATAGAAAAAAAATTTCAAAAAGTGAATCTTAAAAAACAAATTCTTCCTTTGAAAAAAATTTTGGATGAGATTGAAAAAAATGATTATAAAAATAGAAATTTTAAAGAAGCAGTAAAAAGAAAACCTGATAGATTGTCTCTTATAGCAGAATGTAAAAAAGCTACTCCTTCCTCTGGAATATTAAGAGAAAATTACGATATAGAGGAAATAGTAGAAGAGTATTATAGCTGCAAATATGTGGATGCTATATCTGTTTTAACAGAAGAAAATTATTTTTTAGGTGATATTTCTCATCTAAAAAAAGCAAGGATAAAAGTCTCTTTACCTATTTTAAGAAAGGATTTTATAATAGATGAGTATCAAGTTTATGAAAGTGTTTATCATCAAGCAGATGCGATTCTTTTGATCGCTACTATTTTAGATAATGCACAAATTAGAAGTTTCTATAATATAGCTAAAAATTTTAATTTAGAGGTGTTAATAGAGGTCCATAATAAAGAAGATATAGATAAAGTTTTAGACCTTGGATTAGAAATTTTTGGAATAAATAATAGAAATTTGCAAACATTTGAGGTAGATATTACTACTACAGAAAAACTTTTAAAATATATTCCCAAAGGTAGTATAATTATTTCTGAAAGTGGGATTTCCTCCTCAAAAGAGATGAAATATCTTTATGATTTAGGAGTCGATGGGGTTCTAATAGGAAGTTACTTTATGAAATCATTAAATATTAAAGAAGCAGTTTTAAGTTTAATAAGTTAAAGTAATTATGACGAAAGTTAAAATTTGTGGGATAACAAATAAAGAAGATGCGTTTTGGGCTTCAAGTTTGGGTGCTGATTTTATAGGATTAAACTTTGTCAAAAATTCTATAAGGAAAGTCTCTTTAAATAATGCTAAAGAGATAGTAAGTAGTATCCCACAGTATAGTTCTGTTGTATGTGTTTTTGTTAATGAAGATATTAAAAATATTGTGAAAATTTGCAAAAAATTAAATGTTAGTTATGTTCAGCTTCATGGTGAAGAGACTCCAGACTATTGTAATCAGTTAAAGTTAGAATGTTCTTTTTTAAAAATAATAAAAGTTTTTAAAATTAAACCCGAACAAGACCTCCAGCAGCAAGAAATAAATGATTATGTATTAGATTTATACAACAAAATAAAAAGTTATCTAAATTATGTAGATTATTTACTGTTTGATACTTATATAGAAAATGAAATGGGAGGTACAGGTAAAACATTTAGTTGGTCTGTAGTTAAACAAATAAAAGGAATGATGAATGAAGATGGTAATTATATAAATTTTTTTATAGCAGGAGGTCTTACTCCTGAAAATGTTGATGAGGTTGTTAAATTTTTAGAACCTTGGGGTATAGATGTTGCTTCTGGGGTAGAGAGGTTACCAAGAAGAAAAGATTTTGAAAAAATGAAATCTTTTATTAGGAAAGTTAAAAGTGTATGAAAAATATTTATTTTATTCTTTTATTTTTGGTTTCTTTTCTTTATTCCGATCAAAATCCAATAGCAGTTATCACTAGATTAAAAGGAAAAGCGGTGATAATAAGATTAGATAAAAAATTAGAAGTAGAAAAATATATGCCTGTATATGTAGAAGATAAATTAAAAACTTTTTCTTCTTCTTTTGTTGAATTATTATTTGAAAATGGTATATCTTTAAGGGTTGAAGAGAATTGTAATTTAGATTTTAAAAAAATTGATTTTAAATTTTCCGAAGGGAAAAAGAAAACAAAAATGATGCTTGAAATTTTTCAAGGCGCTTCTATTGTAGATGTGGAGGTTTTTAAAGAGAAATATCAATTAGATTCTTTACATATAATCACACCTACTATGGTTGCTTCTGTAAGGGGAACTGTATTTTATATAAATGTTAAAGATGACTACAGCACAAATGTTGCTGTCTTTGAAGGGGAGGTTGAAGGTTATATAGATAAATTAGATGTAGAAGAACTTTTAAAATTAGATGAGGAAGAATATGAAATGGAGGAGTTAAAAAGAAAAAGAATAGTTATTCCTGAGAGAAAACAAACTACTTTTTCTTATGATGTTACAACTCCAGCAGTGATAGATTTGACTTTTAATATGTTAGAATACAAAAGAACAGTAGTAGATGATTTTTTAAAATGTACAAAAGAATACAGAGAAAATTTTGAGAAATTTAAGAAGCAAAGAGATGAATGGATAAGAAAACATAAAGAAAAATTTAAAAAAGAGATATTTGAAAAGAAAAAGAAGTTTATGGATGAGTTTGAAATAGAAGAGAAAGAATTTAAAAATAGGAGAAAGAAATGAATGAAGAAATAAAACAAAAAATAAAACAAAAAATAGAAGAAATAAGACCAATGTTACAAAGAGACGGAGGTGATGTAGAGATTGTAGAAATAACGGATGAAGGAATAGTAAAAGTAAAACTTACAGGAACCTGTGCTCATTGCGCTATGTCTTTGTTAACACTTAAGATGGGGATTGAAGGGTATCTTAAAAAGAATATACCTGAGGTAAAATCTGTAGAAAGTGTTTAATTATGGATAAATTGGTAGCTTTGGCAATAATTTTAGTTGTTTTGATTTTTATCTTACAGGTAGTTATAAAGATAACTTCTATTTTATTAAAAATTTTACTTTGGGTTGTAATATTGTTTCTTATTCTTTATATTTTTAATTTTTTTGTTTTGCCTAAAGTTGGAGTTCAACCGTTATTTATAAAAGAACGAGATAAAATAATAAAAAAAGTAGAAAATGACCATCTGACAAAGGAAATCTCTAAAGATATAAAGCCAGTTTTTGAAAAACTTAAAAAAGATAAATTATAAATTAGATGAATAAATTTAAACTTTATTTTGATGGCAACAAAACTCCTGAAGGTGTAAGTTGTTCTTATAGTTTAACCACTTATGAGGATAAGGTAATTTTTGAAGAAACTTTAGAACTTCCTCAAAATACAACTGTTCCAGAAGCAGAATATTTTGGCGTTATAAAAGGGATAGAAAAAGCGTTACAGTATTTTAAAGATAAAAACTTTGATTTAAAAAATGTGGTGTTAGATATATATGGTGATTCTCAACTTGTAATAAAACAACTTACCGGAGAATATGAATGTAAAAAAACTCAGTTAAGAATTTTAAGAAGCAAAGTCAAAAATCTTTTAGCAGAAAATTTCCTAAGTTATAGTTTTAACTGGGTTCCGCGAGAAAAGAATATAGTAAAGTGAAATTAAACATAAAAAATATTGGGTTATCCATAATAAAAATAAGTATAGTTATTTTTGCTATTTTTGTATCTTTTTCAATATCAGCGATAGGTATATCTGTAGGATTGTTAAGTTTAGGATATATAATTTTTTGTGCATCTCAAAAGAGATTTTTTTACTTCTCTTCTTACAAAAGACTTCTGTATATAACTGGTTTGTTTGTTATTGTTTTGATATTATCTACAATTTTTTCATATGATGTCCCTTCTAGTATAAAAAGGACAGGCACTATTTTAGGATATTTTGTTTTGTTGTTTTCTGGTTCTTTATTAGAAAAAAGTTATGCTAAAAAAATTTTTTATATTTTTCTTTTTTTTATAATTTTTCATTCTATTTATAGTATTCTTCAGTATTTTACTGGGTTAGATATTATAAATAAAGGTTATCAGAAATATCAAAGGGTGATAGGTTTAGCTGGACATTTTAATTCTTTAGCAGGAGTGATGGGATTAGTTTTTCCTTTGGTATTTTGTTTGTTTTATTATTTAAAAGATAAAAGAGAAAAATTTATATATGTCTTTTCATCTTTATTTATTTTATTAAGTATAATTCTTACTTTTACAAGAGGTATTTGGTTGGGGGTATTATTATTTTTTATATTCTTTGCTATATCTTTAGATAAAAAATTCTTTTTATTTTTTTTTATAATGATAATTTTGTTATTTGGAATTCCATCAAGTAGAAGTAGAATTCTTAGAACATTTACTATACAAGAATCTGTAAGAAAAGAATTTTTAAAGATTACACCTACTTTAATAATTAAAAGACCTATTTTAGGTTATGGCCCGGATAGTTTTAGAAAAGTATTTTACCAGAAATATCCGGATTTTAGTGAAAAAGGACATTTTCATCCGCATAATATGTATCTTCATATATTATTTGAAGTTGGAGTTTTAGGTTTGGGTTTATTTTTATATTTGTTTTTAGAAGTTTTAAAAAACTTAATAAGTATTTATAAACTTTCAACAGATGTTTATTATAAAACTTTTAGTTTAGGAGTTTTAGGAAGTGTAATAGTATTTTTAGTTTATGGACTTGTAGATGAGCCATTTAGAGCTCACTATGCTCCATATGTTTTATTTTTTTTGTTATCTTTAAATTATAACTTTTCAGAAACACAAAAGTAAAATCTTCCTTCTTCTTTTAGTATTTTTATTCTATCTTTTATTTCTTTTGAGAGGTTGTCATAATCTGTTTTCTTTATTAATATAAATTGTTGATTTTTGTTAATTAGATTTAGAAGTTCCTCTTCTGTATCAATAGATTTTTCTTTCCATGCTTTTTTATTTTTTAATTTTTCTTCTATATAAGATGATTTTTCTACTCCTCTATCCCAATACCATGGTATTAAAGCAATCATATCATAGTAAGGAAGTTTATAAGTAATTATTTTTTTGTCTTGAGGGACTGTATTTTTTATATATTCAGAGAGTTTTTTAAATTCTGGATTTCTTACTTTGTCAAACTTAATAGGAGTAAAAATAACTAAGAGACTAAAGATAATGCTTAAAGTTGCAAAGATATTAATTATTTTTTCTTTTATTTTTTGTGTCCAGATAGAAAATATATAACCATTTACTACACACCAACCAGGCCAAAATGCCAAAAGATAGTAATCATCCTTATAACCAGCTATAGTAAATCCTATCCACACCACAGCTACCCATATGATTATTATATAAAAAAGTTTATTTTTTTCTTTTATAGTTTTATACACTCCAAATAATCCAGTTACACTCCAAGGCAGATAGTAGCTAAAAAAAACGGGTATGAAAAATAGGTAATTTTTTATCTTTTCAAATACATTTTGGAATTTTGCACCTCTGCCCTGGATAGACCAAAGAATTTGGTTTATAAAATATTTTTCAATTAAAGCATTACCTTTATATATAAGCTGGGGAATAAACCATATAAACGGTAAAAGTATGCTTATAAAGATGGAAAATATATGATATGGATTTAGGATTTTTTTATATTGTTTAGTAATTAAGTAATAAATTAAAATACTAGCTACAACACAATATGCAGGAGGTCCTTTATATAAAAATCCTAAACCTGAGGATATACCACTTAATAATAAATATTTAGGTTGATTTTTCTTTTCTGCAAGAACAAAAAAAATTATTCCCAAAGTTATAAAAAAAATTAACCCTGTTTCTAATTCACACTTTCTTGAGTGTCTAAAAAAATATGGATGGAGTATTAAAGTTAAAGAAGAAAGAAATCCTATATACTCATCGTTAGTAATGATTTTAGCAAGCACAAAAGTAGCTATAATTACTAATACTCCAAAAAATGAAGATACAAATTTAGCTGTTAAATCTGATATGCCAAAGATTTTGAAACATAAAGCCTGCAACCAAAAGAATAAAGGAGGAAATTGATAGAAGTCTCTAAATTCTTCTGAATAAGGCCAATGGAGTGTTAGCCAATCACCGGTTCTTATTATTTCTCTTGCAATTGCAGCGTGAGCAGCAGAGCCCAGTGGTTGTAGTTCTGTTATTGCTAACTTACCAAACATTCCAAAAAATGAAAACAAAGTTATAGTTATGATTATTAAATAGGTCTTTTTCATTGTATTAGTAAAGTATAAAATTATCATCTTTGTTGCAATAACAAAAAGAATTTGGTATTTTTAAAAATCTTTTGAATTTATGAATATAGCAATATTTGATGCAGCCAGATACTGGTCAGGAGGAGCTCAAAGAGTATATCTTTGCTGTAAAGGTTTTAAAGAAAGAAATCACACTGTAGTGTTAATATGCCTTTCAACAAGTAGATTAAATAAGTTGTTAAAAAATAAAATAAAGATATTCAATATCCATCCTGTATTTGATTTAGATTTTTTAGCAGGAATTAAAATCTTTTATATCTTATTAAAGTACAAAATAGATATATTAGATATCCATTCACCTAAATTTTATTGGTTGGGACTTTTTGTGGGTAAAATATTAAATAAAAAGGTATTTATTACAAGAAATGTGGAATATAGAAAAAAAGGTATAAAAAAGATTATAAATAGAATACTGTATCATAGTTGTGATGGTATAATTGCAGTATCTGAAAAGATTAAAAAGTATCTTAAAGAAGACTTTAAAATAAAAGATGAAAAAATAAAAGTTATTTATGATGGTTTTATATTTGAAAAAAAACAACCAAAAAACATAAGAAAAAAATATAATATATCTAATAATGAAATAGTTCTGTCAATAATAGGTAGAATAGAAAAAAATAAAGCACAAGATTTTGCTATAGAGATTTTATATGAATTAATAAAAAATGGATACAAAGCTAAACTTTTTATTATAGGAAAAAAAGAAGATGAAGACTTTTATGAATATTTGATAAACAAAATCAAAATTTTAAATCTCTCAGAAAATGTAATACTTACTGGGTTTGTAAGTAATGTAGATGATTATATATTTTCTTCAGATGTTATTTTGTGCTGTTCTTATTATGAAGGATTACCTAGAAGTATTATTGAAAGTTTAGCTTTGTTAAAACCTGTAGTTTCTACTGATGCAGTTGATGAATATGAAGTGAAAAAACTACCAAGTTTAGTTAAAATTATTAAAGAAAGAAATCCTAAAAAATTTGCTTCTGCTATATTAGATTTAAAAGAAAGTAATGTTAAATATATTAATGACTTTCTAAAAAATTTTTCTTACTCAAATATGATAGATGAGTATCTAAGGTTTTATTCAAGATGAATAGAATATCACAAAATATAAAAAAAATTATAGGACTAGTTGTGTTTTTAACAAGTATATATCTATTTTTTTATTTTAAGTATAATGATACTGCCTTCATTTTAGTCTATCACCAGATAGGTGATTATAAAGGGGGGTTAAAATCATTATATGTTAAAAAGGATACTTTTAATAGGCAGATGAATTTTCTTTATAATAGAGGTTATAAGAGTATTACACTTTCTGAGTTAAGATATCGCATAGAGAATAACCTTCCACTAAAAAAAGTTTTTTGTATTACTTTTGATGATGGATATAAGAGTTTAGAAGATGCATATTATATTTTAAAAAAATATAATTTTAAAGCTACAGCTTATCTACACATAAAAGCAATTTTAAATGGAGTTTACTCATATCCCAATATGCCACCTGCTGATATGATTTCGTTGGAAAAAGTTAAAAAAATGTTAGATGTTTTTGAATTAGGGAGTCATACAATTAATCATCCTGATTTAACTAAGATATCATATGAAGAAGTTTTATATGAGATAAAGGAATCAAAAAAATTTCTTGAAGAGATGTTAAATGTTAAGGTAAATCATTTTTGTTATCCGTTTGGCAAGTATTTTAAAAATCACAAAGAGATTCTTTCTAAAGAAGGATATTTAACAGCTACAACTCTAAATGCTGCTCTTATAGAGAAAAAGAATGTTGACTTTTTTTTTCTTCCTAGAGTAGAATGGAAAGAATGGTCTTATATGAGTTTTGATGATTTTTTTAAGAATTTTGAGTTTTATATAAAAATATTTTTAGGATTATGATAAAAGTAAAAGAGTGGTTTGAGTATTTATGTTTTTATTGCTTAAAAGTAATTTGTTTGTTTTTACCAGAAGTAGTAATTAAATTTATCTTAAAAATTATTGTAGTTATAGTAAAATTTACTATATATTCAAGACAAAAACTAATGATTAAAAATTTGTACTTAAGTTTTCCGGAGAAAAACTCTAAGGAAATACTAAAAATCGCTAATAGAGTATGGTATAATATAGGCTTGACTTTTGTGCTTGCTTTTAAATATATAAATAATCCTAAAAAAATTTTGTTAAAAACAAAATTTGTAAATAAAACTAATTTGAAAGAATTATGTGACAACACGATAATTTTTACTGCGCACATTGGTAACTGGGAAATTTTAGCACAGAGATTAGTCCTTGAAGGATATAAGATAGCAGCTATTGTAAGAGAGTTAAGAAATAAAATAGTTAATAGAGAAGTTACCAAATTAAGGGAAAAACTTGGTGGAAAAGTTTTTTATCCCCATCAACTAAGCTCAATAATTAACTGGCTTAAAAATGGAGGCATACTATATATTTTGCCAGACCAACATATAGCTGAAGGTTCTTTAAGGGTGGATTTTTTAGGTCGGAAAGCATTTACCACTCCTATTATCACTATTCTAAATAAAAGATTAAAAAGTAAAATTATACCAATGTTTTGTATAATGGAAGGTGGTAAGTATAGTATTTATATAGAAAAACCTTATCTCCCCAAATATAGTGGAGACTTGAAAAAAGATTTAGAATACAATACTTTATATATGAATAAAATTATAGAAAACTACATCAGAAACTACCCAGACCAGTGGATGTGGTTGCATAAAAGATGGAAAGAAAAATGATAATTTTAATAAGATTCTTACTTTCTCCAATTTTAGTATTTTTTGTACCTGTATATTTTTTGATTTTTAATATCATAAAACTTACAAAACAAAGGAGACAAAAAAGATATTATGGTCTAAAAATAATATGTATAGGAAACATTACATTAGGAGGTACAGGGAAGACAGAAATTGTAAAAAAAATTATTCAAGACCTAAAAAATCTAAAAAAATCCGTGGCAATTCTAACCCGTGGTTATAAAAGAAAGTCAAAAATTCCTTTATTCGTTTCTCAGCAAGATAATTGTTCTTATGATTATGTAGATAAAATGGGAGATGAGGCTTTTATGTTATTTAATGAGTTAAAAGTCCATGTATTTGTTAATGAAAAAAGAAAAGAAGCGCTTAATTATTTATTAGAAAAGAAGCTTGCAGATATAGTTATTTGTGATGATGGTTTACAAGATTTTTCTTTTTATAAAGATATTAGTGTTTTAGTTTTAAATACTATGGATTTTACGAAATTTCAGTGTTTGTTGCCTTTGGGTAATTTAAGAGAACCTTTTTGTTTCGCTCTAAAACGAGTTAATTTTTTAATACTTAATCATTCAAAATTCGTGCCTGATGATTTATTAGAAAGTATAAAGAAAAAAGCAAAAAATATAAACAGTAGAATCAAAATTATTACTACTAATTATATAATAAAAAATTTTGTAAATATTTTAACAAATAAGAAATTTGCTCCATATGAATTTTTACTTCTTTATAAAAAAATAAATTTATCTTGCGGTATAGCTGATCCATCTGTTCTTATTAGAATGTTAGAAATAGAAGGATTTGACATAGAAAAAAAATTTTTTTATCCTGACCATTATTGGTATAAGATAAAAAACATAAAAAATATTTTTAAAAAAAGCTCATTTCCCTTAGTAATTACTAGGAAAGATGCAGTAAGGATTTTAAAATATTTAGATAAAATTGAAAAGTTTTATTTGGAAAAAATTTTTTATATAGATATTGTCTTAGAGATTACAGAAGGTAAAGATTTATGGAAGGAACTAATAAACTCAGTGTAGTTTTTTTAGATAGAGATGGTACAATTATAGTTGATAAGGTATACCTTAATGACCCAGATGGTGTGGAGTTTATAGAAGGAGTAAAGGAAGGACTTCAAAAGTTGAATTCTTTAGGGTTTAAGTTTATATTAGTTACTAATCAGTCTGGTATAGCAAGGGGTTTAGTAAGGTTGGAAAATTTAGAGCTAATACATAAAAAAATTAGGGAAGAACTAAGCCTAAATGGGGTAGATGTATTTAAAATTTACTACTGTCCACATTTACCTGAAGATAATTGCAATTGTAGAAAACCTAAAGTGGGTATGGTTGAGAAAGATGTTTTAAATTTAATCGACAAAAAAACATCTTTTATGATAGGAGATAAAGAAACAGATATAGAGTTTGGAAAGAATTTAGGTATAAAAAGTATTTTAATTACAAAAGATAAGAATATAAATACACAAGCAGACTATGTGGTAAGTAATTTTAAAGATGCCGTTGATATAATAATAAAATGTGTAAATCCTTTTTAACAGTTTTAATAATTATTTTTTTGAACAAAATTGCCTCCCCAGAAGAATTTAAAGAGATAAACAAGATAGCTGCAAATTTAGAATTGAGAGATGTGGGTGTATACTATACCCAGAATGAAATTTTAAGATATAAAGTTTACTGGGAATTTTTATATGCTGCAGATGCAGAAATGGGTCTTATATTAGATGAAGTACAGGGAAAAAAAATATACTTTGTTTTTACTAAAACTACTTCAAATAAGTCATTTGATTTAATATATAAAGTAAGAAATCAAACAGTTTCATACATTGATTATAAAGGATTTTATTCTTTAAAATTTTTTAGCTACCAAGATGAAGCTGGTAAAGTTATTAAAGAAAATGTTATTTTTGATTACAATAATAATTTATGGAGAGATTTAATAAATAATACTACTGGGTATATTTCAGATTTTTTACAAGATGTGGTTTCTGCCTTATGGTGGTTAAGACTGCAGGATATAGAAGTTGGTAGACAATATAGAATAGAGGTTTATTCTGGCAAAGTAATCTATCCTATGGTAGTTGATGTTTTAAAAATTCAAAAAGTAGAAGTTTTTGATAAGGTATATGAATGTTTTAAAATAGAACCAAAAGTGGATTTAAAGAGATTTCCACTTTTTAGAGCAAAAGGAAGATTATTTGTTTATCTTACTAACGATAAAAAGAAACTTCCTGTAAAGTTAGAAAGCAGAGTGTTAATAGGCAGAGTTTTTGCAGACCTTATAGAAAATAGTAATTAAATTTTATATTTTTTAAAATATGAAACCATTAGTTATAGTAACAGGAGGAGCTGGATTTATTGGTAGTGCAATTGTATGGCGTCTTAATAGAGAAAAAATATATAATATTCTTGTTGTAGATGAGATTGATAATTTAAAATGGAAAAATCTTTTAGGACTTAAATTTGTTGATTATGTTGAGAAAGATGATTTTTTAGAAAATATAATAAATAAAAAGTATGATAAAATAAAGATAGATACAATTTTCCATATGGGAGCTTGTTCTTCTACTATATGTAGTGATGCTAGATATTATATAAAGAATAATTTTGAATACACAAAAATCCTATGTGAGTATGCTATAGAAAGAAATATAAGATTTATTTACGCATCTTCTGCTGCCACTTATGGAGATGGTTCTAATGGTTTTTGTGATGATGAAACTAAGTTAGAGATTCTTAGACCCTTAAATATGTATGGGTTTTCAAAACATCTTTTTGATCTTTGGGCTAAAAATAAAGGATTCTTAAATAAAATAGTAGGGCTTAAATATTTTAATGTGTTTGGGCCTAATGAATATCATAAAGGTGATATGAGAAGTTTTGTAATAAAGGCTTTTTACCAAATAAAAGAAGTAGGTAAAGTGAAACTATTTAAATCTTATCATCCGGATTATAAAGATGGTGAGCAGCTTAGAGATTTTATATATATAAAAGATGCAGTTGAAATGACATTATTTTTTTACAAAAACAGAAATTTTTCAGGTATCTACAATATTGGTACAGGTACACCTCATAGTTTTAATCAACTTGTGCTAGCTGTTTTTAATTCTTTAAATTTAAAACCAAATATAGAATATATAGATATGCCAAAAGAAATTATAAATCAATATCAGTACTATACTAAAGCGGATATAAATAAAATTATTTCTTGTGGATATAACAAAAAATTTACAGACTTTGAAAAAGCTATTGATGAATATGTGAATAGGTATATATCAAAAAATAAATACTTAGCTGATTATGAGGATTAAAAGAAATGGAAAAGGAAGATAAAAAGGAAAAATTTTTAACACCGGTATTTATTGATGCTTTTGATTTAGATGATGCTTGGTATCAGTGTTTAGATAAAATTTTAGATTACGGATATGTATATAAAGTAGAAAGAGGAAGTTATAAAGGAATGAGGCGTCTTGAATTTGATTATGTTGTTATTAGAGTAAGAAAACCTGATCATCAGATTATTCCAATAATTCCGGAAGGATGCGGAATTCCAGCCCCAACTTCAATGGAATATATTCAGGAATATCTAAATTATCTTCTTACAGATCAAAAAACTTCTTCAGAAGATTATACCTATGGAGAAAGGTTAGTTAACCCTAAAATTAGAATAATAGATGAAAATAATGTCGAAAGAGAGATAGAGTGTAAAATAAATCCAATTCAAGAGGTTATAAGGATTTATAAAACAGAAGGTTTTGAAACAAATCAATGTACATTAGAAATAGGAATGCCTACCGATATTAGATTAAAAGACCCTCCTTGTTGTAGACTAATAGATACCAGAATAAGATATGGAAAGTTGCATTTTATAATATACTTCAGATCTTGGGATCTATGGGGTGGAATGCCTTCAAACTTAGGTGGTATGGAACTTTTAAAACAATATATGGCTTCTGAAATAGGTGTAGAGAATGGTGAAATAATTGCTTCATCTAAAGGACTTCATCTTTATGAGTATTGTTGGGAGTGGGCTAAGCAGAGGACAAGGAAGTATGATTTAAAAATTGATGAATAACTTTACTTTTTTCTTTTCTTCTTTTTGCTCTTCTTTATTGCATTGATATTTAAAAATTAGTATATTTATAATTTACTATAACTAACGAAAGGATTTATTTATGGAGAGAATTTATTGTGGTAAAATAAACAAAAATTATATAGGTAAAGAAGTTGTGGTTTATGGATGGGTCCATTCAAGAAGAGATCATGGTGGAGTAATTTTTGTTGATTTAAGAGATAGAGAAGGATTAGTTCAGGTTGTTTTTCAACCCGATAATTCTCAAGTTTTTTCTATAGCGGAAAAGTTAAAAAATGAATATGTAGTAAAGATAAGGGGTAAAGTAAGAAAAAGACCAGAAGGTACAGAAAACCTAAAACTATATTCAGGTGAAGTTGAGATTTTATGTGAAGAGATAGAAATATTGAACTATTCAAAGATTTTGCCATTTGAAATATCCGAATACAAGGATGTTTCTGAAGAATTAAGATTAAGGTATAGATACTTAGACATTCGCAGGTTTGAAATGTTAAATAGGATAAGACTTCGCAGCGATATAATTAATATAGTTAGGAATTTTTTCATTAGAGAAGGATTTATTGAAGTAGAAACACCTTTTCTTACAAAATCTACTCCAGAGGGAGCAAGAGATTTTTTAGTACCTTCTCGATTAAATCCTGGTAGTTTTTATGCTTTACCACAGTCTCCGCAGTTATTTAAACAGATTTTGATGATTGCTGGAATAGATAAATACTTCCAGATTGTAAGATGTTTTCGTGATGAGGACTTAAGGGCAGATAGACAACCTGAATTTACCCAAATAGATTATGAGATGTCTTTTGTGAGTGAAGAAGATGTTATGTCGATTACAGAAAGATTATTATATGAAATATTTAAGTATGTAGGTATAGAAATTAGCATCCCATTTATGAGGTTATCATATGATGAAGCACTATCAAGATATGGAACAGATAAACCGGATTTGAGATTTTCACTTGAGATTAAAAATGTTACAGATGTTTTTGAAAAAACTAATTTTAAAGTATTCAGAGATGTGATAGAATCTGGAGGTGAGATAAATGCGATAGTAGTTGATAAAGCAAATTTATTCAGTAGACAACAAATTGAAAACTACATTGAATTTGCTAAGTCAGTAGGAATGAAGGGATTAGCTTGGGTGAAGTACTTAGATGGCAATTTTGAATCTAACATTGTTAAATACTTTTCAAAAGAAGAGTTAAATATGCTTGTTAAAAAATTGGAACTTAGAGATAATGAAATAATTTTCTTTTCAGCAGAGGAGCATAAAAAAAGTTGTGAATTTTTAGGGTTGTTAAGAAATAAGATAGCTAAGGATTTAAATTTAATTAAAAAAGATTATAAATTCCTTTGGATTATTAATTTTCCTTTATTTGAGTTTTCTTCCGAAGAAAACAAAATTGTGAGTGTTCATCATCCTTTTACTTCTCCTAAAAAACAAGACATAGAACTTCTAGACAAAGATCCCCTCAGAGTTCGTTCTTGTGGCTATGATATTGTTTTAAATGGAGTGGAGCTTGGTGGTGGAAGCATAAGAATTCATAATTATGAGTTGCAAAAAAAAATTTTTAGAATTTTAGGCTTATCAGAAGAGGAGATGGAAGATAAATTTGGATTTTTGTTGGAAGCACTAAGCTATGGAGCTCCTCCTCATGGAGGATTAGCTTTAGGTTTAGATAGATTATTAGCAATTTTGACAGATGTAGAGTCTATTAGAGAAGTAATAGCTTTTCCAAAAACACAAAAAGGAATTTGTTTATTAACGAAAGCTCCTTCTAATGTAACTAAAAAACAGTTAAATGAGTTAAATATTCAATTAAAAATTGAATAATTGAGGTTAAAGATATGAGAAAGAAGTTATATATAAAAAGTAAAAAAGAATTATTAGAACTTATTGGAGAGCAAGATAAAAATATAAGGTATATAGAAAAAGTAAATAAAGTTGAAATTTATTATTATCCACTTCCTGATGAAGATGGATTTGAAGTTGATATTGTTGGTAGTAAGGAGAATGTTGAAGAAGCTTATAATTATATTCAACATCTTTATCAACATAAAAATTTGAATGTAATTTCTAAAAAAACTCAACATGAAGAAGTCAAAAAAACACTATTGAAAAATTATGAATATCTTGCCTATGATGGAGAGATTATAAAACCAAAGACACCAAATCAGAAGTTATACTTAGAAATGATGGATGAATATGATATAGTTATAGGTATAGGTCCAGCTGGTACAGGTAAGACATTTCTTGCTGTAATGGCGTCACTTATAAAATTAGATAGGGGAGATGTAAGTAAAATTGTCCTAACAAGGCCGGTTGTAGAGGCTGGGGAACGGCTTGGGTTTTTACCGGGTGATCTTTATGATAAAATCAATCCATATTTAAAACCGCTTTATGATGCATTTTTTTTAATGATAGGGCCTGAGAAATTAAAACATTATTTAGATGAAGAAATAATAGAAATTATACCTTTAGCATATATGCGTGGTAGAACTTTAAATGATGCATTTGTAATTCTGGATGAAGCACAGAATACAACACCTGAACAGATGAAGATGTTTTTAACACGTCTAGGTTTTAATTCTCAGCTAGTAATTACTGGAGATATTACGCAGATAGATCTTGATGGGAGAACTCAGTCTGGTTTGGTTTTAATTACAAAGATTCTTAAAGATATAGAAGAGATAAAGTTTATATATCTTACTGAAAATGATGTTATTAGACATAAATTAGTGAAAAAAATAATAAAAGCATACGAACAATGGGAAGAAGCCAAAAAAAATGTTTAAAAAGGCGATAATAAAAATAAAACCTCTCTTATTAGATTTGTTAAAAAAAATAGAACAGTTAGAACAGACAATGTCTTTTCAACAAAGAATATCTGTAAAAAAAACTAAAATCATTAAATTGCCAGAAAAATTATTGTCTTTTATATTTATTGCAGTTCTATTTATTTCTATATTTATTAAAATTTTATGGTTTGAAAAACATTTTTCTTTTATTTTAATACTACTTCGTCTTTTAAGTTTGGTTGTATTGTTATATCTTATTAATGAGATAATTTTTCAACAAATTAAACCTACTATTTTTAAAATAGTGGCAAATTTTAAGGATGAAAGTAAAAAAAATTTTGTAATTTTTTGGACAGTGGTTATATTAAATATAGTTATAGTGTTGTTATACACAATGAATAATTTAAGTTTTTATTTATTGCCTAATGTGGGAATTGTGATTTTGGTGGGGCTTTTATTAAGTGTGTTGTATGGTATAGTATTTGTTTTACTTAATGTATTCATAATAAGTTTTTTTTATTATACAGGAGATGGTAGGATTTATTTATATATTTTGTTTTATTTTTTATCTTCCCTATATGCTTTAGGACTAGCAGAAAAAATATATTCTCGTAAAGATATTTTCAAAGCAATAATTAAATCTGTAGTATTTAATTTTATTTTTTCTTTTTTAATAGAAATTTTAATTAGCAATAATGTTGCAGATATATTTAATATAAAGTTTTCTTATAAATTATTATTTAAAGATGATATACATATTCTTGGTTTGTTGGTTAATAATTTCTTAAGTGGATTTTTAAGTTTTTCTATTTTATCTATTTTTTTACCACCTTTTGAAACTATATATCAAAAAATAACTAATATTAAATTAGTAGAATTATCAGATTTTAGTAGTCCCTTATTAAAAAGATTAATGTCAGAAGCTCCTGGAACTTATCATCATTCTATTATAGTTTCTACTTTAAGCGAAAATGTGGCCAGTAAGTTAGGTCAAAATAGTTTATTATGCAAGGTTGCAAGTTTATATCATGATATAGGCAAACTCATAAAACCAGAGTATTTTATAGAAAATCAGTCTTTTCTTAGAGGACCGGATATAGATATCAACCCATCTTTAGCCGCATTAATTATTATTAATCATGTAAAAGAAGGTGTTAAACTTGCTCATGAGCATAAACTTGATAAAGAAATAATAGATATAATAGAACAACATCATGGAAATTCTGTAATTTATGGATTATATGATAAAACTTTAGAATTAAACTTTAATAAAGATCTTATAAGATATCCTGGACCTAAGCCTCAAAGTAAAGAAGCAGCTATAATTATGATATGTGATTCTTGTGAAGCTGCTTGTAGAAGCATAAAAGACCCAGATGCACAAAAGATTAAACAAGCTGTAGAAAGTGTGATTAATACTAAATTCATAGATGGGCAGTTTGATGAAACTCCTTTGACTTTGCGTGATTTGTATATTATTTCTAATATAGTAACCCAAATGTTGATAAGTTTGTATCATCTTAGAATTCGACAGAAATAATTTAAAAATAATGATTAACCTTATTTATAAAACAAATCTAAGAATAATAAATCCTGAAAAATTAAAAAAATATATTAAAAAATTTATAAATATTTTATTTAACAAAAAATTAAAAAATAAACTTCAATTTAATTTCGTATTTTTAAACAATAATGAGATAAGAAAGTTCAACAAAAAATATCTTAATAAAAATCGTTTTACGGATATTTTATGTTTTAAATATGATGAAACGAGTTGTGATTTTTTAATATCTTTAGAGCAGATTAAAAAAAATGCTAAAGTTTTTAAAAATAAACCTTCTAAAGAACTTTTGTTAGTAATTGCACATGGTTTGTTACACTTTAAAGGAATGAATGATGATACGGAGTATGAAAGAAAAAAGATGGAACTTTTAGGTAATGAAATTATTTTAAAAGTTTTAAGCGAAAAGTTATGATTTATATTTATATAATAATATTGATGTTATTATCTGCGTTTTTTTCTGGGAGCGAAGCAGCTTTAACTTCATTGTCTGATTATAACTTAAGGAAGATTTTTTTTCAACATAAGATTTTGAAAAGCGCTGTTAAATTGTGGGTTTTGAAACCTTATAGATTTATAATCACAATTTTAATAGGTAATACAATAGTTAATTTATTATTAAGTGAAAAATTTACAGTATTTTTTATGGAGCAGTTATTTTTTATAAATAATAGGGAGATAAAAGAAGCTACTATATGGATAATAGCTTCTTTCATTGTTATAATATTTTGTGAACTTTTGCCTAAAATAGTATCTAAAAATTTCCCTGTAAGAATTGCCTCTATTGCTATTTTGCCATTATATATTTTACAATATTTTTCATTTTTTTTGTTTTCTCCTATTTTATTTTTTGTAGAAAAATATCTTTCAAAAGAAAAGGTTTTCTATTTTACCAAAATAGATGAATTTAAAAAAATTTTAAGTGACACAACTAGAAATATATTTACCAAAAGTATAAATGAAATATTTGAAAGGGTTACAAAATTTAATGATATTAAAATTAGAGAAATTTATACACCTAAAGAAAAAGTTATTGCAGTTGATATATCTAACAAAACTTTTCAAGAAGTAATGGACGAAATTTTAGAAAGTGGTAAAACAAGAGTTCCAGTTTATTATGGTTCTTTAGATAAAATAGTTGGTTATATATTAGTAAAGGATTTATTTTATTTATGTTATGGTTCTGAATGTAGTATATCAGATGTTATACACCCAATCCTTAAGGTTAATTTAAATGATAAAGCAAAAGATGTTTTAAAAAAATTTAAAGAGACACAAATTCATATTGCAATAGTTGTTGATAATAATGATAAATTTTTTGGTATAGTTACTTTAGAGGATGTAATTGAAGAGATAGTAGGAGACATTTTAGATGAATATGATATTAAATCAACTTATAGTAGAGGTTGATAAGATTTTATATATTGTAAAAATAATCTTATATATTTTTTTAGTTATTGTTTGTGCATTTTTCGCAGCAATAGAAACCTCTTTATTGAAGTATGCTGGTAACAAGTTTAAAATTAAAGATAATCTTTTATCTTATATTACTTTGTGGGAAAATAAACCAGAAGAAATATTAAGTACAATCCTTATTGGTACAAATCTTGCTTCAATAGGAGTAGGAGTAATAAGTAATTCAATCGGTTTATGGATAGGGACTTCTATTATAATTTTGTTAACTTTTGGAGAAATTTTTCCAAAAATATTTGCTCTTTTATATCCGCAGGTAATACTTAATTTGGGGTTTAAAAATTTAATTTTATTTAGCAAAATTATTTTTCCTTTTACAAAATTTTTTGCAGATGTTAGTGTTTATTTTTCCAAAATTTTTTTTGATATACAACAAGAAAATCCCTTTCTTACTAAATATGAACTTAAAAAAATAATTTCCAATGAAGTTAGTGATAAAGATGAAAGGCTAATTTATTCTAATATTATAGAGCTTGCTGATAAAAAAGTTTATAATGTTATGATACCTAAGGAAGATATAGTTGCAGTAGATGCTAGTTGGTCTTTTGAGAAAATAATAGAAAAATTAAGTAATACAAAATTTTCTAGAGTTCCAGTATATAAAGAAAATATTGATAATATAATTGGAATTGTATATACAAAAGATTTAATAATAGCTATGCAAAATAAAGAAATTTTTGTGTTAGAAGACCTTTTAAGAAAACCGTTTTTTGTAGTAAGTACTACAAAAGTTATAGATCTTTTAAGAAAATTTAAAGAAGGACAATATCATATGGCAATTGTGGTTGATGAATACGGTGCTACTGTAGGCCTTGTTACTATAGAAGATATAATTGAAGAATTAGTTGGTGAGATTTATGATGAATATGATGTAAGAGAACAAAAAATATACTTATTAGATAAGAATACAGCTGTGCTATCAGGCGATGAAAATATAAAAGAAGTAGCTGAAAAATTAAACTTAAATTTTTCGGAAGAAGAAGTAGTAACAATTGGTGGATATATCGCTACCAAGATTGGATATATACCTAAAATAGGAGAAAAAATGCTTTTTGGTAATATGGAAATAGAAATTTTAGATGCTACTGATAAAGTCATTAAGAAATTAAAAATAACAAAACTAAACAACTTAGGAGAAAATTGATGTGCCCTAAAAATTCTAATTCTACAAAGTTGCAACCTTTAGTTTTGATAGTACCTGAAATAAAGCAACTAATAAAAGAAAGAAAGTTTTTTATATTAAAAAGTATATTAAATACACTTCATCCAATAGATTTAGCAGAAGGTTTTGATTATTTTTCAGAAGAAGAGCAACTAATAATTTTTAGGTTGTTAAGATATAACCGAGCAATAGCTGTGTTTGAAGATTTAGACCCTAAGCAACAGAGTTTAATTATAGAAAATCTTGAAAAAAATCCATTAGAAAAACTTGTGGAAGATATGCCTGCTGATGAAAGAGCAAAATTGGTTAAAAATTTGCCTGAGAGAGTAAAAAAGAAGTTGTTAAGTTGTATTAAAAAAGAAGACCTTAATGTTATTCAACAGACACTCAGTTATAAAGAAGGAACTGCTGGTGCTGTAATGAATACATATTTTATTAGTCTTTCACCAACAATGACTACAAAACAAGCAATAGAACATATTCATTCTTTATCTAGATTTAGAAAATATTCTTCTTTTCATGCTTTTTATGTTGTAAATGAAGAGAAAAAACTACTTGGTGGTATAACATTAAGAAAACTTATTGCCGCTCCTGCTGATATAAAAGTTTCGGAAATAATGTCAAGTGTACATTTTATAAAGGTTAATGTGAACACTCCTCAAGAAGAAGTTGCAAAATTGTTTTCAAAGTATGATCTTGTAATAGCACCAGTAGTTGATGATAATGATGTTTTAGTTGGAGTTATTACGGTTGATGATGTTATTGATATAATTGAAAAATTAAATACTCAACAGTTGTATGAAGTTGGTAAAATTGGTGGTAAAGAAGAAATTAAATATCAAAACGCTAATGTATTCTATTTATTTAAAAGACGTATAGGATGGTTGGTGATACTATTAATTATAAATTTTTTAAGCGGAACTGTATTACAAGTTTTTGAAGATGCGATATCTACAATTTTAGCATTAGCATTTTTTGTGCCTATGTTGATAGATACAGGTGGAAATGCTGGTTCACAGACAGCTACTTTAATAATTCGTGGTCTTTCAACTGGAGATGTGAATTTTAAAAATATTTTTAAAATAATAAAATTAGAATTACTCACTGCTTTACTTTTAGGGATAGGTGTAGGAATAGTTGGTTTTTTTCGTGTATTAACAGTTGAAATCAATATTATGTTAGGTTTAGTAGTAGCTTTGTCCCTTTGTGCAGTAATACTTCTAGGTGTAGTTACGGGTATAATTTTACCTCTTATGTCTAAAAAATTAAAAGTAGATCCAGCTATAATTTCTGCTCCATTAATAACAAGTATAGTAGATGTTTGTGGGTTAATTATTTATTTTAATATAGCTAGGTTAATTTTACCAGAGTTGAAAAACATTATAAAATAAATGTATAACTTAATTGACGGTTTTATCTTAAATAGAAAAAATGTACTAGAATATGATAAAATAGCTACGATTTATACTTTACAACTTGGTAAAATTAAAGTTTTATTTAAAGGAATAAATAAAATTACATCAAAATCTATTTCCTATACTGAACCAGCTACTGAAGTTGAATTACAGGTTGTAAAGTTAAAAAATAAAAATTATGACACTATATTTAAATTTGCAGGAGGTAAAATTGTCAATTTTAATCAACAGTTAAGAAAAAGTTTTAGAATATATGAATATACTTGTAAAATTTTAGACCTTATAGATGCTTTAACTTTAGAACTTATGAAAGATGAAAATAAGTATTTTTTAATAAAACGAGTGTTTGAATTTTTACCAAATAGCAAAAATCTTGAGTTGATTTTTTTAGCATTTGCTTTTAGGTTTATTAAATTATGTGGATATATGCCAGAGTTAAGCAGATGTATAAAATGTAAAAGAGTATTAAACAGTAGTGCATATTTTTTCTTTTTTGATTTTATAAACAGAGGAATTATTTGTAAAGAATGTAGAAATATCAGTAGTGATTTAAGAATTATAGAGATTTCTTTGGATACGATAAAAGTTATACAGAAATTTTATAAACTTAACGCAGAACAGATTGATAATTTAAATGTAGAAAATAAAATTTTAAAAGAAATTTCAAATTTTACTTTTATTTATTTACAACAGTACTTAAATCGTGGTTTAAAAGTGTTTCAATATGAAAATTAAATCATTAACATTTCAAGAGATAATTCTTACACTAGACAGATTTTGGTCTAAACAAGGTTGTCTTCTTTGGCAACCTTATGATTTAGAAAAAGGTGCTGGTACGTTTAATCCAGCTACATTTTTTGGGTGTTTAGGCCCTAAACCTTGGAAGGTTGCTTATGTTGAACCTTCAAGAAGGCCAGCTGATGGTAGGTATGCAGAAAATCCAAATCGACTACAACACTACTATCAATATCAAGTAATTCTTAAACCGCCACCTCAAAATGTTCAACAAATATATCTGGCCTCTTTAGAAGCTGTTGGTATAAAAATTAAAGAACATGACATAAGGTTTATAGAAGATGATTGGGAATCTCCAACTTTAGGAGCTTGGGGTTTAGGTTGGGAGGTGTGGCTTGATGGAATGGAAATAACTCAGTTTACTTATTTTCAACAAATAGGAGGAGTTGAACTAAATCCAATAAGTTGTGAAATTACTTATGGTTTAGAAAGAATAGCTATGATATCTCAGCAAAAAAATTCAGTTTTTGATATTATGTGGGATAAGGAGCATTCCTATGGAGAAATACATATTAAAGATGAATTTCAGTGGAGTAAGTATAATTTTGAACTAAGCAATGATGAAATTATTAGAAGACATTTTGATGACAATTATAATGAATGTGTAAGATTAATAGATTTAGGTTTATATATAGTAGCTTATGATTTTGTCCTAAAATGTTCTCATCTTTTTAATCTGTTAGATGCTCGTGGAGTTATATCTTATGAAGAGAGAAATACATATGTACATAAGGTTAGAAGTTTAGCTAACAAAGTAGCAAAAAAGTATTTAGAAGATATAAATAAGTTATGACAAAAAAAGATTTTTTAATAGAAATATATACTGAAGAACTTCCTCCTTCTTGTATAAAAGAAGCAACACAACAGCTAGGTGAAATTCTTTCGGAGTGTTTAAAAAAATTTAGGGTTGACTATAGGGAGTTTGGTTTTTATATAACTCCTGTAAGAATAGTTGTAGTTGTGAAAGATATAAAAGAATTTACTAAGGAAGAAATTGAGGAAATAGTAGGTCCATCAGTGAATATAGGAATAAAAAATGGAGAGTTTACCTCTGCTGCTATTGGATTTGCTAAAAAGCATAATGTAGAGCTTAAAGATTTATTTATAAAAGAAACCTTAAAAGGTAAATTTTTAGCTGTTAAAAAAATACATGGAGGTGAAAGTTTTAAAAGCATAATAAATGATTTATTTGTTGATTTTATTACTAGACTTAAGTTTTCAAAAACTATGGTATGGGAAAATACAAAATTTAGTTTCCCACGGCCAATAAGAAATATTTTAGTTATTTACGATAACAGTTTTATAAAAATAAAATTTTCATCTGTTGTGTCTTCAAATTTTACGTTTGGTATAAAAACTTTTCCTATAAAAAAAATAAAAATAGAAACTCATAAAAAGCACTCATTAGTAGATGCATATTTTGATATTATGGAAAAAGAATGTATAATTTTAGATCAACAAAAAAGGTTAGAAATTTTACTAAAATCTATAGAACAGATCACAGCACGGAAAAAATTAAAATATGACAAAGATGAAAAATTATTAAATGAAATTACTGCTATAGTAGAATATCCTACTTGTATTCTTTGTGAATTTCCTGAGGAGTTTTTAAGTTTGCCTAAAGAGTTTATTATTACCTGTATGAAAAGTAAACAAAAATTTATTCCTTTATATGATGAAAGTGGTAATATTACTAATAAATTTATAGGTGTAAAAAATGGGTATTCAGAACATTTAAAATATGTAAAAGAAGGTTTTGAAAAGGTACTTATTGCTAGACTAAATGATGTGAAGTATTACTATGAAAAAGACAAAAAAGTTGATTTTATTTCTTATTTTGAAAAATTAAAAAATATAACCTATAACTCTAAGCTTTCTTTATCTTATTATGATAAGATAATAAACATTAAAAAATTAGCAGAATTTTTAAATGATAGATTAGGTTTTTCTGTTGGAAAAGATATTATTGATTTAGTTTCAAAATTAATAAAAAACGATTTACCTACTCAGATAGTATTTGAATATCCTGAACTTCAAGGAGTGGCTGGAAAGATTTATTGTGAAGAGTTTTGTAGTAAAAATAATCTACCTAAAGAGATAGCTTTGTGTTGTTTTGAACATCTTAAACCAAGAGATTTTGAAGATGATGTGCCTTCTAGTAAAATAGCACTTTTGTTTTCAATAGCTGAAAAATTTTCAATCATAATAGACAATTCTATATTAGATAGCCTCCCTACTGGAAGTTCTGATCCATTAGGAATTAAAAAAATTGCAGATGGTCTTATAAAAATTTCAATTAAAAATGGTTTAGATTTTGACTTTAAAGAAATAATAAGTATGTATTGTAGTATTTTGGGTGTGAAATATGAAGATTCTTTATTTAGCAGAACTAATAATTTTTTTATACAGAGATTTGAAAGCATACTACTTCAGAATAATTTTGAAGTTGATGAAATAAGGAGTATTTTAATTAATTTTAAAGGAGATTTTTATACTAAATGGTTGATAATTAGTATTCTTAAAAACTTTAGACATTCAGAGGAATTTTACAAATTAATAGAACTATATAAAAGAGTAAATAATATTCTTAACCAAGCAAAAAGTAAAGGTTTTAAAATAGAAGGACTTTCTGAAGAATCTCTTTTTAAGACCACTTTTGAATATGATTTCTATAAAAATTTGCTGAATTTAAAAGAGGAAGTTGAAAATTTGTGGATGGATAGAAAATATGAAGCAATAATCAAAAAATTTATAGAATTTAAACCAAAAGTTGATGAGTTTTTTGATAAAGTTTTAGTATTTGATAAAGAAACAGATGTTGCGTTAAATAGGTTAAAGATGCTTTATTTGTTACTTAATATTTTTAATAAAATTGGCTATTTAAACTACATTCAAACATGAGAAAATATGTAAAGTTCATAGTAGGACTAATTATTAGTTTTTTTTTGCTATATTTAGTATTTAGGAAAATAAGTATAAATGAAGTAATAAAATATATTGTTAGCGCTAATGTATTATATCTAGTTTTAGCTTTAATTTTTGGTTTTTTTTTGTTATTATTAAGAAGTTATCGTTGGCGGTTAATTATAAAAGATTATAAAAATTTTAAAATAAGTAACTTTTTTGAATCTACTGTTTTAGGTTTATTTTTTAATACTATATTACCATTTAGAATAGGAGATTTTATTCAAGGATATTCACTCGCAAGAAAAACAAATTTTGCAAAATCATTAACATTTAGTAGTGTTTTAATGGAAAGATTTGTAGATTTATTTCCACCTATTATTTTTATAATAACTGGTTCTTTTTTTATAGTTCTACCTAAACAGATAAGTATATTTTTTAGTGTGTTAGTTTTGTTATGTTTAATCTTAGGTTTGATTCTTATTTTAAAATTTAAAGAGTTGATAATCAAAACTATAGATAACTTTTCTTTAAAATTAAAGATATTTAAAAAGATTTATAATGTGGTGAATAACTTTTTTTTAGCTATAGAAAATTTTAAAGATATATCAGTTTTAATAAAAGTCGGGTTATTGACTTTTTTTTTATGGTTTGGTTATAGTTTTAATATGTGGTTAGTCTGTATTGCCTTAGATATAAAGCTCCCTTCTGTGTTTTCAGGTATGTTGGTCCAGGCTATAACTTCATTAAGTGTTGTCATACCTTCATCTCCTGGATATATAGGAAGTTGGGAATTTATGGGTATGTTAGCTTTATCTGTTTTTAGTGTCGAAAAAACAAAAGCAGTTGCTTTTTCTCTTCTTTCTCATATATTAGGAATGTTACCAGTAGTAGTGTTAGGGTTGATTTTTATTTTTAAAGAAGTAAAACTAATAAATTCTCTAAAAGAGGAAATTAAAAATGAAACTTAAAAGAAAAAGTAAGACAGGTTTAGTTTCACTTATAGATTTAGCACCTATGACAGATATGGTTTTTCAAGTATTGTTGTTTTTTATTTTATCTTCATCCTTTATAGTGGAGCCGGGTATAAAAGTAAACTTACCTAAATCACAAACTTCTGAGATTCAAGTTCAACAGAAACTAATGATAACTGTTGATAAAAATCAACAGATATTTATAGAGAATAAAGTTGTTCCTTTGGAGAACTTGGAGGAAAAAATAAAATTATTGCTTCCATATTATTCAGATAAGTTGGTAATAATAAGAGCAGATAAGTCTGTTCCTCATGGTTTAGTAGTAAAAATTATGGATATTTCAAAACTTGCTGGTGCAGAAAAATTAGCCATTGCTACAGAAAAAGAATAATTTATCAACATAGGAGGGAATTATGCATTTTGTAGTATGTATAAAACAAGTTCCAGCTACTACTTCTGTCCAGATAGATCCTAAAACAGGTACTTTAAAAAGAGAAGGAGTAGAATCCATAATTAATCCTTTTGATGAGTATGCTATAGAAGAAGGAATAAGGTTGAAAGAGAGATTAGGAGGTAAAACTACCGTAATCACAATGGGCCCTCCGCAGGCTGAGCAGGCGTTAAGGGAAGCATTAAGTAGAGGGTGTGATGATGCTATACTTTTGACTGATAAAGCATTTGCTGGAGCAGATACCTGGGCTACTGCTTATACCTTGTCTTGTGCTATAAAGATGTTGCCAGATCCTTTTGATCTTATAATATGTGGTAAACAAGCGTCCGATGGTGATACCGCTCAAGTAGGACCTTCCTTAGCTGAGATGTTAGACATTCCTCATGTTGCTTATGTAAGAAAAATTTCAGAAATAAGACCTGGGTATATTAAAGTTGAAAGAATGCTTGAAGATGGAGTAGATGTTTTAGAGATGTCTTTACCTGCTTTGATAACAGTTGTAAAAGAAATTAATACTCCAAGACTTCCTTCTTTAAAAGGAGTTTTAGCAGCTAGAAAAAAACAAATTTTACATTGGAATAAAGAAACAATAAAAGCAGAAGAAGACAAAATAGGCCTTACCGGGTCTCCTACTCAGGTGAAAAAAATATTTTATCCACCACCAAGAGAGGCAGGAGAAAGAATCTCTGGAAGTACTCCTAAAGAAATTGCTGAAAAACTTGTGAAAAAGTTATCTGAGATTGGATTATTAAGGTAATTTTTTATATTTGTTTAATAATGAAAGGAGTGAAAAGTATATGAGTAGAATTGAAATTATAATTAATAAATGTACAGGTTGTGGAGTTTGTATTAAGTCCTGTCCTTATGGAGCTATAACCTTAGTAGATTCTCCTCATACTTTGGAGTCAGGTAGAACTGTAAAACAGGTCGCAGTAATAGACTTAAATAAATGTACTTATTGTGGAGCGTGTGTTGAAGCATGTAGATATAAAGCAATCCTTTTGCAAAAGGAAGAAGTATATTATGATTTTAAAGATTACAAAAATATATGGATTTACGCAGAACAAAGAAGATCGGAGATAGCACCTGTTGTGTTTGAACTTATTGCTAAGGGAAAGGAGTTAGCAGAAAAACTAAACTGTAAAGTATGTAGTGTGCTTTTGGGTAATAAAATTAAAAGTTTAGCTAATGAATTAATTTATTATGGTAGTGATGTAGTATATGTTGTTGATGACCCTGTATTAGAGGAATTTTTAGATGAACCATATGCTGAGGTATTAGCTTGGCTTATAAAGGAAGAGAAACCAGAAATACTGCTTATGGGTGCTACCAACATTGGAAGATCTTTTGCTAGTAGAGTTGCTGCAAAAGTTAGGACAGGCCTTACTGCGGATTGTACTGGGTTAGATGTTGATTTAGAAACAAGAAACTTACTGCAAACAAGACCAGCTTTTGGTGGGAATATTATGGCTACTATTTTAACTCCTAAGCATAGACCTCAGATGGCAACTGTAAGGCATAAAGTTTTTAAAGCGCTTCCTAAAGATACAACTCGTAGAGGTGAAATAATAGAAAAACATTTTGATTTTTCAAAAGTAAAAATAAGGACAAAATTTTTAGAGTTTATAAAAGATACAACTGCTAAAGTTAATCTTGCTGAGGCGGATATCATTGTTTCTGGAGGAAGAGGTTTAGGTGGTCCTGAAGGTTTTAAACTTTTAGAAGAATTAGCAGACCTTTTAGGAGGTGCTGTAGGTGCATCAAGGGCAGCTGTAGATGCTGGTTGGATTCCATATTCTCATCAAGTAGGCCAGACAGGAAGAACAGTTGCTCCAAAACTATATATTGCCTGTGGAATTTCAGGCCAAATTCAACATCTTGTGGGTATGTCTTCATCAGAAGTAATAGTTGCTATAAATAAAGATCCAGAAGCTCCAATGATGAAGATAGCTACTTATAGTATAGAAGGTGATTTATATGAAATAGTTCCTGAAATTATAAAAGCAGTAAAAGCCTACAAAGGGATAAATTAATATTTATGGAGTTTTTAAAAGTTAAAGGTTCTTATTATGAGATGGGTTTTCAGCAAGGAGAGTATTTTTGTAAAGATATAAAAACTTCATTTGAAAGGCTTATAAAATCAAAAGCAATAAAGAGTATAAAGCCAAAACTTTTTCCTAATTTTGTTTTTTCTAAATTATTAAAATATGTTATTTATAAAAAATGGAAAAAACCGATAGAGATACTTATTCCAGATTATTCCAACAGAATAAAAGGTATTGCTGATGGAGCTGATGTAGATGTTGGGGAACTTTATGTAATACAAAGCATAGAAGTTATGGCTGATGATGTAAGATATTTTTTAAAGAATAATACTAATTTTACTCCTTTAGGTTGTTCTTCTATATGTATACTTCCAAAAATGACTTATAATAATGAGTTAATTTTAGGAAAAAATTTTGACTATTTATCTGAATTTTTGACAGATCAGATTGTAAGGATAAGTCAACCAAAAGAAGGATACAAAAGTATAGAGATTACCTACAAACAGATTGCTGGTTGTCATGATGGGATGAATGAAAAGGGTTTGGTAGTTCTTTATAATTATGGTCTTACAATTGAAAAGGTCCAAACAAGAATTCCTATAACAATTTTAGTCCAACAACTTCTTGAGAGATGTGCTAATATAGAAGAAGCAATTATGTTTATTAAATCATTTAGATATCCAAACGGAGCTATACTTACATTAGCAGATGCTTCTAATAGAACTGTCTGTGTAGAGATTACACCTGAACATATTGGGTTTAGAAAGCCCTCTGATGGTGTTGTTGTTGCTACAAATTTTTATATTTCAGAAGAAGTAAAAAAATATGATATACCACATAATGCTTATTTTAAAAAATGGGGATTACCAAAAGAACTTCAAAATAAAAGAGTTCATCAATCAAATGAACTTAGATATTTAAGGATATTACAAATGTTAAAAGAAAAACATAAAGTTTCTTTAGAAGATATAGAAGAAATTTTAAAAGACCACAGTAATAAAAATTCTGGAGATGATGATACAATATGCCGCCATGGTGAGTTGCTTTCAACACAGGCAAGTATTATATTTTTACCAAAAAGTAAAAAAATAAAAGTATGTTTTGGACAACCTTGTAAGAATAAATATACAGAATTTAGTTTAGATTGAATTTCTACTTTTAGTTGAAATTGTTTTTTGTTTTTAGTAATTAAAAAATCTTTAAGTCAAAATAGAGGTATAAAAATATATGATTTTATTTAAAATTATAAATTTATTCGCAGCATTTTTTAATTTTGCTTTAGCATTAACTATTACTCAATGTAAACTTCCTTCTTTTAAGGAACTAAGGAATATAAATTTAGGTGTATTTTTGTTAGCTTTTAGTTCTGCTTTATGGGCTCTTAATATGGCAATTTTACTTTTTTGTGTGAATAGTCCTGCTGGAGAATTTTTTGCAAGGTTTAACTGGGTAGGTGGTTTAATAGTAGCAAGTTATACATATTTAAGTTTGTCAATGACAAAACAGTATAAAAAAGCAGAAATAATTGGTTTGTTACAATTTATATTAGCAGTATTTTTTACTATTATAGCATTTACTAAGTATGGTATAGTAAAAGTCATCTCTTGTTATCCTCTGCAAAGAGAGTTTGGAGTGTTACAGCCCTTGTTTCGCTTTTGGATAATGGTTTCTATAATTTATTCAGTATGGTTAACAATAAAACATTATTATAACACAAAAGGAATAGAAAGATTACAATTTCAGTATTTTACATTTGGATTATTGGTGTATGCTGTGATAGGGTTGGTTTTTAATTCTATTTTACCTTTATTAGGAAACGAGAATTTTATACCGTTGACTACATTTTTTTCTATAATATGGGTTTTAAGTTCCTTCTATTCAATCCATAGTTATAAAATTTTAGATATAGAGGTTGTTTTTTGTGATGCTATAAAATTTTCTATTTTTATATTTATAGGTATTTCTTTAAACTATATCTTAGTTAACGCACTTACAGAGTTAGTTTCTTTAGCTCCCATATGGAGTTCTACATTGAGTGTTATAATAGTAGGTGCTATATATTTTGTGACTCCTTTAAGAGAAAGAATAAATAATACTATAAGAAATATAGTTTTAAGAAAAAGAACTTCATATCAAAAACTCTTAGAAAATACAGCATCTGCTGTGGTAGAGATATTAGATTTGGATAATCTTTTACAATATCTATTAAAGCAGATAAGTGACTCATTAGGTGCGACTAAAATTTGTATATTTTTGTTAGATGAAGAGACAAAAGATGAAGAAGGAGAACCGGTTTATGCTTTGGCTGCTTCATATGGATTTGATGAAGTAAAAGAAGTTTATTTTAAACAAAAAAAAATTATAAATTGGCTTAAAAAGCATAAGGAACCTTTTCTTGTGGATATTGCTTATCATACAATGAACAAACAAGAATATATGCAGTTAGTAAATGATATTGCTTTGTTTGGAGCAATAATTATAATACCTATAATTTATAAAGGAGAACTTATTGGAATTATAACATTAGATCAGAAAAAAGTAGATGGAACTATATTTGATATAGAGGATATAGAGATACTAAAAACACTTTCAGAACAGCTGGCAGTGGCTATACAAAATAGTAAGATATATAAAGAACTAAATACAGCGTATTTGCAAATAACAAGAGCTTTGTCTTTAACATTAGAATCAAAAGATGAATATTTAATAGGGCATTCTGATAATGTAACAAAATATGCTGTCTTGATAGCTAAAAAGTTAGGTCTAAGTGAAAGGGATATATATATATTAGCACAAGCTTCAGTTCTTCATGACCTTGGAAAGATAGGAATTCACGATTATATATTAAGCAAACCGGGTAAGCTTACAAAAGAAGAGTGGGAAGAGATGAAACAACATCCAATAAAAGGTGCAAAGATTCTTGAAGCGTTACCATTTTTAAATGAAGTTGCAAAAGTAATTTTGTATCATCATGAACATTATGATGGTAGTGGTTATCCTGAAGGACTTAAAGGTGAGCAGATTCCCTTACTTTCAAGGATTTTAACTCTTGCAGATTCAGTGGATGCTATGCTTTCAGAACGTCCGTATAAAGAAAGAAGAATGACAGTAGAGGAGATGTTAAAAGAGATAATTTCTCAAAAAGGTAAACATTTTGATCCACTTATTGTGGATAAATTTGTAGAAATAATTGAAGAATATCCGGAGATATTTAAAATCACACAAAACAACAAAAAGAACA
This sequence comes from Endomicrobiia bacterium, assembly GCA_025060535.1. Lineage (GTDB taxonomy): Bacteria > Elusimicrobiota > Endomicrobiia > DTEH01 > DTEH01 > JANXDG01. Next base: position 17,396 of record JANXCA010000002.1, on the reverse strand, counting down.
CTTAGTCATTTTTTCAATATGAAAAATTTAAATATTATAACAGATAAAATAATTTTTTCTACCCAAGGAAACACAGATATAATAAACATTACTGAGTATTTATCTCAGATAGTAGCTAGTTCGCAAATTTATGATGGAATAGTTACTATTTTTGTACCAGGTGCTACAGGTGGTGTGACAACTATAGAATATGAAAAAGAGTTAATAAAGGATACAAAGGAGATGTTTTCAGAGATAATAAAAGATGATAAATTTTATCATCATAACACTACACATTTTCCAGGAAATGCAGCTTCTCATTTAAGAGCAACACTTATAGGGCCTTCTTTAGTTATACCTATTTCTGATGGTAAACTTCAGTTAGGAACTTGGCAAGAGGTTGTTTTTATAGATTTTGATAACAGACCAAGAAATAGAGAACTTATAGTAAAAATTATAGGAGTAAAAAAATGATAAATGATATTTTTGCAAAGTGTTATAAGTTTACAGATGCCAGACAGGCACAGATATTAGGTATATATCCATACTTTAAACCTATCTCTACAGCACAGACTTCAGAAGTAATAATTAATGGAGAAAGAAAAATAGTCTGTTGTTCAAATAATTATTTAGGATTAACAGTTCATCCTAAAGTTAAACAAGCAGCAATAAAAGCAATTAAAAAATATGGTACAAGTTGTACTGGTTCAAGATTTTTAAGTGGCTCTTTGGATTTACATGAAGAGGTTGAAGAAAAATTTGCTAAGTTTATAAATAAAGAGGCGGCGATTCTTTTTACTACAGGTCATCATGTTAATTTAGGTGTAATTTCTGCATTAGTAAATAAAGGCGAAGTTGTTATTACAGATAAACTTGATCATGCTTCTATAATTGATGGTTGTATGATAGCAGAGTATTTTGGTGGTGAAATGGTTAGATTTAGACATAATAATATGGAAGATTTAGAAAGAATTCTTAAGAAGTATGAAGATAAACCAAAACTTATAGTTGTGGATGGAGTCTTTAGTATGGAGGGAGATATATGCAATTTACCTGAGATTATAAAACTTGCTAAACTTTATGGTGCAAGGGTAATGTTAGATGATGCACATGCTTTAGGTGTTTTAGGTAAAAATGGTTGTGGAACTGCTGAACATTTTGGACTTGAAGCGGAAACTGATCTTATAATGGTTACGGCTTCTAAATCGTTAGCTTCAATAGGCGGTTTTATTGCAGGAAGGGAGGAAGTTATTCATTATATAAAACATCATGCAAGGTCTTTAATTTTTACAGCAGCCTTGCCACCTGCACAAGTTGCAGCTATTTCTGCTGCATTAGATGTAATTCAGGAGGAACCAGAAAGAAGAAAAAGATTGTGGGAGATTACTAATAAGATGCTTAAAAGTTTTAAAGAGTTGGGATTCAACACAAGAAACTCTCAAACACCTATTATTCCAATTTTAGTTGGTGGAGGTCTACAGAGAGTATTTACTATTTGGCGTGCTTTATATGATGAAGGAGTATTTACCTCACCTGTTCTTCCTCCGGCTGTTCCTGAAGGTGAGGAGTTGATTAGAACAAGTTATATGGCTATTCATACAGATGAACAGTTAGAGTTTATACTTGATAAGTTTGCAAAAGTAGGTAGAAAATTTGGATTAATTCCGGGTAGTGGTATATTTAAAGGAAAATTGGTAAAAATAAATAAAAAAACTTCCTTCCCAAAAAAATTAGCAAGAAGATTTTTCGTTGGCACCCAGAGGTGGATGAGGAGATTATTTTTAGCAAAAAAATAGTTATTTTAAAATTTTCTTTTCTATTTTTATGAAAATAAAACATGTAAATAACAAAAAAGATTTAATTAGATTTATAAAGTTTCAGTGGGAAGTTTATAAAGGTAATCCTTATTGGGTTCCACAACTTATTTCTGATTTAAAACTTTTGTTTGACGAAAAAAAGAATTATTTTTGGGAACATGCTGAAAAAAAGTTATTTTTTATAGAAGATGAAAATGGTAAAATTTTAGCAAGAGCTGCTGGAGTTATAGATTATAATTTTATTAAATTTCACAATGAACAGGTAGGTTTTTTTGCCTTTTTTGAGTGTTTGAATTTAAAAAATGCTAAAGAAGTTTCTTCTATGATTTTATCTGCTGTTGAGGGATGGCTTAAAGAAAAAGGTATGAAAAAAATTTTAGGACCGACTGCACCTTCTACTAATGATGAGATGGGACTTTTATATGAAGGATATGACTTAGAGCCTGTTTTGATGATGCCTTATAATCCACATTATTACCATGAGCTTCTTATTAGCTATGGATTTAAAAAAGCAAAGGACTTATATGCTTACAAGATTACAAGAGAGTCATTAGAAAGACAGAGAGTGGAAAAGTTAATAGATATGATTAAAAAGAAAAATCCAGGTCTTGTTGTTCGTCCTGTTAATCTTAAAAATTTTAAACAGGAAATTGCTTACGCAGTTGAGATTTACAATGCTGCTTGGGAGAAAAACTGGGGTTTTGTACCTTGGACAGAAAAAGAGTTTGTTTCACAGGCATTAAGATTGAAACCACTTTTGAAACCAGAATTTGTTCTTTTTGCTTTTGTTGAAAATAATCCGGTTGGTATGATGATAAGTGTTCCTAATTATAATGAAGTTCTTAAAAAATTAAATGGTAGATTAGGTCCCATTGAAATTTTAAAGTTTCTTTATTATAAAAATAAAATAAAATCACTAAGAATAATGGTAATGGGTGTAAAAAAGGAATACAGAAACAGAGGAATAGAAGGTGTTATGTATTATCACACTATGCTTGAAGGGTTAAAACAAGGTTATGAATGGGCTGAGATTTCTTGGGTGCTTGAGGATAATGTTATGATGAACAGAGCAGCAGAGTCACTTGGTGGTGTTATTTATAAGAAATATAGAGTTTATGAGAAAGACATTAGTTAATTTGTCTTATGGGGGCAGATATGGACAAAACTATTCGTGAACTCCATGAAAAAATTCAGAAAGAATCTGTTTTTATTCAAGATTTAAAAAATGAAATTCACAAAATAATTATAGGGCAAGATTATGTAATAGAGAGAGTCTTAGTTGGGCTGTTAAGTAATGGTCATATTTTAATTGAAGGAGTTCCTGGTTTAGCAAAAACATTACTTATAAAAACACTCTCAAAATGTATTCAAACAAAATTTCAAAGGATTCAATTTACTCCTGATCTTTTACCTGCTGATATTATAGGAACTCTTGTATATAACCCACAGACTACACAATTTATAGTGAAAAAAGGGCCAATATTTGCAAATATAATTTTAGCAGATGAAATAAATAGAGCACCTGCAAAAACACAATCAGCACTTTTGGAAGCTATGCAAGAAAGACAAGTGACAATAGGGGAGCAGACATATAAACTTGAAGAACCATTTTTAGTATTGGCTACACAAAATCCTATAGAACAAGAAGGAACTTATCCTCTTCCTGAAGCTCAGGTAGACAGGTTTATGTTAAAGATAAAAATTAGTTATCCACAAAAAGAAGAAGAAAAAGAGATTTTGGATTTAACACCTCAAATTTTAGATGAAAGATTTTCTAATATAAAACCAATAATTACACCTAGCGATATCTTAAAAGCAAGAAAAATAATAAATGAGATATATATAGATGAGAAGCTTAAAGAATATATATTAAACATAGTTTTTTCCACTAGGGAACCAGAGAATTATAATCTTTCAGATATAAAACAATTTATAATGTATGGAGCTTCTCCAAGAGCTTCTATATATTTAGTATTAGCTGCAAAATGTTATGCGTTTTTAAATCACAGAGGATATGTTATTCCTGATGACATAAAGGCAATGGCATATGATGTTTTAAGACATAGAATAATTCTTACCTATGAGGCAGAAGCAGAACAGATTACTACTGATGATATAATAAAACAGATTTTAAACACTATAGAAGTTCCTTAATAAAATATGATAGGATAAATTCTTAAGGAAAGGAGGATAAAATAAAATGAAGATAAAAAAAATAGGAATTCTTACAGGTGGTGGTGATTGTCCTGGATTAAATCCAGCTATAAGAGGTGCAGTATATAGAGCTTTATCGGAGGGTATAGAATGTGTGGGAATTTTAGATGGTTGGAAAGGAATGCTTGAAGCAAAAAGTGTTTCTCTAAGTTTAACAGATGTAGAGTATATTGTAAATAAGGGAGGTACAATACTTGGTACTTCAAGAACAAACCCTTATAAAAAAGAAGGGGGACCTGATAAATGTGTAGAAACATTAAATAAATTAGGTTTAGATGCTTTAATTGCGATGGGTGGAGAAGATACATTAGGAGTTGCGACTAAGTTATATAAAGAAAAAAATTTTCCTGTAGTTGGAGTTCCCAAAACTATGGATAATGATCTTTCTGCTACAGATTATACATTTGGTTTTGATACTGCTGTAACTGTTGCCGTAGATGCTGCTGAAAGGTTAATTGATACAGGTAGATCACACAGGAGGATTATGGTTTTAGAAGTTATGGGGAGACATGCAGGGTGGGTTGCTTTATATACAGGAATTGCATCTGCAGCAGATTGGATTTTAATTCCTGAAGAAGAAATAAACATTCAAAATATGTGTGAACATTTAAAAAAGGTTTATGAAAGGAAAAAGACTGCATTAGTAATAGTTTCAGAGGGAGTTATACTCCCTGGTTTAAAAACAGAAAAAGAAGAGTTAGATGAATTTGGACATATGATTCTTAAAAAAAGAGGAATAGGTGAACAAATAGCAGAAGTAATAGAAAAAAATACAGGAATTGAAACAAGAGTAGCAGTGATTGGACATATTCAAAGAGGAGGAGCTCCTACACTTTTTGATAGAATTTTAGGTTTAAGAGTTGGAGTGAAAGCAGTTGAACTTGTGTTAGAGGGAAAGTTTGGTTATATGGTAGCATTAAAAGGTAACAATGTTGTTCCTGTTCCATTAGAGGAAGCAACCGGTAAACTTAAAACAGTAGATTCTGATTGGGTTAATTTTATGAAAATCTTTTTCAAATAAGTACTAAGGCTTTCACTCACATTTGGATAGATAGTCAGGATTAGAAAAGTAGACCAATAAAGTTTATTTGCTTCTAGATAGAAGATATTTTATTGTTCTTGTTTTTTAAAAATTATTTTTGTAAAAAATAAAAAAATTTTTATTTAAGGTACTTAATATGGTTTTAAGATTTAATAAACAAAGAAGAACACTTGAACAAGATGAGTATAGATACGAATTACAAGATGTAGAAGAACCTAATTTATTTAGAGATATCTTCTCATATGATGAAATCCCAAAAATTCCTTTTAATCATAGGCTTGTTCCAATGAATCCTGCTGAAGAAATTTGGATCACAGATACTACATTTCGTGATGGTCAGCAGGGTTTTGGGAATTTTACAGTAGAGCAGATTGTAGACCTATATAAACTTATGTCTGAACTTTCGGGTCCTAATGGTGTTATAAGACAGACAGAAATGTTTATATATACAGAAAAAGACAGAAAAGCCTTAGAAGAATGTAGAAACTTGGGACTTAAATACCCAGAGATTACATCTTGGATAAGAGCAAATGAAAAAGATTTTGAACTTGTAAAACAGATGGGTATAAAAGAGACAGGAATTTTGGCCTCTGTTTCTGATTATCACATTTTTTATAAATTAAAATTAAAACGAAGTCAAGCAATGGCTCAGTATTTGAAAATTGTAGAGAAAGCTTTAGAGATGAAAATAATTCCGAGGGTACATTTTGAAGATATTACCCGTGCTGATTTTTATGGATTTGTAGTTCCTTTTGCAAGACAGCTTATGAAACTTGCTCATGAAGCAAAGATGCCGGTGAAAATAAGAGCATGCGATACTTTAGGGTATGGAGTCACATACCCTGGTGCTTCTTTGCCAAGAAGTGTGCCTGGAATAATATATGGTTTAACCAGGTTAGCAGGTGTCCCTTCAGAATGGCTTGAATGGCATGGACATAATGATTTTTATTTTGGAGTAGTGAATGCAACAACTGCTTGGCTTTATGGTTGTTCTGCTGCTAATGGTTCTTTGTTAGGAATAGGTGAAAGAACTGGAAATACTCCAATTGAGGCATTATGTATTGAATATGTAGCTTTAAGGGGAGAAACTAATGGTATGGATTTATCTGCAATTACAAGGATAGCTGAGTATTTTAGAGAGAAAATTGGCTATAGGATTCCACCAAATCAGCCATTTGTGGGAGAAAACTTTGCTAAAACTCGAGCAGGGATTCACGCTGATGGATTATTAAAATATGAAGAAATTTATAATATATTTAATACAGAAAAGATCTTAGGAAGAAAACCAGAAGTAGGGATTTCAGATAAATCAGGACTTGCAGGTATTGCATACTGGGTTAATACTAAGCTTAAGATTCCAGAAAATGAGTGGTTGCCTAAAGATCATCCAGGGATTTTAAAAATTAAAGAGTGGATTGATGAACAGTATAATGTACATTATAGAGTAAGTGATATAACTGATGAGGAAATGTGGGATTTAGTAAAGTCATATTTACCTGAAGTTTATAATAAATATAAAAAACAGTAGAATAAATACTTCCGGGGTGGTGTAATTGGTAGCACAAGGGACTTTGGATCCTTTAGTCGTGGTTCGAGTCCACGCCCCGGAGGTTATTAATTTTTAATGATAAAAATCATATCTGGGAAGTATAAAGGAAGAATACTTTCTACTCCCAAAAATATTCGTCCAATTCTTTCTTCAATTAAAAAGTCAGTATTTGATATTTTAACTCCTTATCTTTCTGGAAGTATTTTTTTAGATTTATATGCTGGAAGTGGTGCTGTTGGTTTAGAAGCTTTGTCTCGGGGAGCTAAGTTTTGTGTATTTGTAGAAAAAGATAAAAATTGTTTAAAAGTAATCTCAAAAAATATAATTTCACTTAATTGCCAAAACGAATGCTATGTAATAAAAGCTGATATTATTAAGGAACTAATATGGCTTGAGAAAGCAAAAAAAGTTCTAAAAGAAAAATTCAATAAAGAGACTTTTGATATAATTTTTATAGGAGCTCCATATGTGGAAAAAAAATCATCTAAAAACTTCCTACTTACTAATTTTGCTACAAAAACAGTGGAAATAATATTTAACAGTAATATTCTAAACAAAGATGGTTTATTGATAGTACAACATATCAAAAAAGAAAAACTTCAGGATTATAATAAATTTTGTATAAGGGAAAAAACGTATGGTGAAACTGTTGTTTCTTTTTTTAAAGGCTTGCTAACAAGTTAAATTAAAATAAAAAAATTTATTTAATTATTGAAATAAAAATTTTTTTGTTGTAAATTTAAACAAAATCTTAACATTGAAAATAAATTGAGAAGGAGAAAGCTATGAAGATATCTACAACTATTGCAAAACTTACTAAATTTGACTATAAAATAAATAGGAAGTGGTATTTAATAGATGCTACTGGAAAAGTTTTAGGAAGATTAGCTTCAAAAATTGCAAAGTTGTTAATTGGAAAACACAAACCAATTTATTCACCAGATAAAGATTGCGGTGATTTTGTAGTAGTAAAAAATGCTTCAAAGATGATACTTACGGGCAAGAAACTAAAACAAAAAATTTATTTTTCTCATTCTGGTTATTTGGGAGGTGACAAATATATTCCTTATGAGAAATTAATGCCACATAGAGCGGACTTTGTTTTGAAAGAAGCAGTAAAAGGTATGTTACCGAAAAATAAATTTAGAGCTAAGATGATTAAAAGGTTGAAAGTGTTTAAAGATGATAAAATAAATCTTACACAAAAATTAGAAGAAATAAATATTTAAATTTTTGTAATGATGGAGGTTTTAGAAAAATGCAACAGCAGATTCTTCAACCGATAAGAGCTACAGGTAGAAGGAAAACTTCAGTTGCGGTTGCAGTTTTAAAAAATGGTACGGGGAAAATTACTATAAATAATAAAACATTGGATGAATATTTTGGTGGTAATTTAACTCAAAAGACACAAGTAATTTCTCCTTTGGTTTTGACTGGTTTAAAAGATAAACTGGATATAGAAGTAGAAGCAAAGGGTGGAGGTATAACAGGTCAAGCAGATGCTATAAAATTAGCAATAGCAAGAGCTTTGGTAATATATAATCCTGATTTAAGAGCTACTCTTAAAAAAGCTGGAATGTTAAGAAGAGATCCAAGAATGGTTGAAAGAAAAAAACCAGGAAAACCCAAAGCAAGAAAGAGTTTCCAGTGGACAAAGAGATAGTTTTATTTTTTGGTATGTTGGAGGAGAGAAACTTTGATGAAGAGAAAAGTTTTAATAGAAAAAATATCTCAAAATACTAATCAAAAACCATCAGTGGTTCAAAAAATTTTAAGAGAATTTGTTAAGGTTTTATCAGAAGCCCTTAGAAATGGAGAAGTGATTAATATTTCAGGTTTAGGACAATTTAAAACAAAAATTACGAAACCTAAAATAGGAAGGAATCCTAAGACAGGAGAAATAGTTCCTATTCCAGAAAGAAAAAAGATATCTTTTCGTCCTACAGATTGGATTAGAAGATATATTAATTCTAAAAAATGAAAAAGATATTATCTTCTAAAAAATTAGAAAAACTCCCTCCTTATTTATTTTCTAAAATTAACAAACTCAAACTTGAAGCTTATAAAAAAAATTTAGATGTGATAGATCTTTCTATGGGTAATCCAGACATACCTCCTGATAAGGAGATAATAAAAAGGTTGTGTGAAACTGTTTTAGAACATCCAAAAACTCACAGATATCCACAAGCTAAAGGGATGCCTAAGTTTAGAAATACTGTAGCAGAATGGTTTTTGAAAAGATTTGGTGTAAAGCTTGATCCTGAAAAAGAAGTATTAGCGTTAATTGGTTCTAAGGAAGGTGTGGGACATTTATGTATGGCGTTTTTAAATTCCAAAGATTATACATTAATTCCTGATCCTTCATATCCTGTATATTATAATGCTACTATTCTCGCAGGCGGAATTCCTTATTTATTTAAAATTTTACCAGAAAATGGTTATTTGCCAGATTTTGGAAAAATCCCACAAAGGATTATAGAAAAAGCAAAAATATTATTTCTTAATTATCCTAACAATCCCACCACGGCAGTAGTAGAAGATGAAAGTTTTTTAAAAGATGCAATAAAATTTGCAAAGAAAAATAATTTAATTTTGTGTTATGATAATGCATATTCAGAGATTACTTTTGATGGATATGTAGCTCCATCAATTCTTCAATTTGAAGGAGCAAAAGATATAGCTGTTGAGTTTCATAGCTTTTCAAAGACATTTTGTATGGCAGGTTGGCGTGTTGGTTTTGTTGTGGGGAATGAATATATAATAAGTCAGCTTGAAAAATTTAAGTCATTTATTGACTATGGAGTCCCTACATTTATTCAACTATCTGCGGTGAAGGCGTTACTTGATTACGATAGAATCGTTCCCGAAATTAAAAAATTATATCAGACAAGAAGAGATATAATGATAAAAGAGTTTAAAAAAATTGGATGGGTGATAGAACCCCCTAAAGGTAGTATGTATTTATGGTGTAAACTTCCTGAAAAAATTACAAAGGAAGTTGGTTCTTTAAAATTTGCTGAAAAACTTTTGGTTGAAACAGGAGTTGCTGTAGCTCCTGGAGAAGGTTTTGGTCCGAATGGAGAAGGATATATAAGATTAGCATTGGTTACAGCTAACAATAGGTTTCATGATGCGGCTTTGAGATTTAAAAAAGTTTTTAAAGAATTAGGAGTAAATCTTAAAATAAAATCATGAAGACAGTAAAAATTGGTCTTATTGGGTTAGGTAGTGTGGGTTCTTCTGTAATGAAGTTTTATTCTACTAATAAAGAACTAATAAGGCAGAAATGTAACTGTGATATAGAAATTAAGATTGTATGTGATAAAGACAAAAGTAAAAAAAACATATTACCTTTTAATGTTGAATTTACAGATAATTACAAAAAAGTATTAGAAGATCCAGAAATTGATGTAGTAGTTGAACTAATAGGTGGACTTCATCCTGCATATGAAATTATTACAGAAGCTATAAAATGTGGTAAACATATCGTTACTGCTAATAAAGCAGTCCTTTCTGAGTATTGGGATAAGATTTTTGGTTTAGCAAATAAATATAATAAATCAATTTATTTTGAAGCAGCAGTAGCTGCTGGTATACCTGTAATTCAGTCACTTCATGAAGGCCTTGCAGGCAATAAAATTTTAGGTATCACAGGGATCTTAAATGGTACTACAAATTATATATTAACTTTGATGTCTCAACAGAAATGTTCTTATGAAGTAGCAGTTAAAAGAATTCAGAATATGGGAATAGCAGAATCAGATGTATATTATGATGTATCTGGTTATGATACAGCTTGCAAATTGAGTATTTTGAGTTCTCTCGCTTACTCTTGTTGGGTAAAAATTAAAAATATTTTTGTAGAAGGAATTGAAGGTATAGAACTACAGGATATAATTTTTGCTGAAAGTTTTGGATATAGTATTAAACTTTTAGGAAATACTCAATTTTATAAAAATGGTTATTTTTTTGAAGTTAGAAAATTTTTAGTGAATAAAAAAAGTGTTTTTGCTAATATTTTATATGAAAATAATGCAGTTATGTTTAATGGTGACTATTGTGGTAAAATACTACTTGCTGGTAAAGGTGCTGGTGGATTTCCTGCTGCATCTGCTGTGATTTCAGACATAATAGCAATAGCAAAAGAAATAGCAGAAGCTGTTGGTGGAAGGATGCAATATGTAAGATATATTCCTAAACAGATAAATATTATTAATACAAAAGAAGTAGAAGATTGTTTCTATTTGAGATTTACTACTGTAGACAAAGCAGGAGTTTTAGCAAAAATTGCTAATATTTTAGGAAAATATAAAGTTTCTATTGCTTCTGTATATCAAAAAGAACCCTTATTTAAACATCGTAGAGGAGTACCTATAATTTTGATAACTCATAAAACTAAAGAAAAAAACATAATTTTAGCTTTAGAAAAGATTAAAAAGCTGGATGTAGTGCTAAAAACACCTATATATATGAAGATCTATTCAAATAATTAAAAGAAAGGAGTAAATAATAATGGTATTAGAAACACAGCTTTTAAAATCAGTTAGTGGTCCTTTGATTTTAGTAGAAGGAGCAAGGGGAGCTAAATATGAAGAACTTGTAGAAGTTGAACTTGGTAATAATGAAAAAAGACTTGGTAGAGTTTTGGAAATAGAAGAAGATAAAGCACTTGTTCAATTGTTTGAGGAAAGTAGAGGTATAAATATAACCAACACTAAAGTAAGATTCCTAAATAAAACAGTTACTTTGGCAGTTAGTCCAACGATTTTGGGAAGAATTTTTGATGGATTAGGAAGGCCTATAGATGGTGGACCTGAGATTGTCCCTGAAAAAAGGTTAGATATAAATGGTGATCCTATAAATCCATATTCAAGAGCATATCCTAGGGAGTTTATACAGACAGGTATTTCTGCAATAGATGGTCTTAATACATTAGTTAGAGGACAGAAACTTCCTATATTTTCTATGTCAGGACTTCCTCACAATTTATTGGCTGTTCAAATAGCCAGGCAGTCAACTGTTCTAAAGTCAGAAACATCAACTGAAAAAGAAGAGTTTGCTGTGGTCTTTGCAGCTATGGGTATTACATTTGAAGAGGCAAATTTTTTTATTTCAGAATTTAAAAAAACTGGAGCACTTTCCAGAGCCGTATTGTTTGTTAATTTAGCAGATGATCCTGCTATTGAAAGAATTGCTACTCCCAGATTAGCTTTAACTTGTGCAGAATACTTAGCATTTGATTTGGAGATGCATGTGCTTGTTATTTTAACAGATATGACAAACTATGCAGAAGCATTAAGGGAAATCTCTGCTGCAAGAAAAGAAGTGCCCGGAAGAAGAGGATATCCTGGTTATTTATACACAGATCTTGCCACTTTGTATGAAAGAGCTGGTAGAATAAAATATAAAAAAGGCTCAATTACCTTAATGCCCGTTCTTACTATGCCTGAAGATGATAAAACACATCCAATACCTGACCTTACAGGTTATATTACAGAAGGTCAGATTGTTTTATCCCGAGAACTATATAGAAAAGGAATATATCCCCCTATAGATATTATGGCTAGTTTATCAAGACTAAGGGATAAAGGTATAGGAAAGGGCAGAACCAGAGAAGACCATCCTGACTGGGCTCATCAGATGTTTGCTTGTTATGCAAGGGGAAAAGAAGTTGAAGAACTTGCAGTTGTTTTAGGAGAAGCAGCTTTAGATAAGATAGACCAAATATATCTTAAGTTTGTAGACGAGTTTGAAAATAAGTTTTTAAAACAAAGATATGATGAAAATAGAACAATTTTTGAGACAATAGAGTTAGGATATACTCTTTTAAGATTTTTCCCAAAAGAAGAACTTAAAAGAATAAGACCTGAATTTAAAGAAAAGTATCTATGATAATTTTTTATGAGTGAGTTGTTATTAAGGAACGCACTAAATAATATTATAAAAAAATTTACTAAGAAAACACAAAAAGGGAAAGTAATAGTTATTTCAGGACCATCTGGTTCTGGAAAGACGACACTTTGCAGGGAACTTCTAAAAAGAAATAAGAATTTGGTTTTTTCAGTATCTTATACTACAAGACCTAAGAAAAACAAAGAGATAGATGGTAAAGATTATTATTTTGTTTCTGATGATAAATTTTTTAAAATGGTAGAAAAAGGAGAATTTATAGAGTGGGCTAAAGTTCACAATTATTACTATGCTACACCTAAGATGCCACTTATTAAAGCTATAAATTCAGGAAAAGACATTTTACTTGATATAGATGTTCAAGGAGGAAAAAACATAAAAAAGTTATTTCCTGATGGGATTTTTATTTTTGTTTTACCCCCTTCTTTGAAAGTTTTAAAAGAGAGAATAATTTCAAGGAGACGCGACAACTCAAAAGAGATTTCTTTAAGATTAAAAAATATTTTAAAAGAAGTAAAATATATAAAGTTCTATGATTATTTAGTAATAAATGACGATTTAGAAAGAACATTAGAAATTCTAAACAGCATAATTATTTCTGATAAATACAGACTAAAAGGAGAATTTCTATGAAAAAAAGTTTTTTAGTACTAATATATTTTTGTATTTTATTCTCTTTTTCTTACAGTAGAGATGATACATATAAACATATAAATCTCCTTTTGGATGTTCTTAAATACACTGAGGAGAACTATGTAGAAGAGGTGGATAGAAACAAATTGTTAATTTCTGCTATAAAAGGGCTTCTTAAACCATTAGATTCTTTTACACAGTTTATGGAGCCGGATATTTATAAAGAACTAAAAGTAGAGACGGAAGGGAAATTTGGAGGTTTAGGTATAAGGATTGCTATAAGGGATGAGTGGCTTACAGTAATTACACCTCTTCCTGGTACTCCTGCTTACAAAGCAGGGATTTTACCGAATGACAGGATAATAAAAATTGAAGGTGAATCCACTTATGGTATTACAATTGAGGAAGCAGTAAATAAACTACGGGGTACTCCTGGTACAAAGGTAACCATTACTATTTCAAGGGAAGGTGTAAAAGACCCGATTGATTTTACTATTGTAAGAGACATCATTAAGATAGAAGTAGTAAAATATAAAATGTTAACAGACAAAATAGGTTATATTGCTTTATATGAGTTCAACAATAATTCTTATGAAGATGTTTCTAAAGCTCTTTCGGAGCTTAAAAAGGGAGGGATGAAGAGTTTAATATTAGATTTAAGAAATAATCCTGGAGGTCTTTTAGACCAAGCAGTAAAGATTGCTAAGTTATTTTTGGATAGCAACAAACTAATAGTATACACAGAAGGAAGACGTTCACCTAGAAAGGAATACAGAGCAGAGATGGTTTGTCCTTATCCAGATATTCCTATGGTAGTATTAGTAAATGCTGGCTCTGCCTCTGGAGCGGAAATTTTAGCAGGAGCTTTAAAAGATAACAGACGAGCTTTAGTGATAGGTTCTAGGACTTTTGGAAAAGCATCAGTACAAAGTGTTATCGATTTAGGTGATGGTTATGGTTTAAAAATTACCACAGCTAGATATTATACTCCATCCGGAAGATTAATAGAAAGAACTGAACCTACCGTAAAAAGTTCTACACAACCATATCTTGGAGGAATAGAACCAGATATTAACATTGAAGTACCAAAAGAAATAGAAGCTAAGCTTTATCAACAAAGAGAAGAAATATACTTTCCTGGAAAGGAACCGACCTCTGCTGTAAAAAAAGAGGAACAGGTTGAAGATATAGTTTTGAGTCGTGCTGTAGAGATACTTAAAGGAATTCAGATTTATTATAATAAATGAAAAGATATGTTTTAGGATTAGAAACCTCCTGTGATGAAACTGCTTCTGCTGTAGTAAGTAGTGAGTTTGAAATAATTTCAAATATAGTTTTCTCTCAACAAAAAATCCATGCTTCTTTTTTTGGGGTAGTTCCTGAACTTGCAAGTAGAACTCACTATGAAAAAATTCATTTTGTGTTAGATAAAGCTTTAAAGAAATTTGATATAAAAAATATAGACCTCATAGCTTATACTGAAAAACCGGGTTTAAAGGGTGCTCTTTTAATAGGCAAGACGGTTGCTAAAACTTTAGGTTATATTTATTCTAAACCCACTATAGGTGTAGATCATCTATGGGGACATATTTTTTCCGTGATTCTTACACACAAAGGAAAAATTAAGTTTCCTTTTATTTCATTGATTATTTCAGGAGGACATACTGAGTTAAGTTTGGTTCATTCTCATACAAAAAAAGAAAATTTAGGACAAACAAGAGATGATGCAGTTGGAGAGGCTTTTGATAAAGTTGCTAAGATGTTAGCAGAACATGTTCCTAAAAGGTATAAAAGTTTATTTAGATATCCCGGCGGTCCCATTATAGAAAAATTAGCAAAATTTGGTGACTCAAAAGCAATAGATTTTCCTAGACCTTATATGATGGAAAGTGATGACTTTAGCTTCAGTGGATTAAAAACTGCAGTTTTGTATTACATTAAAAATAAAAGTTTGAATATAAAGGATGTTTATAACATCTGTGCCTCTTTTCAAGAAGCAGTTGTAGATACTCTTTTAGTAAAGACTTTAAGAATAATAGATAAAACAAAGTGTAACAGGGTAGTAATAAGTGGAGGAGTATCTGCGAATAAATCTTTAAGGGATGGTTTTATTAAAATAGCGCAGAATAAAAATATAGAGGTCTATTTTCCTCACAAATATCTTGCAACAGATAATGCAGCTATGATTTCTCTTGCGGGTTTAAATTTTTATTATAATAATTAATAAGATTATATAGATTATATAGTATATTGATTTTTTTTACTGTTTTTGTTATTTTATATTTTAATTATTGGAGGTACAAAGTTAAATGAAGTTTTTCTATTATATAATAATTATTTTTTTTGTAGTTTATAGTTTATACTCTCAACCTCCAGAATCAAATTTCCAAAATCAGTTTAACGAAGCTATAGAAAAGTCTCACAATCCTGATCCGTATATAAGAAGACAAGCAGCTGAACAATTTGGTATTTTAAGAGATGTAAGAGCTATCCCTCATCTTAAGAGATTACTAAAAGATGAAAACCCTTTTGTGAGACAAGCTTCTGTAGATTCTTTGGGTTTGTTAAGAGCAAAAGAAGTTATAGATGATATTTTAGATGTTTTAAAAAATGATAATGATTTACAAGTAAGACAGTCAGCAATAATAGCGTTGGGATATATAGGAATAAGTGATTTTAAAGTGGTTTCACCTTTAATAGACATTTTAAAAAATGAAAAAGAAAGCTATGCTTTAAAGTATGCTGCTTGTAATACTTTAAGTATACTAAGGTCTACTCAAGCAGTTAGTGTGCTTGTAGAGTTGTTAGAGAGCACTGAGGATATAAACCTAAAAAAGAGTATTATATATACGTTAGGAAAGATTTCTCATCCTGATGGGATTTCGGCATTAAGAGATAGTATTGAAAAAAATTTACAAAATGAAGCTATTATAGCTGACATAGTAAAGGTGCTTGTTGAAGTTTCAGATGTTGGTGTTATAAATAAGTTTAAAGTTTTATATTCTACACCTACTATTTCTTTAAAGACAAAATTTTATTTTGCATATGCTTTAGCAAAACTCGCAAAAGATACTTCTGTTTTAGGAACAATTAAGAATTCTTTAAAAAGCCCAGATGAAGGTGTAAAAAACTTAGCAATAGATGCAATTCGGTTTATAGGAGATAAGGAGTCATTGAGTATATTAAAAGAGATGTATAAAAAAGAGACATCTGTATATACAAAACAGCTTTTAGATATTGCTATAAAACAATTAGAAGCGAAATATCCTTCCTCTTTACCTGAAACGCCACAAAAAAAGAGGTGAAATATAGCCACAAAAAAGGTGAAATGTGATATGAAATTTTTTGTTTTTTTTGTATTTTTTTTATTTTCTTCTTTTTGTTTTGCAGGAGTTGAAATAGAGAATGTAAATGTTCCTACTGCAGAAATTGTAGATTATGCTACTGGAGGTTTTTATGTAAGGATGTATAGTTATGGTGGTGTAATTGCAAAATTTGTGTTTAGTCCTTTTAATAGATTAAGCTTTGGGGGGAGTGTAGATATTGAAAGGTTAATTGGTTTTGAAACACCAAAAATAAAAGAGCCATCCTTTTATTTTAAATGGAGAATATTTGATGGTACAAGATATTTTCCAGCATTAGCTTTGGGATATGATGGACAAAGCTATAGTTTTATCTCAACTGGGAATTTGCCAGCTAAAGGATTATTTCTTGTTTTTACTCAAAATATTTTTTCGAAGACGTTTTTTGATTTTGGAGTTAATTTTATAAGATATAAAAAAGAAAATGAACTTTTTGGATTTATTTCTTTAAGATTTTGTATAGAAGATATAGTAAGTTTTGGAGTAGAATATGAGAATATTCCAGATTCTCAGATTGGTCAGTTAAATTGTAAACTTGCAATTATTTTTTCTAATTATTTGTATATTGATTTTATTTTTAATAGAATAAATTCAGACACTGATAAAATTGAAAGACAGCTAAGGGTTAATTATTTATATAAATTTTTTTAAGAACCTATGAAAGAACAACAATACTTAGAATTTGAAAAGCCTATAGAAGAGTTAGAAAAACAAATATCTGCTTTACAGAAATCTGCTGTGATGACTGAAGAGATAAAACAACAGATTTTGGAGTTGCAGAAGAAATGTCAAGATTTAAAGAAGCAAATATATACAAACTTAACTTCTGCACAAAGGGTTTTAATAGCCAGACATCCTCAGAGACCTTATTCTAAGGATTACATTTTAGG
>JANXCA010000029.1 GCA_025060535.1 Endomicrobiia bacterium | reverse complement strand
GTCAAAGTGTAAATAGAGGAGTAACCGTAGATATACCTACAGCTATAGGATTTTGCATGTATATTAAAAGGGAATGTATTAATGAGGTTGGATACTTTGATGAGGAAAGATTTGATAAGGGTTATGGTGAAGAGAATGATTTTTGCATGAGAGCCTCTTCCTTAGGATGGAGACATGTTGCCTGTTTAGATACTTTTGTTCTGCATCATGGCAGTCTTTCTTTTAGAAGTGAAAAACCAGATAGAGTAGAAAAAGCCCTAAAAGTTATTAATGAACTTTATCCAGATTATAACCTAAGGATTCAGAGATTTATAAAAAGAGATCCCATAGCTTCCTACAGGAATAGAATAATTATAGAAATACTGAAGAGAAAGTATCAAAAATTTGTAGTTTTTGTTATACATAATTGGGGAGGAGGAAGTTTAAAATACTGTAGAGATTTAGCTAAATTGTTAAAAAAAGAAGAAGTGGGAGCACTTTTTATTCATCCTTTTAATGGAGGCATCAAATTAACTCTCTATGAGGAAAATAAAAAGGATAAATCTATTTCTCTTTACTATCCTCCGTTTTTATCCTTGGAGAATATATTAGAGCAAATAAAGGAATTACCTATTCTTTTTATTCATTATAATCAAACTGTGGGATTTAGAGACCTATCTATTTGGCAGTGGCCTAAGATTCTAAAAGTTCCTTACTATGTGACTCTTCACGATTATTATTATATTTGTCCGAAAATAAATCTAATTAATTCAAGTGGAATCTTTTGTGGGCTTCCTGAGATAAATGTCTGTGAGTATTGTCTTATGGGCGGAGGGCTACCAAAAGAGATTGAACTAATATTTATAAATAAATTCAATTATTCTATTTCACAGTGGAGAGATTTTTATAAAGATTGTCTTAAAAAGGCAAAAAAAGTTATTTGTCCTTCGGAGACATGTAAAAATCTAATAGAAAAAATATTTAGTTTAGACAATTTGATACTACTTGAGCATCCAGACTTCATAGAGGCGGAAATTAAACCTACTAAAAATATCCAAAAACTAAAAATTGCTATCATTGGAGCAATAGGTGAACATAAGGGATATTATCAATTGTTAAATCTTATCAGATATTCACAAGAAAAAAATCTTCCCTTTGAATTTATAATAATAGGATATACTATAGATGATATAAAAATTAAAAAATTTAAAAATGTTATTATTACAGGAAAATATGAAGAAGAGGAATTAAAAGGTCTTGTTGAATTTTACAAACCTCATTTAGCCTTATTTTTACATCAATGGCCTGAAACTTACAGTTATACCTTATCAGAGGCTTTACGAAATGGACTTTATCCCGTGGTTTATGATATCGGAGCACCTGCTGAGAGGTTAAAAAAAATAGGATTTGGTAGTTTAATCCCCTTTCCTTCCACCACAGAAAAAATTGTAGAAATTTTACTAAAATTACTTGAAAGTGGAAGGACAGGAGAAAAAATCTATGAATGTAATAGATACAACTCTATTTTGAAGGAGTATTATTGCTTTGTTTAGAGAAGAATATTTAGATAAAAAAAAGGTGTATCTTCATATCGGTTTATCTAAGACAGGCACAAGTGCTATTCAAAATTTTTTATATAAATCTAAAAAGACTCTAATTAAAAAATATAAGATTTTATATCCAGATACGGGAATATTAGCTCCGGACGGAATTTTTGCACATCATGGAATAGCTTTCTCCATCTATAAACCTGAAGAAGCCAAAGGTCTAAAAGTTACTGAATTTGAAACTATAAAGGAGTGTTTATTAAAAGAGAGTATCGCTAAAAAATCAAAAATATGTATCATAAGTTCTGAGGCTTTTATGCACTTTAGAGATAAACATTGTTTTGAAATACTGAAAATCCTTTTAGAACAATTTTTAGAAAAGTGTATTATTGTTTATCTTAGAAGACAAGATTTATGGCATGAATCTTCCTATTCACAAGTGGTCAAAGATTTTGGAATAAGATTAACTTGCTCTTTTAAAGAGTCGACTCAACATTCTTTAACTTTGAACTGGCTTTTAAATTATAATTCTTTGTTGTCTCGTTGGCAACAAGCTTTTCCGGAATCTAAAATTATTCCACGCATATACGACAGAAAACTTTTTCCTGATGGAAATGTAATTCTTGACTTTTTATCTATTCTTGGAATTGAAATGCCTGAAGCAAGAGATTACAAAGTAGAAACAAATCCTTCTCTTAGTCATCTTTCAATCTTAGTTATGAGAAAAATCAATGAAAAATTTAATTTAACTCGCGAAGAACATGGTAAGTGTATTCAATATTTATTTAAACTTGACAGAGAAGAGGGAAGTCCTATAAGGAGTTTTTTTACTTTACCAGAAAGAATAGAGTTTCTTGAGCATTTTAGGGAGTCAAATGAGAGGCTTTTTAGAGAATGGTTTGGCACAGAAAATCAATTTGTGCTTTCTGAGGAAGAGATTAAGTTTTATGAGGAACAAGATAGGATATCAAGAAAAGAAATTGAGAAATTAGTAGAGGACCGTTACAGAAGAGTTTTAACTTTTTTGAAGGAAGAGAAGGATATAAAAGTTGAGCTTATTTAGGCTTTCAAAAATTTTAAGAATCTTTTAAAATATAATTAAGATTAAGTAAAACTAAAGGGATGAAAAGATGAAGAAGGTATTTTTAGTTTTAGCTTTTTTAGTATTTTTTTTAACTGCTTATGGGGCTTATTGTAAGGAAGTGCCCTTTACTCTTGAGGATAGAGATAGAATCATTCGCATAGAGGCAAAACTTGCGGAAATTGATAAGAGGTTTGAGCAGATTGATAAGAGGTTTGAGCAGATTGACAAAAGGTTTGAGCAGATAATGACTTTTATGTGGATGCTTGTTGTGATTTTTACAGGGATAACAGCAGCAACCATTGGTTTTGCAATTTGGGACAGACGCACTATGATAAGACCCTTTTGAAATTAAAACGAAATTGATAGAAGATGAAATAGGCATAGAAAAGGAAAGGCTCAATTTAGTTATAGAAGCCTTTAGAAATCTTGCAAAGACTGATGAAAGGGTAGCAGAAATTTTAAAGCGGTTTAATCTAATGTAAAATTTTAGGGAAATAGTATACTCTATAAGGTCAATTATAAATTTAGACATAGGAGGAGCATGTCCGTCAATTTATTTATCTAACTCATCTTTACTTAGTTTTATCAAACAGAGCGAATTAGTTATTAATTGAATTAATGTTTGCAAGGGGTATATAAATCCTCTGTGGGAGCCAGACTATCCGGTCGGAAATATGGGTAAGATTGAGGTTCCTTTTGACATTTCCTTTGAAATCACTAAATTTTCCAAAATTGTATGGTTACTTGAAAAGATAAAAAAGAGGTGAATCATTATCTTTTGATAGATTAGAAATCATTTTGCCTTTTTTAAAAAGAGAACATTTAACTCTTATATTTTAACATTATCAGATTAACTTATTTAACAGATTTATCCCTTTTAATTAAATTGACAGACCTATTATTTTCTTATTTATAATTCAAAGAACCAATTATTATATTGTTAATAATAAAAGTTTTAGTACTTTTGAAAAATTTTCTGGTAGGAGAATTTAAATAAACACATTCTGTAGGAGAAATATTGCTTAATATACTGAAACTTTATCCAATTGAAAATGACCGGATAATAAAACTTGAAGAAATTGCCTGGAGTTGCTATCCAGGAATAGCTGAAAGGAAGTTATGGATTCCTTATGAATCCATATTTTGTGAGAACATCTTAAGTTACCATAATATGTGACTTTACGCAGAATTGAGAGAACGAAGAAGTGGAAGACCCCCCCTTTTCCCATACAAGAATAGTTTGTTTTTTTAAATTTAAATGATAAAATTAGCTTCGTCTAATAGGGCTATTTTTTCAAATATAGAATAATAAATGTTAGAAGATTTGAATCAGATTAAATTAAAGAGTTTGTTTCTCTTACTTATGGAGGAGGTGGTGAGGTAAAAAATTAGCTGAGTTTGTGGTAGAGCATGAGAAAAAAAGCTAAGGATGCTAAGGATATTTCCATAATGGAGAGGCTTTTAAGGTTAGAAGAAGAGCTGAAAGCTTTAAGAGAGTTAGAGGAGAGAAGATTTGAGGCTTTATTAAGGAAGACGAAAGCTTGTTTTGAGGATAAATATTCTGTCTAAATTAGAGGTTAAAAATAAATATGAGAGAAAGTAAAACAGCAGAGATTAATCCTTTAAAGTTAGTTTCTAATAATGTGATCTGGCATAAACCTGAGGTTACGAGAAGAGATAGGGAAACACTTAACGGCCATAAATCACTTGCTATCTGGTTCACAGGACTTCCAAGTTCAGGAAAGTCTACCATAGCGCATGCTGTTGAGAAAACTCTTCATGAACTTGAAGTTAGAACTTACACTCTTGATGGAGATAATGTAAGGCATGGATTATGTGCTGACTTAGGTTTTTCTCCTCAAGATAGAAAAGAGAACTTAAGAAGAATTGCAGAGATGGTAAAGCTTTTTATAGATGCAGGAATAGTAACCCTTTGCGCCTTTGTTTCACCCTATGAAGAAGACCGTGAGAGAATTAAAAAACACCTTGGAGAGGAGAATTTCGTCTTAATTTATTGTAGATGTCCTGTAGAGGTTTGTGAAGCCAGAGATCCTAAAGGAATGTATACCAAGGCTAAGAGGGGTGAAATTAAAGAGTATACTGGTGTTAGTGCACCTTACGAAGAACCCCTTAAGCCCAATCTCATCTTAGATACCAATCTATTAAGTATAAAGGAGTGTGTGGAGAAAGTTTTAGCTTTAGTTATTCCAAAGCTTTTTTCAAACGAGTAACCGAAAAGTTTAGTTGAAATTTAGTAGAAAAAATCGATAGGTTAGGATTGTAAAAAGGGTCTTTCTGAATATACTTTTGCCATCGGTTTTTAATTATTGTTTTTTCTTTTTCAAGAATTTTTAGCTTTTCCTTATTATCTGGTTTTCCTCTTGAGGAATGTTCATGATGAATTGATACTGCATAGGGTGTATAAATTATCTTATAACCTTTTTCGTAAACTTTTAAACAAAAATCTAAGTCTTGAAAATTAAATTTCAGTATTTCATCAAAACCACCTACTTCTTCAAAAATTTTTCTTTTAGTCATCATACAAGCAGCTGTCACAGCTAAGTATTCCTGGGGAGTAATTAATCTATTCATATAATCTTCTTTCTCTGTACAGCCTTTAAAGGCGTGATCAGCTAACTCCCAAATTCCCACAATTACTCCTCCGTGTTGAACTGTGCCATTAGGATAGATAAGTTTAGCTCCCACTACTCCGACTTTTGGCTTCACAGTAAAGTATAACATCTCTTCTATCCATTGAGGAGTTTCAACTTCAATGTCGTTATTTAAAAAACAGAGGTAATCTCCTTTAGCTTTTTTAACACCAGTATTAATTAATCTACTGAAGTTAAAATCTCCTTTATCAAAGACTATTTTAACCAAGGACATTTTTTCTAATGAAGTATAAAATCTAAAAGTTTCATCTTTACTAGAGTTATTGTCAATTAATATGATCTCATAATTTTTATAAGTGGTTTTAGTAAAAATTGTATGAAGACATTTAGATAACAAGGAGACTTTGTCCTTGGTAGGTATTATAATAGAAACTAAGGGTTCAAAAAATACTGTTTTTTTAAATTGAAGATGTTTAGGTTGAACTATTACTTGAGAATTTCTTTCTAACCTCTTTGAGTTATGATATAATAACACAAGAGGTAAGTGATAAATTTTATATTTTGAGATATCTTGAACTAATTTTAGAAGAAAAATATGTATAAAATCTAGTTTCAAAAGTGAATTACTTCGAGAAAGCCTTTGTAAAATGTCTATAAAAGTATCTCTTCTTACAAGAAAAGCATTTTTTATATAGTTATAGTGTTTTAAATAGTCAATACTTAAATCTGGTTTTAAAAAAATTTGAAACTTCCTTTTTTCTAATTTTTCGTCTATATTTTCAGAAGCGCTATCGAAATAGACTAATTCTGGATATTTATGTTTCTTAATAAAATAAGCTAAAATTTCTAGTGCATGAGGATCAAGTTTATCACCATTATATAAGAAAAGAACATAATCTGATTGAAGGTTTAATTGATATAGATCTTGAAAGTTTCGTATAGAGATAATATGATACTTCTTATAATTTTGTCTTACAGCTGAGAAATCTATAAAACTTTTGTGATTATTTTCGTTAAAATATATAATAGTGAAAACAGGTTTGTTAACAAAAATTTGAGAGATTTTTATCTTCTTAAATAAGGTTTTGATGAAGTTTTGATGAAGTTTGAGCCAGACATTACTATCAAAGGGTTGACAGATTCTCTTGGTTCTTTCTAGTGAAATTTTTTTATAAGCTCTGTAAGGCTTCATTAAATAGCTAAAAGGAGACATGTCTATGCGAATTTTTAAATCCCTATTAGCCTCATTATTATAAAAAAGGACGGGCAAAATTCTGCGATAGAACTTATAAAGAGCATAAGCGTAGTTAACACCTCTAAGGGTACAAGTTTTGATACTTATGTTATGGTTTGTGATTAAATAGATTTTATAGGGGGTTTTCTCAAGTTTAATAATATAATCAAGTTTTCCTCTCAAGGTAAAAGGAATGGGTATTTGAATTGTGCTTTGATCGTTATAATAGACTTCTAATAAAAGATCACAGGGAGGTGTCTTGAATTGAATTTCACCCTTTAGGTGCCAAAAACCTGGTTTTATCTTGGAACTTAGGAGAGGAACTTCATAATAAATTGCACTTTTCATAACTTCTAAGAGCTCTTTCTTTAAAGAAAGTCAGGAGCTTGAGGGAGTTATTAAAAATTAGTTTTTTCTCTTCACAAGATATTGAGTTTTTAAAAGTTTTAATCCACAAAGAGATTTCAGGTTTAAGAACGATTCCTGCTTGAAATTTATCTATAAGATTTGCCTCAGGAAAAGTATCAGAATAAAAACCTATTGCGCCCATTTGAATAATGTTATAAAACTTTACATAACTTCTTGCTCTATTAAAAGGATTATCTAACTGAAGAGCGATAAAATAGGGTCTTTTTTGAGTTTTAATAAAATTCTTGTAAATCGGCCATGACATAGGATAAAGTAACCAACAATTATTTAGTCTAACAAAATATTTAAAATTAGCCTTATCTACGACAATTTCAAAAAGATATTCTGGTAGAGAACCAACTAAATTTGCAATCCAAGAAAATTCGCTCTTATAAGAAGAAGTGGCATGATAAGCGACAATATTATTCGAATTATCAATAAATTCGTATTTTGTGTCAATCGCAGAGGGATAAGGATAAATTATTTCAGGTTTATACTTTGAATATTTGTTTGCTAAATACTCATTTGAGACTAAAAGAGTAATTCCAAGTCTCAATAAGTCCTTTTTATATTTTAAAGCGCTTTTATGTATTTTTAGAGCATATTTAAACGGTAGATAAGCCAACACTCTGATATCCCACAAATCGTCATCCATAAAGTAAAAAATCCGGTAAATTTTTTTGAAGTTTTTTTTCAAAAAATCAATTATGTAATTATTTAAGTATCTTACAATTATAACTATTACTTCATTTGTTAGATCAATCGCTTGATGATTAAAATCACTGCAAGAAATAACTTCAAAAGAAAGTTTTTTATACTCTAAGAGAGGCATAAGGAAAAAGTTAGTAGTTGGATTTTCCTTTTCATGAATGAGATATATTTTCATGTTTCTTTATAGATGAGATGAATTGTAGATCAAACCTGTATGGGTTTTATTACTTATTCTTTTGTAAAAGCTTCCATTTATTAAAACGTGATCAAACAAATAATCAAAAAAGCCGTGGAGTAGATCCTCATCTACTCTAAAATTAGTAGCTTCACGCCAAAACTCATCTAAACTACCTTTGAAAGTTAAACCTTCAATATCGTAAACAGCTTTGCCCATAACTTTGACGGGTTTCCTATGTAAAAGAGCTGTCATACCTACAGTACTGTTTATAGTTATAATACCTATAGCTTTTTTTACTAAAGTGTCAATATCACCATTTTTAAGATATATTACTCTTTCTGAGATACCATACTGTTTAGTTAAATTTTCTATAAAAGTTTTATAACACACAAAGCCTATATCCATAGGGTGATGTTTAAAAACTAAAAGAGTATCCGGCGGTGCTGAATAGGAAAAAGAGATAAGCACCTCTTGAATGAATTCTTTGATGCTTTTATAAGGAGAATGAAACCTTAATTGAGAATCATTATAGACTTGGAGAGGGAGAAAATAGTAGGATTTATTAGAATTGAGTATAAATTTAACTTTTGGCTTTTCATTGAGTTTATAAAAATTTTTCTTAAAAACATTAAAAATATATCCTATACTTGCTTTAAAAATGTTGGTATACCTTAATTTGGATGCTGGAAAAAAGGGGTATAAAATAATATAAAAAAGAAAAAACAATACAGAATAAAAATACCAATACAAGTCTTCCCCTTTAACAGGGTATGGCATAAAGCGATAGCAAGACCTATAGTTTCTATAGGAGTTTGGATCCTTTGGAAGCTTTGAATTTCCATTTACTCCATCTTTCTCAAAAGTAATGAAATTAGGTCTAATGTATCCTCTTTCGAAAACATAAAGAGAAATATCTATATTTAACTTATTTATGACATCTTTGACTAAACGATGGATGTAAAAAGAATCGTTGAACATAAAAATAACCTCGATCTGCTTTTCTCGTAGAAATTTTGAAAAAAATTCAGTGAAGTTCTCTATTTTGTCTCTATAATTTATAGCTCCAAAGGGATAGAATATAAAATCACCTCCAGAGAAGTTAATTTTGTATATCTTTTTAGCATACGACTTTAAGTCTTTTGCAAAACGATAAAAAAAGGGTCCAACCGGTCCAATTAATAGAAGACAAGTTTTGTCTTTAAATTTTCTTAAATCAACCAGTTTATATACCTCTCCACCAATTTTTAATTTTTATGAAAGGGCTTAAGATGTTACTAAAATTTTTGTATAAAAGAAATTTAAAAGAAGGATTATTTTTTAATTGCCAGAGCTCTTCAATCACTTCCTCGGGAGTAATTGTTTGATTTTTAAAGGGATTTATATACATTGGGTATAATATTATACAGCCTACTATAAGTTCTTCAAGAGTAAGTTTTCTTCGTCTTCTCGGATTAGGTAAAAGGTCTTTTGTCAAACTCCAACCAGAATAAAAAGGTTGTCCATAACAAAAAACTTCCTTTCCTAAAAAAAGAGCTTCAAAACCTATAAGAGAACAAATAGTGTGGACCTCATCAATGCTTTGCAATAATTCATGATTATCTACATTTTCCCAGATTATTTCATCTGCAATTTTTAAAATAAGTTTTTCAGAATAGTATCCTTTTCTAAAGCCAGCCTTAACATCTGGATGGGGTTTGTAAACAATATATTCAAAAGGATTCTTCTCCCTTACTATCTGTAGAAGTTCAAGGTTAGTCTTTATTAACGGTGAACCATATTGAATGGATTTATCACCTTCTACTTGCCCAGGCACAAGTAAAATTTTTTTATCCCAAATTCTACCCTTTGGAATCCACGAGGTCCCATTTAAGTTATATTTGGTAATTTTATATTTTTTTAATAAGGTTAAAATATGTCTTGCTCTTTCTATAAGGGTAGAATCAAAGAGGGTTTCCTGAAGAATTACCTCTAAATCGGAGGGTCTTAAGGAGTCAAAATAGATTCCTCTTTTATCAGCTACAAGAGAAAAAGGAGGAATGAGAGCCGCACCTAAACCTACAGATCTTATAAAGCCATCCTCTAATCTAAGCACAGTAAGGTTTGGATGAGTAATTTCTATTTTTTCATCTTCCAGAGTTGTACTCCACACTAATAAGGTAAGTTTTGTTTTCTCAGCTAAGTTAAGGATGTTTTCAATTTTTGAAAAATTTTTTGATAAATCAGGAAAAAATTTCTTAACAATCCAGGTTCTCCATGGAGAAAATTTATAAGATACCACTAAATTATCTTTCTCCATATGAATTACAAACAAAATTTAATTTAACATAAAAATTAAAAATTTCATAATACTTTTAACAAAATAATGAAGCTAACCAGAGAACTATAATTTTGGGGCATATCTTATTTTTTCAAGGCAAGTATTAGGAGTAGAATATTCAATTTGGGAGGATGAACTAAATAGAAAATTTTTGATAAGCCATTTGTAATTTTGAATATATCCAAAAAAATATTTGAAAATGTAAAAAAAAATAGTATAATGAAAAAAAATGA
The DNA here is from genome assembly GCA_025060535.1 of Endomicrobiia bacterium. GTDB lineage: Bacteria > Elusimicrobiota > Endomicrobiia > DTEH01 > DTEH01 > JANXDG01. The sequence continues at coordinate 7,561 of JANXCA010000029.1, read as the reverse complement.
AAGCCGTTATTTTGGCAGGGGGCTCAGGAACAAGGCTTTATCCTTGTACCGAACTTATCAATAAACATCTTCTCCCTATTTATAATAAACCTATGCTATATTATCCCATAAGTTTGGCTATGCTTCTTAAAATAAAAGAAATAGTTTTTGTGCTTAATCCTGGAGATGAAGAGGTTTTCAAAAAAATTTTTATCAGATTAAAAAGGTTAGGCTTAAATCCAGATTTTGTTATTCAAGAAAAACCGCGGGGGCTTGCAGATGCCTTACTTAAGGCTGAACCATATGTAAAAAACTCTACCATCTTTCTTCTTTTAGGTGACAATCTTCTTTATGGGCACGATCTTATAAACGTTTTAGCTGAAGCTAAGAAAGAAGTTGAAGAAAATGGGGGAGCAACTGTTTTTGGTTACTATGTGCATGATCCTCACCGCTTTGGCATTGTGGAGTTTGATAGGGCAGGTAAGGTCCTCTCCATAGAGGAAAAACCTAAAAATCCTAAAAGTCATTATGCAGCAATAGGAATTTATTTCTTAGATTCAAAGGCTTTGGAATTTGCCAAAAGAGTTAAGCCCTCCCATAGAGGAGAACTTGAGATTACCTCAGTTTTGGAACAATATCTTCAACAAGGTATCCTTAGGGTTAAGCTTTTAGGAAGGGGTTTTGCGTGGTTTGATGCCGGAACCCATGATAGCTTTCTTGAGGCTGGAGAGTTTGTGGCTACCATTGAAAGGAAAACAGGTCTTATGATTGCTTGTCTTGAAGAAATAGCCTATAGAAATGGCTGGATAAATAAGGAAGAATTGCTTGAATTAGCAGAACCTCTTAAAAAAACCGCCTATGGAAAATATCTTAAAAGAATAGCGGAGGAAAAGTTTTATGCCCTTTGAATTTAAAAAGCTTGAAATACCAGAGGTATATCTTATTATTCCGAAAGTGTTTAAAGATGAGAGAGGTTTTTTCATGGAGGTCTATAAAAAAAGTGATTTTCTTAAAGCAAAGATTAACTTTGATTTTTTACAGGATAATATTTCCTTTTCAACAAAAGGGGTCTTAAGAGGGCTACACTATCAATTACATCCAAAGGCACAGGGGAAGTTAGTGCGATGTTTAAAAGGAAGAATTTGGGATGTGGCGGTAGATATAAGAAAGGGATCTCCTACTTTTGGAAAATGGGTAGCAGTTGAACTTACTGAAGAGAATAAGTATATGCTCTGGGTACCTCCTGGCTTTGCTCATGGTTTTGTAGCTTTAGAGGATGCAGAAGTTCATTATAAAACTACAGAGGAATATGAGCCTGAGCTTGATAGAGGAATTTTCTGGAAAGACCCAGATTTAAATATTAGCTGGCCTGTCTCGTCTCCCATCCTTTCTGAAAAGGATAAAAGTCTTCCCCTACTTAAGGAGGCAGAAAACAACTTTATCTATGAGGTTAATTCATGAAAATTCTTGTAACGGGTGGGGCAGGTTTTATTGGTAGTTTTTTTGTGAGAAAAGCTCTAAGTCAAGGATACGAGGTTTGCGTGGTAGATAAATTAACCTACGCTGGAGATCTAAGAAGAATTGAAGATCTTTTAAACAAGATAAAGTTTTACAAGGCAGATATAACTAACAAAGAGTTTCTAGAATATATTTTTTCTAAAGAGAAACCTCAAAGTGTAATTCACTTTGCAGCTGAAACCCACGTAGATAGAAGCATTCTTGATCCTTTTCTTTTTTTAAGAACTAACATAGAGGGCACCTATAATCTCTTAGAAATAAGTTTAAGATTTGAGGTTAACTGTTTTTTAAACATTACAACCGATGAAGTATATGGAGAAATATCTGAGGGTAATTTTACTGAAGAGTCTCCCCTTAAACCAAATTCACCTTATGCAGTAAGTAAAGCTTCTCAAGACTTACTGGGGCGAGCCTTTAGTAGAACTTATGGCTTACCTGTGATAACGGTAAGGCCCTCTAATAACTACGGGCCTTGGCAGTATCCAGAGAAACTTATTCCTGTAGCGATAGCTAAAGCTCTCTTAGAAGAACCTATTCCTCTCTATGGTGATGGAAGTAACATCAGAGAGTGGTTATATGTGGAGGATTGTGCAGAAGCTATTTTATTGATCTTGGAGAGAGGAAAAGACAAAGAAATATATAATATAGGAAGTGGGGTAGAAAAAAGGAACCTTGAAGTAGTGAGATCAATTCTTAAGGTCTTAAAAAAATCTGAAAACTTAATTTTCTTCGTTAAAGATAGACCAGGTCATGACTATAGATATTCCTTAGATAGCTCAAAAGCGGAAAAAGAGCTTAATTGGAGACCAAGGTTTAGTTTTGAGGAGGCTCTTGAACATACCATTAAGTGGTATGTGGAACATCAAGATTGGCTCTTTGAAAAGGTTGGTTATCTGAAAGAGTACTGGAAAAGGGTTTATGGATGAGATATTTGGTTATTGGAAGTAAAGGCCAACTTGGAAAAGCTTTTTGTGAGCATTTAGAAAAGAGGCAGGAAAATTATTTAGCCTTTGGAAGGGAAGAGCTTGATGTGACCGATTTTGATAAAGTTAGGAAGATTTTAAAAGAGATAAGACCAGATATAGTTTTAAATTGTTCTGCTTATAACTTGGTTGATAAAGCGGAAGTTGAATTTGAAAAGGCTTTAGCAGTAAATAGCTTTGGACCAAGAAATCTTGCTCTTGTTTGTAGAGAATTAGGTGCTTTTCTTGTCCATTATTCCACTGATTATGTCTTTGATGGTAAGAAAGAGGTTCTTTATACTGAAGAGAATTCTCCTAATCCTTTAAATAAATATGGTTACAGTAAGTGGTTAGGAGAAAAAGAAATAATTAGCGTTATGGAAAACAAATTTCTTGTCCTTAGAACGAGTTGGGTTTATGGAAAGGGAACTCAAAATTTTCTCTATAAATTGACCAAATGGGCCGAGGAGAGTGAGTATCTCAAAATTGCCTGTGATGAGTTTTCTGTGCCAACTTCTACAAAGACTATAGTAGAAGTAACTTTAAAGGCTATACAAAGTGGACTAATAGGGTTATATCATCTTGTTAACACTGATTATGCCTCACGGTATGAGTGGGCTAAAAAGTTTTTCAAATTAAGAGGAGTTAGGATTTTTATTTATCCCTCATATTCAGCTGATTTTAAATTGCTAGCCCCAAGACCGAGATGGTCATCTATGAGCAATCTTAAAATTTGCAAAGAATTAGGAATTGAAATTAAAGATTGGCAAAGTGAATTAAAAAAATTTATTCTTGAGTCATGAGAGCCTTAACCCAACTGTATAGAGTAGTTATAGCTCTCTTAGTAAGGGAGTTAAAAACTCGTTTTGGAAAATATCGTTTAGGGTTTATTTGGGCTTTTTTGGAACCTATGCTTCTTATGTCAGTTTTCATAGGAATAAGAGGCATAATGGCTGGCTCTATAAGAGGTGGAATAGAAAGATTTATTTATCATATAGAATATCCTCTATTTTTAGCTAGTGGCTTACTTCCGTTCTTCTTGTTTAGGCATTCGGTTACTCAACTTATGAATACTATAACCGCCAATCGCGGACTATTTGCTTATCAACCAGTAAAACCTATTGATGCCTTTTTAGCCAGGTGGTTTCTTGAGGGATTAATTTTTATTGTGCTGTGGATCTTTATCTTTGGTGCTCTTTACAAGCTTAATTTTACCTTTGAGATAAAAAATCCTTTAGGATTAATTGCAATGTACTTTTTATTTTACTTATTCTCTTTTGGTATAGGGCTGATTTTTAGTATTGCTGTGGAGCTTTTTGATGAATTGAGAAATATTATCTCCATTATAATGTTATTATTATTTTTTCTATCAGGTATCTTCTTTTCGATTCTTCAGATTCCTGAGAGATATAGAATCTTTTTACTTTGGAATCCAGTGCTTCACTTTATTGAACTATGTAGAGAAAACATGTTTTATCTTTATGAAATAGAAGATTGTAGCTATTTATATGTTATTATAGCAACTTTGGTTAGTTTATTCTTAGGATTAAGTTTATACAAACTTAAAATACACGAGGTGATAAGTGAAAGATGATTGAATTAAGAGGATTAACTAAATTTTACAAAACTAAAAATGGTAGGCACTATGTTTACAGAAATGTGAATGTGATTTTTCCAGAAGGAAAGAATATAGGGGTAATAGGTCCCAATGGAGCAGGAAAGAGCACTTTACTTAGACTTATTGGTAAGATTGAGTATCCAAATGAGGGAAAAATTATAACGAACAAAAGGATTTCTTTTCCAGTGGGATTTCAAGGAGGGTTTCAAGGAAGCTTGACAGGGCGGGAATTGGCTAAATTTGTTATGAATGTTTATCTTACTGATGAAGAGGAATGTAAAGAAAAAATAAAATGGATTTACGAATTTACAGAACTTGGACGATATTTTGATATGCCTGTTAAGACCTATTCTACTGGAATGAGAGCAAGATTAGCTTTTGGTATCAGTATGGCTTTAGATTTTGATTATTATCTTCTTGATGAGGTGACCGCAGTTGGAGATGCAGAATTTAAGAGAAAGTCACATCATATCTTACAAGAGAAGTTAACCAAAGGAGCTAATATAATTTTAGCTTCCCATAGTTTAGAGTTAGTTAAAAAATTTTGTGATCTTATTGTTATTCCTTATAAAGGTGATATAATACTTTTTACAAATTTTAAGGAAGTTGAAGAATTTTATCAAAAAGTATGTTTTGAAGGACCGATTTTTAGAGAAAATGGCGATAGAACATAAAAATTTATTAAAAAACATTAATAAATTACTTTTTTTTCTTATTGTAATTATACCTTTAATATTGATCTCACTTTATTACCTGGTGATAGCTTCAGATAAGTATGTAAGCGAAGCAAAAATAACGATTAAAAGCACAGGTGAAAGTTCTGCTAAACTGTCTTTTGGTCCCTTTACTTTTGGATCCTCCTTAGCAAGGGAGGATGCTTATTTTTTAAAAGAATACATTCATTCTTATGATATGTTAAACTACCTTGAAGAAAACTTAAAAATTCGCACCCTTTACACTAATCCCAAGATAGACTTTTGGTCAAGATTAGACAAAGATGCTACTCAAGAGGAATTTTTTGAATACTATAAAGATCAAGTAAAAATTATATTTGACGAGATATCTTCTGTTTTGACTATAAAAGTTAAAGCTTTCACTCCAGAGGATGCTAAAAGAATTAATGAGGCTATATTAGAGCAATGTGAAAGATATCTTAATAGTGTTTCTAATAAAATAGCTCGAGAGCAGATGAATTTTATTGAAAAAGAATTACAATCTACTAATCAGAGGGTTAACCAGGCAAAACAAGTGCTTATGAAATTCCAAAACACTCACAAAGTTTTAGATCCTACTCAAGAAGCTCAAGCTATTTTAGCTACTATAGCACAGCTTGAATCTCAATTAGTTAACAAAGAAGCAGAGCTCAAGACTTTAAAGACCTATTTGAGTGAAAACGCCTTTCAAGTACAAGTATTAAAACAGCAAATTGTTTCTCTTAAAGAAGAGATAGAGAAAGAAAAAGCTCGTTTATTAGGACCAGGTGATACAAAACTCAATAGACTCATGATGGAATACTTAACACTGAAATTACAAACAGACTTTTTAACCGATGTCTACAAAGCTACTCTTTCTTCTTTTGAGAACACCAGAGTGGAAGCTTCGAGAAAAATAAAAACTTTAATGATTATTCAAGCTCCTAATCTTCCAGAAGAAGCACTATATCCAAAGAGAGGATATATGATTTTTCTTAGCCTTATCCTTTCTCTTTTAACTTATGGCATAGCAGTTTTAGTTGTTGGGATCATAAAGGAACATGTCTCATGAGAAAAGCCTATATATTTATAAAAGCTACTTTCTTTTTCTCTTAAGCTTATTTATAATATTATTTCTTAATTTTCAAGGCTTTGCTCAAGTTAGTCCTATTCAATCACCAGCTCAGCCTTTAACAGTTCCTCAAGCTTCCCAGTTTGCTCCTTACCAACCCCCTGTTCTTCTCAACATTTCAGTGTTTGGAGAACAGCTTTTTACAGGTAGATTTGCAGTGGAGCAATTTGCAGGTTTTAATCCTGATTATTTAATCTCAATCGGAGATAAAATCACGATCCACATTTGGGGTCCTATAAACTACAGAGAAACTTTAACCGTAGATCCCCAGGGTAATATATTTATTCCTAATGTAGGGCCTGTTAAGGTGTTGGGGGTTAGAAACGGAGATTTAAATCAAGTGGTTGAAAGAGAGGTAAAAAAGGTTTTTAAAGAACATACGGGGATTTATGCTACTCTTGAAACTTCTGTACCTGTAAAAGTTTTTGTCACTGGCTTTGTAAGAAATCCAGGTCTTTACGGAGGGCTTTCATCAAATTCCATTTTATATTTTATCGATCGGGCTGGTGGAATAGATCCTGCAAGAGGAAGTTTTATAGATATTAAAGTTTTCAGAAATAATAAATTAAGATGGAAGTACAATCTTTATGACTTTTTAATAAATGGGACCATTCATTACATTCAAATGGCAGATGGAGATGTGATTTTAGTTGAACCTAAAAAAAGTGTTTTTAAGGTGAGCGGAGAGGTATATAATCCCTTTCAATTTGAGTTTGAAGGAGAAAGTATAAAATTAGAGGAAGTTTTTAAATTAGCTAAATTAAAGCCAGGGGCGACTCATGTAGCTATCAGTAGAAAAAAGGGTATAGAACGAATCACTGAATATTATTCTATAGAAGAAGCCTGGCCAATAGAGGTATATAACGGGGATGAAGTAAGTGTGCTTTCTGATCGCTATCCTGGAACAATATACGTGAGACTTGAGGGAGCACACTCTGGCCCAAGAGCTCTTATTCTTCCTTACGGAGCAAAATTAAAGGATGCTTTAGCTAAGCTTGTGCCTAATGAAAAGTCAAATCTTTCTGCTGTCCAACTATTTAGAAAATCTGTAGCCCAAAGACAAAAAGAAGCTATTCTTCAATCTTTAAGACAACTTCAGACTTATGCTTTTACCGGAAGAGCTGAAACTAAGGAAGAGGTAGAATTGAGAGCTAAAGAGGCTGAACTCATTTCTCGTTTTATTGAGACAGCTAAAAATGTTGAACCTAAAGGACAGGTAATTCTTGAAAGCATTAATGAAGCTCAAGAAATGCTTCTTGAAGATGGAGATGTTATTTATGTGCCAGAGAAGACTTCGGTGGTAATGGTTCATGGAGAGGTGAGATTCCCTAACGCAGTTCTCTTTAAACCAGGGGCGCAGCTTTCCTATTATATATCTCAGGCTGGTGATTTCACTCAAAGAGCAAGTAAACAAGACATTCTTATTGTTCGTCAAAATGGAAAATTTGAGATTTCTGAAAAAGTAGACATAAAACCAGGTGATGAGATTTTTGTCCTACCTAAAATTGAGGCAAAAAGGTTAGAGATTGTGCGAGGTATTACCCAAATTCTTTATCAAATTGCAGTTAGTGCCAGAGTTTTGTTGATGGCTTGGTAACGAGCAAATGAAGGTGGGTATTTTTTCTGAAGGTATTTTAAAGACCGTTCCTTATCTTGAAAG
>JANXCA010000028.1 GCA_025060535.1 Endomicrobiia bacterium | reverse complement strand
ATGCAGCTATACTTCATGATATAGGTAAGATTGGTATACCAGATAACATACTTTTAAAACCAGAAAAATTTACCCAACAAGAATATGAAATAATGAAAACCCATGTGGAAATAGCAAAAGATATCCTTTCAAAATTACATCTTCCAGAAGAGTATAAAGATATCATATTTATTGCCACAACTCACCATGAATTTCTTAATGGCAGTGGATATCCGAAAGGATTAAAGGGTGAGCAGATTCCTCTTTTATCAAGAATTTTATGTATAGCAGATATTTACGATGCTTTAGTAAGTTATGACCGACCATATAAACCTGCTTGTTCAGTTGAAGAAGCTATAAAAATTCTTTATGAAATGGCTCAGGAAGGCAAAATTGATAAACAAATAATTGATATTTTTGTTTCAAAGAAATTATATGAGACAGAACAAAGAAAGTTTGTTAGAGTAAATAAAGAAGTTTCTTTTCGTTGGCGTAAGCTTACTCCAGAAGATATAAAATCTGTTTTATCTATGATTTCAAAAACACAAAATATCTCTTTAGGAGGTCTTAACTTTTTTTGTGAAGAAGAACTAAAAGAAGGAAGTTTTTTAGAGATAGAACTTTATTTACCCAATTATACTATAGAAACAATAGCCAAAGTTGTTTATTGTTTAAAAGAAAATGAAAAATATTATAAAATAGGTATAACATTTATTAACTTACCACAGCAAGCACAAGAAAAACTATATAAATTTTTAGATACATCTATTACATCTATTAATTAAAAACTTTGCATAATACTTTTCTTTTTTTATGAAAGCAAGATGTTTATTACTTTTTTCTGGAGGATTAGATAGTATACTTTCCTTTTATATTCTTTCTGAACAAAAAGTAGATATTGTTCCTTTAAAAATAAAAACTCCATTTATAACTTCTAAAAATTATTTTGAATTACCATGTAAGAAAAAATTAATCTTTTATGAAGCAAAAGATGACTATATTAACTTAATTTTAAACCCAGAATATGGCTATGGAAGTGTTTTGAATCCTTGTATTGATTGTAAGATATATATGTTTAAAATAGCAAAAGAATATATGGAAAAATACTCCTTAGATTTTATAGCTACAGGAGAAGTAGTTGGTCAAAGAGCTTTTAGTCAACAAAAATGGCAACTAAAACTAATAGAAAAAAAATCAGGATTAGAAGGGTTAATAGTTAGACCTTTATGTGCTAAACTTTTAGAACCATCTATACCTGAGAAAAACAAAATTGTAGAAAGAGAAAAATTTTTTGCTATATCGGGAAAGTCAAGAAAAATCCAGATAGAACTTGCAAATAAATATAATATACAAAATCCATTCTCTGCTGGGGGGTGTCTTTTAACAGATAAAAATTTTGCTGAGAAATTTAAAACCTTTATAGAAAAATTTAAAAAATGGGACATTGAAGATATTGAACTTCTTAAAATTGGGAGACATTTTTATTATAAAGATACAAAAATAATTCTTGGAAGAAACAAACAAGAAAATGAGATTTTAGCTTCATATATAAAAAATGAGAAGTTTTTTGTAATAGTTCCTAAATTTAACGGTCCTACAGCATTATGTTATAATTCTGAGAGTGTTTCTAAAGAAGAAATTTATAGTTATGCTTATCAATTAATAAATAATTATTCAAAAAAATCTACTAATTTATAAAAGTATTAATTTAAGTTCAAATAAAGGCCCATCCTTACATATCGCTTGATATACAAAATCATCTTTATCTTTTACTTTCACAACACAACTTCTACATACTCCCACACCACAGCACATATATTCTTCTAATAAAGCAAAACACTTTGCAGTGGTGATTTCTAAAAAAATTTTTGAATTTTTAATCATTTCTTTAGGACCACATACAAAAATAAAATCTGGTTTTAAGTTAGTTAATCTTAAGTTTTTTTTAACTACATCAATTATATTTCCTTTCTCTCCAAAAGAACCATTATCTGTAGCATAGATTATGTTTTTAAAATTCAATTTTTTTAAATTTATAAGATAGTTTTTGTCTTTTTCCCCATAGAAAGTATATATTTGTTGGGTGTATTTAATAAGATATTTATAAATAAAAACTAAAGATGCAATCCCACTACCTCCTGCAATCAAAAATATTTTTGTGTTTTTGTCTATTTTTAAATTTTTTATTTTTTGAAAGTTCCCAAAAGGTCCTAAGTATTTTATTGGTTGCGAGATTTTTAGATTAGAAAGCCATTTAGTTCCGTCAGAGATTGCTCTGTATATTATTTTTATATTACCGTTTTCAAAATCAGCTATACTAAATGGTTTTAATAAGAATCTGTAAGGATAGGTATCTATAAGTATAAACTGTGTTGGATAAACTTTTCCATTATGTTTAAATTCTAATAGGTATGTATCTTTGGATAATTTTTCATTTCTTATTATTGTAGAAATTTTTATTTTCATAAAATGGATCTTTAGGATTAGTACTGTCAAATACTACTTTGCCACCGCATATAGTATATTTAATTTTTCCTTTTAATTTCCATCCAATAAATGGTGAATTTGAACTTTTTGAAAAAAAGTTAGAAACTATAAATTCTTCCTGAATAGAGAAAATCGTGAGGTCTGCATCGTACCCAATTTCAATTTTTCCTTTATTTTTAAGATTAAAAATTTTTGCTGGATTATTTGTTATTTTTTTAATTATGTTTATTAATGGTACTTTATGTTTATAATACAAAAATGTCACACAAAGTGGGAAAAGGGTTTCAAGTCCAATAATACCAAAAGGTGCTAAGTCAAATTCTTTACTTTTTTCTTCTTTTGTATGTGGTGCATGATCTGAAGATATACAATCTACTGTATCATCTTTTATAGCATTTATTAAAGAAATTCTATCTTCTTCTGTTCTAAGGGGAGGGTTTATCTTTAAATTAGTATCATATGGAGATTTGAGTAAATAATCTTCGGTAAGTACAAGATGATGTGGAGTTACATCACAGGTGATATTTATATTTTTTTGTTTAGCTTGTTTTATAAATTCAATTGAATTTTTAGAAGAAATATGGGTTAAATGTAAAAAACCTTTTGATAGTGAAGCTAAAATTATGTCTCTAATTACAATTATTTCTTCTGATTCCTTTGGTATCCCTCTTACTCCTAACATTGTGGAGACCTTTCCTTCGTTTATTACACCTCCTTTTGAAAGATTTTTGTCTTCACAGTGTTGGATTACTGGTAAATTAAACATTTTTGAATACTCTAATGCTCTGCGCATTATTTTTGAGTTCTCAACTGGTTCTCCGTCATCTGAAATAGCTACTACACCTGCTTTTTTAAGTTCTCCTATTTCAGTAAGTTCTTCTCCTTTTCTTAATTTTGTAACACATCCAACTGGGTAGACATTTATTAATCCCTCATTTTTTGCTTTAAGCATAATAAACTCTACAGCTGCCTGATCATCAATAGGAGGATTTGTATTAGGCATACAAAATACACTTGTGAAACCACCTGCAGCTGCTGCTTTTGTACCAGAGTTTATAGTTTCCTCTTCTTCATTTCCTGGTTCTCTAAGATGGGTATGAATATCTATAAATCCAGCAGAGACATAAAAATTGTTAGCATTGATTTGTTTATGTGGTTGAGTTAATTTTATATTTTCTTTTATTTCTATAATTTTTCCATTTTCTATAAGAATATCTTGTTTTTTTTCTAAGTTTTTTGATGGTTCTACAACAATAGCATTTTTTATTAATAATTTCATAGTTTTGTAGAGGTTGTATTTAGAGATAAAAGATACAAAACAGCCATTCTTATAGCAACTCCATTTGTTACCTGTTGGTTAATTACTGAGTTTAAGCTGTCTGCTACATCTGTAGTGATTTCTATTCCTCTATTCATTGGCCCAGGATGCAGTATAAGTACATCGTCTTTTGCTATTTTTAGTCTTTCTTTGTTCATACCATAAAGTAAACTATATTCTCTAACTGAAGGAAAAAGATGTTCAAGTTGTCTTTCAAATTGAACTCTAAGAATATTTATAACATCTGCATTTTTTATAGCTTTCTCTAAGTTATACTCTATTTCAACGTTAGGAAAAATTTTTTCTATTTCAGGTGGTATTAATGTAGGAGGACCACAAAGAACTACATTTGCTTGGAGTTTAGTAAGTCCCCATAAGTTTGAGCGAGCAACTCTACTATGTAAGATATCACCTAAAATTACAACTTTGAGATCTTTTATTTTACCTTTTTTTTCTTTTATTGTAAAAATGTCTAAAAGTCCTTGAGTTGGGTGTTCATGGAAACCATCCCCAGCATTTATTATAGAGGAAGAAACATTTTGTGCTAAGATATGAGGTGCTCCTGAGTAAAAATGTCTTATTACTATAAAATCTGCTTTCATGGCTTCTAATGTCTTTGCTGTATCTATTAAAGATTCTCCTTTTTGAACACTTGAAGTTTGGACTGTTATATTTACTGTATCAGCTGATAATCTTTTAGCTGCAAGTTCAAAAGAAGTACGTGTTCGTGTGGAGGGTTCATAAAAAAGCAATGCTACACTTCTTCCCCTTAAAGTGGGTACTTTTTTAATTGAACGAGTAAATAATTTTTTAAAAGGTTTTGCTGTTTCAAGTATAATTTCAATTTCTTCTTTAGAAAGATATTCTAAACCTAACAAGTGTTTATGGTTAAATTTTTTAACATTTAACATAATTTACTTAGAATAAATTATAACTTTATCTCCTTCTAAATTTGCCTCCCTAAGTAAAATCTCAACTTGCTGATTTGGTTTAGTTTTTATTTTTTTTCCAACAAACTCAGCATATATAGGGAGTTCTCTTAAACCTCTATCAATTAATACAGCCACAGATATACTTTTAGGCCTACCAATTTCTAATATCTGTTCAATTGCAGCACGAATGGTTCTACCTGTATAAATTACATCATCAACTAATAAGATATCTTTGTTATTTAAGTCAAAATTTATTTCGGTTTCTTTTGGGCTTTGAATATTTTGCCTGTAGCCAATGTCATCTCTGTAAAAAGTTATATCTAAAAAACCTATATCAATTTTTTTCTTTTTAGACTTCTCTATTTTTTCAGCAATTCTTTTAGCTAAATAAACACCATTTGTATGTATTCCTATTATACCAAATTTGTTTAAATTTTTATATTTTTTAATAATTTTTTTTACTAGATTAGAAATGATTTTTTTGATGTCTTTTTCATTTAGTATTACCTTCATTTTTAATATCCTAAAGAAAAATTAGTTAAAATTATTTCATAATCTGTATAGTTAGGTTTTTTATATAGTACAACTAAAACATTACAAATTCTTGTAGGGGAATTACAATCTTGACAAGTATTTGTAGTTGTACAAGGATTGGGTTTTTTAAGACGGATATTGTTTATTACCGCTGCTATATTTCTTGTTCTCCAGATAGCGGTATTTAGGTCATTTGTTATTTTATTTATTCCGCATATAAGTATAACTTTTTTAGGACCTATAATACAAGAAGAAACTCTGTTGCCATAAGCATCAAGAAACACTACTTCTCCATTTAATGTAATAGATTGGGGGGAAGCTAAATAAAAATCAGAATATTGTGCTTGTTTCCAAATTTCCATTTTGGTATCTTTATCCATTTCAGGAGAATGAGTGATAATTTTATTATTGTTGTTTTTTAGATCATCTATTATATCTAACATATTTATGGTTTGACTTCCACCAATTCCTACAGTTTTGTTTTTCCCTATTAAATTAATTATATATTGTTTTGTTGTTGCTAAATCATCAAAAATTTCACATTTAAACCCATTTTTAACTAAACTTTTCTTAACTTCTTGTAAAGTTTTTAAATTAAATGCTTTTATATTTTCTTCTTGCATATCTGTTTATATAAAATATTTTTAATTTCTCTTTCAATAGTTGTAGGTGGATGTGGTATTAACTCGTAATTTTTAGATAATTTCTCTATTAATTCTTTTCTTTCTAACAATTCAAATAAAACTTTCATAAATTTTTCTTCCCAGTTATTCCTCTGATAGATTACTATAGCACAGTTATATTTTTTTAATAACTCAGCATTTTGATTTTGGTGAAGTTCTGCAGCAGTTGGTAAGGGAATAAGGATGGCTGGTTTTTTAAAATATATAAGTTCTGTAATAGTCATAGCACCAGCTCGGCTTATTATTAAATCAGAAATAGTATATATTTCTTGCATATCTTCGTAATAAGGAAAAACTTTTGCATTAATAATACTTATCTCCTCATATTCTTTTTTTAACTTTTCAAAATCTCTAAAACCAGTAATATGAAGTATTTGAGTATTTTTAAATTTTTCTGGATGTTTTTTAATAATTTTTATAAAAGCATTATTTATAGAAGTTGCTCCTTGAGACCCACCAAATATAAGAAGTGTGAAATTTTCTTTAAGACCCAATTTTTTATAAATATCAGATCTGTTTAGATTTTTTAAAAAACTTTCTCTTATGGGATTTCCTGTGAAAATAAATTTTTTACTTTTCTTTTTTATATCAAAACCTGTAAAAACTTTTGATGCAATAAATGATAAAAACTTATTACTTAAACTTAATACACAGTTTTGTTCATGGATGAGTATATATGTTGTAGGAAAAAGTATTTTAGTTAAAACTACAACAGGAAAAGAAGTATAACCACCAGTTGAAAAGATAAGTTTTGGTTTAAATTTTAGCAATATATATATGATTTTTGCTGAAGAGATAATAAAAAATAATAGAGATTTTATTAAAGATAAAGGATTTTGTCTTATAAATTTTGCTGTATTTATGTATTCTATGTTTATTTTTTCTAAATTTTTTAGTTCTTTTTTTATTATTTCTATGAAGTTTTGATTTTTTTGTTTTTGCACGATAAAAATTATTCTATTTACAAAGTTAGCAATTTTTTTAGATATCTCAATTGCAGGGTAAAAATGACCACCTGTAGGTGAAGTTACTATTATGATATTCATGATTTGTTATTAGAAATACTCATTAGAATTCCTATACTTAAAAAATTAATTACTATAGAAGAGCCTCCATAAGATATAAATGGTAAACCAATACCTTTTGGAAAAAATAATTTTGTAACTACTGATATGCTTAGATATGCTTGCAAAATTATAGATAAAGTTATTCCTAAAGCTAAAATACTTCCATAAAAGCCATTTTCTGAGTGAGATAGTTTATAAAATAAAGAAAATCCTAAAAATGCAAAAAAAACATATGCTAAAATTACCAAAGAACTTCCTAAAAATCCTAATTCTTCGCCAATTAAGCTAAATATAAAATCTGTGTGTAGTTCTGGTATATAAAATTCTTTAAAAATACCCTTTGTAATGCCACACCCATAAAAACCACCTCTTGATAAAGATAATATAGATTGATTTAACTGGTAAGCAGTTTCTTTTTGGTATTTTTGACTATTATTTAGAGACAAGATCCTTTTTACTCTATAAGGTTTTGAAAAAAATGCTAAAGTAAAGAATATAAGAATCAACATGAAAGCTTTTAATAGGTGTTTTAATTTTACAGAATAAACAAATAAAATAATAAAAAATGTGCAAAAAATTATTAAAGGAAAACCTAAGTCTGGTTGAATAGCAATTAGAACACATAAGGTAAATATCATTAAAAACAATATCCAAAATTTCTTTTCGCCATTTATAATTTTGCTTCTATAAGAATCTAAAAATTTAGCTATTAGTAATATAGACACTACTTTAGCTAATTCTGCTGGTTGAAAGTTACCCAAGAAAGGTAGTGGTATCCATCTATGAACTTCTTTTACCTTTGGAAAGAAAAATACCGCTATAAGCAGAAAAATTGTGAAAATAAATAAGGGTAGTGTTATTTTTTTGAGAATTTTGGGTTTTAGGTATGATGTAAAACCACATAAGATAGTACCAATAACTATAGCAATAATCTGTTTTTTTAAAAAAGTATAGTTAGGATAAGCTCTACATACAGTAGCAGAATAAATCATAATACAGCCAAAAAAGGAGAGAACTATCACTAAAATAAATAAAAAGTTTTTATAAAAATTTAATTTTATATTGGTATTAAAAGATTTCATAAGATTGTTTTATAATTCATTTACTATTTCTTTAAAAATTTTTCCGCGATGTTCAAAGTTTTTAAATTGGTCAAATGAACTACAAGCAGGAGAAAGTAGGACAATTTCTCCTGGTTGGGCAATCTCTTTAGCTTTTAAAACCGCATTTTTTAATGTCTCACAGAAATGTAATTCACATTTACAGGATTTAAGTTGGTTATATATTATATTAGAAGCTTCTCCAATTAAAAGGATACTTTTTACTTTTTGATTAATAAGAGGTATTAAAGGAGAATAAGGAGCACCTTTATCTCTTCCTCCTAATATCAAATGTATTGGTTGTTCAAAACTTTTTAAAGCTACTAAAGTAGAATCTACATTGGTAGATTTTGAATCATTGATATAAACTACACCGTTTAACTCTCTTACAAATTCTAACCTGTGTTCTACTCCTTTAAATTTTTCTATTGCCTTTTCTATTATTTCTTTAGGTACTCCAATTAAAAAGCTGCATAAAATAGCAGCTAATATGTTTTCATAGTTATGCTGACCAATTAGTTTTGTGTTTATTCTTATTTCTTCAAATTTGGAGTTTACTTTTAAGACAGCTGTAGATTTATCTTTTAGCCAACATCCGTTGATATCTGTTTTGTTTATGCTAAAATATAATATGGTAGATTTAATGTTAGAATTTTTGAGTCCTCTTATTATATTTTCATCTTCATATTTTAATACTGCAAAATCTTCCTTAGTTTGATTTTTGAATATATTAAATTTAGATTTAATATAGTTGTCCATATTTAAATGATGTTCTAAATGGTCTTCAGTTATATTTAGTATACAGCCAATATATGGTTTAAATTGTTGTATATCTTCAAGTTGATAACTAGATACTTCTAACACTATTGTTGTGTCTTCTGTTATTTCATCAATGTATTTTATCAGAGGGATTCCTATATTGCCAGCTATAATTGTTTTTTTGAAATTTGATATTATTTCACCTGTTAAAGAAGTAGTTGTTGTTTTTCCATTAGTTCCAGTTATTGCGATTATTTTGGGAAGATTTTTAAGTTTATTTTGAAGTATTATAAAAGATATTTCTAATTCTGTAAATATGGGAATTTTTTTATCTATTATTTTTTTGATTATTTCTGTATGATATGGTATACCTGGTGATCTTATTACTATATCAGTTTTTAGTATTTCGTCTGAATGGTGTCCAAATTCACATCTGATGTTGGGATTTAAAAGATGAAGATTTTCTACTTTTTCCTTAGGTTGTTGTTCCGTGATAAAAATATCTTTTGTAAAATTTGCTAAATAATTAGCTAAGTGAAGATTACTTATACCCAATCCTATTATTCCTATTTTTTTATTTTTAAAAATTTCCATAATGAATTTTTTATCTTATCTTCAAAGATGCTAATGTTAAAATTGCTAAAATAATTCCTACAATCCAAAATCTCACAGTTATTTTTGCCTCATGATAACCCTTCAACTCATAGTGGTGATGAAGAGGAGCCATAAGAAAAATTCTTTTTTTTGTTCTTCTGTAGTAACCTACTTGTAAAAGCACAGAAAGTGATTCAACCACAAATACACCGCCCGCTACAAGTAATAAGAGTTCTTGCTTTATAAATATAGCTATTAAGCCTAAAAGTCCACCCAAGAATAAGGAACCACTATCGCCCATAAATATTGTAGCTGGATAAGAGTTAAACCACAAAAACCCTAAGCCTGCTCCTATTAAACAAGCCAAAACAATACTTAACTCTCCGCTTCCAGGTATATATATTAATTTTAAATAAGATGCTAACTTATAATTTCCAGCAACATAGCTTAATATAGAATATGCAATACTTGCAAATATTACATTTCCTATTGCTAATCCATCTAAGCCGTCTGTTAGGTTTATTCCGTTAGAAGCACCTACAAAGGTTAAAATTACTATTAAGAAGTAAAAAATACCCAGATTAATAAAAGTTTCTTTTAGATAAGGAATATGAAGATGTGTAGAGTATATATAGTTTTGTGGATATATATATAAATAAATACATAAAACAAGGCTAAACAAAATTTGAAAAAAAAGTTTTTGTTTAGGTGCAACTGCTTTTGGATGTTTTTTTATAATTTTTAAATAATCGTCTAAAAAGCCTAAAATCCCTAAGTATACTACACATATAATGGACCAGATAACAAATCTATTAGGCCGTGCTGTAATTATAACAGAAATTATTAAGGATAAAAGAATAATTAAGCCACCCATAGTGGGGGTATTTTGTTTTACTAAATGGGTTTTTGGCCCGTCTTCTCTTATTGTTTGAACAAATTGTTTTTTCTTGAGATATTCTATAAATTTTGGGAATAAAAATATACTTAAAAAAAATGAAATAAGAAAACCTAAAAAGGCTCTAAAAGTTATATATCTAAAAATATTTAACCAAGAAATTACTTCTGATAGCTGTGATAAATAGTAAATCATTTTTTTATTTTTAACTTTAACTCTTCAACTAATTTCCACAATCCTACTCCGTGTGAAGATTTTACTAATATAACTAAATTTTTGTTATTATTCAATAATGAAATAAGAGTTTCTATAAGTTTTTTGTTTACTGTTTTATAATATGAAACATTATTTTTTTTATTAATTTCTTTATATAAATGTTTTATATATTTTCCAACCAAAAAAATATGTTTTATTTTTTCTTCATTTATATAGTTTTTTAAATTTTTATGTTCTTTTATTGAATGTACACCAAGTTCTAACATGTCTCCTAATACTAAAATTTTCTTTTCTTTTGAAAAAATATTTTGAAATTCTAAGATTGTTTCTTTCATAGAATCTGGATTTGCATTATAGCTTTCGTTAATTATTAAATTATCATTGAGTTTAAATCTTTCTCCTCTCATAGCTACTGGATTAAAGTTTTCTATAGATGCAATAATTTCCTCTTTATTTATATCTGCACAGGTTTTCACAGTAAGAATAGCTGATAATATATTGTAGATATTGTATCTACCTAATAATTTAGTTTTTATTTCTATGTTATCTAAGAAGCCTTTTTCCTTTAAAATTACCGTAAATTTTGTAAAAGTTTTATGAAATTTGGAATTCTTAATAAAAATGTCTGCTGTAGAATCATATAAACTAAACCATCTTTGCTGTTTTAAAAAATTAATTTTTCTTAAAAATTCATCATCTTTATTTAAGATAGCAACTCCGTTAGAGTTTAGGTATTTTAGTATTTTTGTTTCTTCTTTAAATACATTGTTTATATCTTTTAAAAATTCCAAATGTTCCTTGCCTATATTTGTAATTACTACATAATCTGGCCTTGTTGTTTTTCCTAATATATCCATTTCGTTTGAATAAGAAATTCCTAATTCTACTATACAAAATTCTGTATCTTTTTTAATATTAAAAAGTGTGTAAGCAACTCCAAAAAGGTTATTTTGATTTTCTTTAGAAGCAACAACTTTATACTTTTTTGAAAGTAAATCTTTTATTAACTCTTTTGTGGTAGTTTTTCCGTTACTTCCAGCTACAGCAATTACTTTTAGTTTTTTGAAAGAGCTTCTATATATATAGGCTAAATAGTCAAGAGCTAATGTAGTATCGTCAACTATTATAAATTTTTTTTCAAAATTTTTTATTATATATTTTTTGTTACTAATTACCACATAATCTATTTGGTTAATTATGTTTTTAATAAATTTATGAGCATCAAAAGATTTTCCTTTCAGAGCAAAGAAAATTCCACCATTTCCTGTGTAAGTTCTGGTGTCCAATACTATTTTTGAAATTTTATAATTTAAAAAATTATTTTTTATTAAATTTATTTTAGGATAATTTAAAAATTCTTTGGAAAAAATTGGAATATCTAATTTAAATTCCATGTTTATTTTCAAAAAATTCTTTTACAATTTCTCTTTCATCAAAAGGTATTTTTTCACTTCCAATTATTTGATAGTTTTCATGTCCTTTACCAGCAAGAAGAACTATGTCATTATTTCCTGCTATGCTTAATGCTTTAAATATAGCTTGTTTTCTATCCGGAACTATTTCATAATTTGTTTTACCTATTTTTTTGATACCTACTTCAATATCAAGAATTATTCTTTGAGGATCTTCATTTCTTGGATTATCAGATGTGACAATTACATAATCTGCTAATTGTGTAGCTATTGCACCCATAATAGGACGTTTATTCCTATCTCTGTCACCTCCACAGCCAAAAACCACTATTAGTCTTCTGTGAGGTAATTTCTTTAAGGTTAAAATTACATTTTGAAGAGCATCTGGAGTGTGAGCATAATCAATTATTACATTGAAATTTAAAGGAGTAGGAATTTTTTCTAATCTTCCAGGTATCCCTTCTAATTTTTCTATCCCTTCTACTATTTTGTCTACGTTTAAATTTTGAGAATATGCTGCTGAGAAAGATGCTAAGATATTATAAATGTTAAATTCTCCAATAAGAGAAGAACAAATTTTCACTTTTTTTTCTAAATTATACAGTATTTCAAATTCAGTAAAATTTGCATTATATCTTATATTGCTTGCTACAATTCTGTTGCCATTTTTATATTTTGAATTTTTAGAGTAAAGAATGATATCTTTTATACTACACAATTCAATTAATTTTCTGCCCCATTCATCATCGTAGTTAATTATACATACTTTTCTTCCTAAATTGGAATTGCTAAAAATACTTTTTTTGTTTGGAGAGATTTCTTTAAAAAGAATACTTTTTGCTTTAAAATATTCTTCCATATTATGGTGATAATCTAAATGTTCTGGAGATAAATTGGAAAAAATAGCTACATCAAATTCACATTCTTTTACTCTTGCTTGGACTAATGAGTGGGAGGAAACTTCCATAATTACAACTTCAACTTTTTCTTGAACCATATTATATAAAAGTTCTTGTAGGTCTGATGAAAAAGGAGTTGTATTTGAAGCCTGTATGATTTTGTTATTGTAGCGATAATTTATAGTTCCAATAACCCCAGTTTTAAACCCTGCAGTTTGAAATATAGATTCTAAAAGAAAAGTTATAGTGGTTTTACCATTTGTCCCTGTTACACCTATCATAAGTAATTTTTTAGAAGGATGGTCATAGAAATTAGCAGAAAGTTTTGCTAATGCTAAGTTAGTATTGTCTGTAAGAATGTATAATACATCATTAGGAAAGTTAAAAGGTATTTCTTTGTGTGAAACTATTACTTTTGCTCCGTTTTTTATTGCTTCTTCTATGAAGTTAGTTCCATCTGTATGTTGCCCAGCTAAACATACAAAAATGTCATCTTCTTTTACTTTTTTAGAGTTATATTTAATTCCAGAAACCTTTTTTTCTAATAAATTTGGATTATTTATTTTAAGGATGTTTATATCTTTTATAATTTCCTTAATTTGCTTTTGCATATTTTATTACACTATAATGATTTAAAATTTCTAAAATTACATCTCTAAATATAGGAACTGCTACCTCGGAAGCTAATGCTCCTTTTTTAGGTTCATCTACAAATACTCCGATTGTAAATTCTGGTGATTCTAAAGGAAAAAAACCGCAGCAACTCATAAGATAGCGTGTGTTTGAGTATTTATCTAATTCAAAATCAAATTTTTGGGCAGTTCCAGTCTTTGCACAAATTTTTAATCCAGGAATTTTTGTCCTTTGAGCGCTTCCATATTCAACAGTTTTATATAACATATTTTTGATCACTTCGCATGTAGAAGAAGAAAGCACTTTTCTTATGATACGTTTTTCTCCTTTGTATAATATGTTTTTATCTTCATCTATTATTTCCTTTACAATATAAGGTTGTAGAAGTTCTCCATTATTAGCTATCATTGTATATCCATTTATTATTTGTAAAGGTGTAGATGTTAATCCTTGACCAAAAGTTACATTTATAGGAGTTAATAAAGAGTATATTTTATCTGAAGTTTTGGGGATATATCCTTTTGATTCGTTAGAGAATTCAATACCGGTAGCAGAACCAAAACCTAAAAGCCTCAAATAATTAAAAAATTCTTTATCTTTTTTGTATTTAAGAAAAAGTTTTGTCATACCTATATTAGAGGAATAAACAATTATGTCTTCAACTGATAAAAATTTATGTGGTTTCACATCAGAAATCACTTTATCATAATATACAAATTTTCCATTTTCACAATCTATTATTTCTTCTTTCGTAATTATTTTTTCTTCTAAAAAAATTGCCATTGGGAAAATTTTAAATATAGAACCTGGTTCATAAACATTATCAATAGCAGGATTTTTATAAGGGATATCGGTTTCTGGTAAAGTAGCCATTACAAGAATTTCTCCAGTATCTACTTTTTGTACTATACAAATAATTAAAGATGGATTTAAAAAATCATAATATTTTTTTAATAAGTTTTCTATTTTTACTTGGAGTGGAAAATCTAAAGTTAATATAACTGTAGGATTTTTATTTTTTTCTGTGAACTCAATAACATCATTTATATTTACTAATCTAATGGATTTTTTTCGTATACCTCCACTTTTATAAATAGAAATTTCTTTTGTTTTTATCTGGGATAATATATTATCAAATTCTAACTCTATACCAGAATAAGGAATATTTTCTTTATTTAACCTCCCTATTACATAGCTACCTGTTTTTCCATAAGGATAAATTCTTAAAGGATATCTTACTATTTCTATACCTGGTATGTTTTCTAATTTAACAGCATCATTAAGTGCAATTTTTTCTGCTATACAGAATCTTTTATTTTTATTACAAAGGTTAAGTATCCTTTCTTTATTTAGTTTTGATATATTTTCTATTAGGTAAAAATTGTGTTCTATATTTATTTTCTTTGAAAATTTATTAATTCCTTCAAGGAAAGGTTTAGAGTTAATATAAACAGATGCAAATTCTATAGAAGTAGCCAAGATTTTATTGTTTCTATCTAAGATATCTCCTCTTGTAACAGAAAGTTTTATTTTAGAAGAAATTTGTCTTTCTATC
Organism: Endomicrobiia bacterium; assembly: GCA_025060535.1. GTDB lineage: Bacteria > Elusimicrobiota > Endomicrobiia > DTEH01 > DTEH01 > JANXDG01. Next base: position 2,889 of record JANXCA010000028.1, on the reverse strand, counting down.
TTTTTTTCTAAATCTTTTTTTTGCCAGATTTGTATAATAAACAACCTAAATATAAAGATTGATGGTAGAAGAAACAAAAAAGTAAATTTTATTATAATCCATCTGTCTTTATTCATAATTATTCAATAATTATTATATCTTTTTGAGTTATAGGAACTAAGTTTAGTTGTTTTGATAGTTGTTTTAGTCTTTCTTCACTTAACAGTTTTTGTAGTTCAATAGATAATTTTTTATTTTCGCTTTCTAAAATTAAAATTTTATCATAAGTTTCTTTAATTTTATTTTGAAGGAGTATAATTAAGTATTGTGTTCTTAAATAAAAAATAAACATACCTAAAATTAAAAAATAAAAAATTAATTTGTAGCCTTTAGAATAATTTTTTTTATATTTCATATTTTTTCAGCTACTCGCATTTTTGCGCTTCTTGCTGAAAGATTAGTTTTTATTTCCAATATGTCAGGAGTTATTGGTTTTTTTGTAATTACTTTACAGTCTTTTCTTTCTCTAAATTTATTTTTTACTATTCTGTCCTCTAAAGAATGATAAGAAATTGCTATTATTTTAGCATTTTTATCTAAAACATCAATTGCTTCATCAATTCCTTTTTCTATATTCTCTAATTCGTTGTTTATAAAAATCCTTAAAGCTTGAAATACTTTTGTAGCAGGTGTGAATTTTATTTCTAAAATTTCTTTATTACTTGGAAAAAATATCTTTTTTTTCTTCTTTTTTATTATATTAGAAACAATCTCTTTAAGTTCTTTCGCTTTTGTAATTTTCTTATTTTTTCTGTATTCTACTATTTTTTTTGCAATAAGTTTGCTATATCTTTCTTCACCAAACTTATAAAAGATTTCAGAAAGTTGTTGTTCAGAAAAATTATTTAGAATATACTCAGCTGTCAATTTAGTTGTAGAAGGGTCAATTCGCATATCCAAAGATTCATCATTAAAACTGAAACCCCTTCCACTTTTTATCTGTAACATTGACAACCCAAAATCAAAAATTATACCACCATTAATTTTTTCAATATTCAAATTTTTTAAAATTTTTTTTAAATTTATAAAATTATCTTTGATAATTATTAAATTATCATTTTGTATAAAATTTTTAAAATATATATTACAAAATTGAATTGCCTCCTCATCTAAATCTATTCCTATTATTTTGCAATTAGGACACTTTTTAAAGATTTCTCTTACATATCCACCACATCCTAATGTGGCATCTACATATATATGGTTTTCTTTTGGGTTTAAAAATTCAATAACTTTTTCTACCAATACAGGAATATGCATCTAATAAACAATCTATTTTATATTTCGATTTGTGTTTTTATTTTGTTAATTATTTTTGAAACTTCTTTGTAGTATCTAAACCACTCTTCTTTTGACCAAATTTCAAGTTTATCTTTGTTTCCTACTAAGACAATTTCATTTCCTAAATTAAATCTATCTTTAAATTTTTTAGGAATCAAAATTCTTCCTTGTCTATCTATTTCAACAATTTCTGCCTCAGCAAAAAATAATCTTATAAATGCTCTTTGATATAGTTTATTTTTAATAGAAAGATTTTCTATTTTTTTGATAACCTCTTGCCACTTTTTAAATGAGTAAATAACTACACAATTGTCTAAACCATAAGTCATCACAAATTTTTTTTGCTTATTCCTATATTTTAAAGGGATGAATAACCTATTTTTTTGGTCTAATATATGAAAAGATATTCCAGTTAAAATATCTTCTTTTGGCATCTTTTTGCTGTAACTTTGTACTACTTTATACCACTTTATACCACTTTATTACAAATTTGTCAATATATAAAATAAATTAAAAAAACTTAAATAACAAAGAATTTATAGAAGATAAAATATTTATTATTTTAAGAAGAAATCTGGGAATATAACTCTTTAACAATTTTTATGTTTTCTTTATCTTTTAGAGAGATTTTATCAAAAGAAGTTTCTTTAGGGGTTTCAAGTATAAAGGGAAGGTTCTTGAAGTGTTTTAGTATATTTTTTATTCCTTTTTTTCCAATAAATCCTTTTGTAATATGATAGTGTTGATCAATTTTACTATTCAGGGGAGCTTTTGAGTCATTTAAATGAATAAGTTTTACTTTATTTATACCAATAAATTTTTTAATTTCATTTAGCATATCTTTTAGAAACTTTTTTTTAGTAATATCATATCCAAATGCAAAACAATGTGCTGTATCTATGCATATCCCTATATAGTCCTTATATGTACTTTTTAGTATTATTTTACTAAGTTCTTGAAAAGTTCTCCCTATTTTTCTTCCACCTCCACAAACATTTTCTAAAAGTAGCATAAAGTTTATATTTTTATATTTATCAAGAATTTTGTCAAAACAGAAATCTATACTTTCTACAATGTTCTTTATTCCTTCGTCCATAGTTTTACCTTCAGAATAACTTCCAGGATGCATTACAATATATTCAGCTTCAAATATTTGTGTAAGTTCAAATTCAAGAAGCAATAAATTTCTAGTCTTTATATAAATTTCTTCGTTTGAACTTGCTGGATTAGGTAAATATGCAGTATGAATTACGAGGGGAAAAAGGTTTAGTTTTTTTCTTGTTTCTTTAAAAATTTGAATCTCTTTTTCTGATGGAAAAGAAAACTTCCAAATTCGTGGAGAATGAGTAAACATCTGAAGACAGTTACAACCTAACTCTTTTGCTTCGTATAAAGCTTCTATATAGCCTTTTCTGATTGAACAATGAACTCCAATTTTCATTTCAATTTTTTCTTTTCTTTTAAAAATTCAATAACTTTCTCTATATTCGATGTTATCATACATTCAGGAAGTGCTTTAAGGAAATATCTTCCATACCATTTTGTTTTAATTCTAGGGTCTAATATACT
>JANXCA010000027.1 GCA_025060535.1 Endomicrobiia bacterium | reverse complement strand
CATTATGAACTTTACTTCTCAAGAAATAGGAATAGTAGCGGGTAGAATTTGGAATTATTTGAATGAAAAGAATAATTTTGTAGAGTTACTGAGGCTTAAATTTGATTTAAAACTTGATAATACTATTTTATATCTTGCACTTGGATGGTTAGCGAGGGAAGACAAAATTGAATTTCTTGTCCTAGATGAGATAGTAAAAGTAAAATTAAAATGACTTCCAGAAGATATAAAAATTTTTATGTAAAAAGTAATAAATCAAGTTCTCAAAGTAAGATTTGGATTATTACTTCTATAGTATTGTTTAATTTTTTTTTAATATATTGTTTCATTTTTCCTAAGAATGCTGGAATTTTAGGTTTAGAAATAAATAAATTTTTTACTTCAACCTTTGGTATAAGTAAATTTTTATTACCTTTGTTTTCTTTTTATTGGATATGGTATATATTAAAAGTAAAAAGATATGATTTTAAGTATTATATATTTTTGACATTTTTTTTTATTTTGTTACTTCCTGGAGTTATAAAAGTAATTTTACTTTTGATAAAAGTAAAAGAAATAGATAAATTATCTGGATGGATTGGAAATGGAGTATTTAGTATTTCAGAAAGGATATTCGGAGAAATTTTTGGTAGTATAACTTTAGTAGTTATATTTTTATATGTGGTTAGTTTATTATTTGAAATTTCTTTATATGATGTGATTTTTAATTTATACAATAGTATAGTATTAGATATCCAAAATTGGTTAAAAGAAATAAAGAATAAACCTGCATCCCAAACTTATCAACCAGTTTCTAGATATATAAAACAAAGAGAAATACAAAAGTCAGATAGTACAATTCAGACTATTCAAATGTTACAAACCAAACCAGATAAATCTATGCTAATTTCTTCTACAACTCATCCACAGGAAAAAGAAGTTGTTAAAGCAAAGCATACTAAAAAAGAAGATTTAAAAGAAGATTTTTCATCAAAAATAGAGACAAAAACTACAAAAGATACAAAAGAGTATATCCTTCCAAAAGTAGAGCTTTTAAGTTTATATAATCAAAATGCTACACTTGATGAGCCTAATTTATCAGAAGAGGCAGAAAATTTAGAGAAACTTCTCAAAGAGTTTGATATTTCTGCTAAAGTTGTAGATATTTCATGTGGTCCTGTTGTTACAATGTATGAATTGCAACTTGAGCCCGGAATAAAAGTTCAATCGGTAAGTGCTTTAAGAGATAATATTGCTTTAGGAATGAAGGCCTCAAGCATTAGAATAATAGCACCACTTCCTGGAAAAGGCACAATAGGAATAGAAATACCCCGTAAAAAACCTCAAATAGTTTCTATTAGAGAAGTATTAGAAAGTAAGGAATATCAAAAAAGTATTAAAGAAATGAAATTACCAATTGCTTTAGGAAAGACAACGGATGGTAAAGTATATGTAGATGATATTGTCCCTATGCCGCATATTCTTATTGCTGGTTCTACAGGTTCAGGCAAGAGTGTATGTATTCATTCAATGATAATTTCTTTACTGTATTCTTGTAAACCTGACTATTTAAAATTAGTTTTAATTGATCCTAAAAGATTAGAGCTTATGCATTACAATGGTATACCGCATCTTTATGATCCAAATTGTCCTGCGGAAGATGTGAAAGTGATTACTTCTTCTAAAGAAGCGGCAAGAGTTTTAAATTCTCTTGTGAAAGTTATGGACCATAGATATGAAAAGTTTGCCTCTTATAATGTAAGAAATATTGATGGATATAATGAATTAATGATTACACAGAATAAACAAATTGAACCTTATATTGTAGTAATAATAGATGAGTTTGCAGATCTTATGTTAACCTCTCCAAAAGAAGTTGAGGATTCTATTCAAAGATTAGCACAGATGGCAAGAGCAGTAGGTATTCATTTAGTTTTAGCTACGCAAAGACCTTCGGTAGATGTAATAACAGGAGTGATAAAGGCTAATTTTTCTTGTAGAATAGCCTTTCAAGTACTTTCTAAAACTGATTCAAGAGTTATACTTGATTCTACAGGTGCTGAGGAACTTTTAGGTAGAGGAGATATGTTGTATTTACCTACTGGTGCACCTAAGCCTATAAGGTTACAAGGAGCTTATGTGTCTGAAAAAGATATTGAAAGTGTTGTTAACTTTATAAAATCACAAGGTATAAAGCCACAATATGAACCAATTGTTAAGTCATCTTCTCCTGTAAAAATTATTAAAGAAAAAGAACAACAACAGACAGAGGATTTATATGCAGCTTTAGTATTGATAAAAGAGAGAAAACGAGTTTCTCAAGATTTGCTAAAGGCATATTTTAGATCTTCTGCGAAAGCTACAGATATTTTAAGTTTGTTAGAGGTTAAGGGTTTTATTTATAAGCCCGAAGGAACTAATAGGTGGAGTATAAATTTTGATAAAGTTGAGGAGGCAATAGCTGAATATGAAAAAAATAAAAAAGAATTTTAAGTTTTTTTTAATATTTTTTCTTACATTAAATTTCTCTTTTTCTATAGAACTAAAAGATTTAATAGAAAAAATTAAACAAAAGGAATCTCAGATAAATTCTATTAAAGCTAATTATAGTCAGATTATAAACTTTGTAGATCTAAATGAAGTATATGAAATAAAAGCAGATTTTTTATATGTCCGTCCAGACAAAGTAAAAATAGAACTCTACAGTCCTATTAGACAGATAATAGTAGCAGATTCAAATGTGATATATGTGAAAGATATCCTGAATGACATTATTTATAAATTTAACTCTAAGAGATATTTTGAAAAAGAACATAATTATTTACCACTTATCTTTTCTAAAAAAAATATGAAGTATACAGTTGTTGATTTTATAAAAAAAACAGGTCTTAAATTGGTTGCAGAAGAAGAAAAGTACTATGTTTTATCTACAAAGTACAGTAATAAACTTCACTCTAAAAATAGATCTACTTTACTTCCAAAAGAAACTAAATTTGTTATGTGGTTAGATAAAGACACTCTTTTCCCCCGAAAAATTTCTATGGTTTCGGAGAAGTATATAGTTGAAACGGATCTTCAGAATTACGAAGTTAATTTTGAATACTTAGAATCAGAATTTGAAATAGAGAAATCTACAAATACCAAAATTATAGAAATAAAGTAATTAGATGAATTTAGCTACAAAAATTACTATATTTAGGATCTTATTAGTTCCTTTATTTTTAATTTTGATTTTGACAGACTACATTTTAACGAGAATTTTAGCACTTTTAGTTTTTATTTTTGGAGGTATTACGGATACTTTAGATGGGATAGTAGCTAGAAAAAAAAATATGGTAACAAAAATAGGTAGCAGTTTAGATCCTTTAGCAGATAAGTTATTGATTACTACAGCCTTTATAAGCTTTTTGAATTTTAGTGAGCTGAAGATTCCCGTATGGACAGTTATAATTATAATTTTGCGAGACTATATAATAACTTGGTTAAGAAGTATAGATTCAAATTATTCAATGCCAGCAGATAAAACAGCTAAAATAAAAACTTTTTTACAAAATATTGCTATAATATCAATTATATTGATTTTGATTTTTAAAAACTACATATCTAATTTAACCATAAGTTGGTATATAATAGAGTTATATCCTAAAATGATAATGATTTTTATTTCTTTTTTCACTTTAGCTTCAGGAGTGATTTACATAATAAAATATCGAAATTTAATTTGGGAACAATTTACTAAAAATTGAAATTTAAAAAATTTCTTATAGAAATTTTAGCTACTTATTTTTATATAGGATATTTACCTTCAGCAGGAACGCTTGCTACATTAGCAAGTTTCCCTTTAGTTTTTTTGTTTGATAAATTAAGTTTTTTAATAAAATTAGTAATAATTATATTGTTTTTATCTGTTAGTGTATATATTAGTAGTTTAGCTGAAAAAAATTTTTGTAATAAAGATGACAGAAGAATAGTTATAGATGAAGTTGTAGGTTTTCTTATTTCTATGTTTAATATACGGTTAAGTTTTTTAAATTTAATGATGGGTTTTTTTATTTTTAGATTTTTAGATATTTTTAAAATATTTGGTTTTAAAAAATTACAAAAACTGCCGTCCGGTTGGGGTATATTGATAGATGATATATTTGCTGGAATATTAACAAATATTTCTTTAAAATTAATTCTTTTCTTATTATAGAAAATCTCTTTTATGAACATTTCTTCACTAATAATATATAACTTTATAATGACGTTTGTTATGATAATTTTTTATCCAGTTTTGTCAATATATTATAAATTAGAAATTTCTAAAAAATATCCTATTTGGATTCATTGTGCTTCATTGGGAGAAGTAAAAATAGCATTAAGATTATTGAGTAATTTAGTAAGATCATTAAATATAAAAAGTTCTGAAATTCTTCTTACCACTACCACTATATCTGCTAAAAATTTTGCCTTTAATTTTCATAAGGATGTCTATATTCTACCATTAGATTATTATTTCTTTGTTGAAAAATTCATAAAAAAAGTAAAACCGAAAGTTTTTATAATAATAGAAACAGAACTTTGGCCTAATTATATAACCTTGTTAAAGAAATATGGATGTAAAATTTTTCTTTTAAATGGAAGGATATCTAAAAGAACATACATTTTTATGAAACTTTTCAATTGTTTTTTTAAAAATGTTATTGATAAAATTGATTATTTTTTAGTTAGAGAAGAAATTGATTATATTAGATTTTTAAATTTAGGAGTCAAAAAAGATAAGTTAATAATTACAGGGAATATGAAGTATGACGATGCAGAAGAAGAAATTTGTGATATAAAAAGAGAAGATTTTTATTTTTCACACGATGATTTTATTATTATGTTTGGCAGTATAAGAGAAAAAGAAGAAAAATTAATAATAAAATTTATCAAAAAGTTTTTATACGAACCTAATATAAAATTTATATTATCTGCAAGACATTTAAAACTTAACAAGAAAATATGTAGAATACTAAAAAAAGAAAAAATTACTTATAAACTAAGAACTCAAATTAGTAAGACTAATAACGAGGACAATTTTAAATGTTTAATTATTGATACTTATGGAGAGCTTAAAAAATTTTATCAAATTTCCAATATAGCTTTTGTATGTGGAAGTATTTTGCCTTATGGAGGACAAAACATAATAGAACCAGCTTCTTTAGGTAAATTAGTTATTTTTGGAAAATATATTCATAATTTTTTACATCCAGCTAAGATATTGTTAAAGAATAAAGCTGCCATTTGTGTTAAAGATTTAGATGAGTTGTATAATGTGGTGAGAGACATTTTAAAAAATCCTCAAAAATATGCAAATATAGGAGAAAATGCAAAAATTACAGTAAAAAAATTGAAAGGAGTTACACAAAAAAATATAGAATTAATGAAAAAATTTATAGTCATATGAAAATTTTAATAATAAAACCATCAGGTTTAGGAGATATTATTCATTCATTACCTGTTGCTATAGGTTTGAAGCATTTATATAGTGGGTGTGAAATTCATTGGTTGGTTTTTGATAAATTTAAAGATATATTAGATAATTTTATTTTAGTAGATAAAATTATTGTATGGCGTTATAGCGGTGGTATTAAAGAATATATAAGGTTGATAAAAGAATTAAGAAGAGAAGATTATGATTTAATAATTGATCTTCAAGTCTTATTAAGAACTTCTTTTTTAGGTTACTTAATAAAATATAAAAAAGTAATTTCAACAAGTTTTATAAGAGAATTTTCTTTTCTTTTTGTAAATCCAGTAGCTAAATTTGATAAGAGACTTCATGCTGTAGAAAGAAATTATCAAGTTGTAGAATACTTATCAAAGAAAGAATCCAAAAACATACCTTTGCCTATAGATATGTTGCCTTGGATTAAAATTCCGTTATCTCAAGAAAATAAAGCGAAAGAAATTTTAGAGTTTAATGAAGCTAAAAAATATATTTTAATTTCTTTAGGTAGTAGAGGGTCACATAAAATTTGGCCAGCTTATAATTTTTTAAAACTTATTAATTTACTTAAGAATTACTTTGGTAATTTAGTATTTGTTTTTGTAGGCCTACCAGAAGAAAAAGTTTTGTTTGATAGTATTAAAGATACTTTAGAAGTTGAATATAAAAACTTAATTGGAAAGGTTAGTTTAAAAGAAATTCCTTCTATAGTAAATATGTGTGATATAGTAATAAGTAATGATAATGGTATAGCACATCTTTCAGCAGCACTTGATAAGCCAACTTTAGTTTTGTTTGGTCCATCTAATCCTGAATGGTTTTATCCTTATAATAAAAAATCAAGATACATTTATAAAAACCTAAAATGTTCCCCTTGTGGGATAAAAACGATTTGCAAAGATAATATATGTATGAAAGAAATTACAACAGAAGAGGTATTTGATTGCGTTATAGAAAATTTTTCAAAATATCTCATATGAAGATTTTATGTTTTTTGCCAAATTATATCGGAGACATTTTAATGACTACACCAGCAATAAGAGTAATAAAAAGAAAGATACCTTATGCTGAAGTATTAGTAGTATTAAAACCAGAACTTAAACTACTCCTTGAGGACAATCCAAATATAGATGGAATGATACTTAAGTTGTCTAGATATTTTGTGATAAAAAATGTAGTTAATTTTAAGCCTGATTATGTTTTATTGTTTAGAACAACATTTTTTAATTCATTTGTAAGTTTTCTAAGTAAACCTAAATTTTCTGTGGGAGTAAATGAAGAAATGAGTAGTTTTCTTTTAAGTCTAACTATAAATAAAGATATTACTAGGCCATATCGTAGCGAATGTGTGATGATAGTGGAAAAGTTATTTGATTTTCTTAAGTTAGATAAAAAGGATATGTTTTCTGAAGTAAAAAAATTAGATTTTTATGGAATAGATTTTGAAGAAGTTAAAAAATCAGTTGAAAAAAAACTTTTAGAATTAGATATATTTGATAAAAAATTAATAATAATCTCTCCTTGTTCTTCAAGAGAGACAAAAATGTTAACATTAAAACAATATATCGCTTTAATTAGTGCTCTTATTGAGAAGTTAAATAGAGATTATTATATAGTTTTAGTAGGTGCTTTAGATAATATTGAGTTTATTAATAAAATTTTAAGTAGTTTTAGAAGTGAAAGAATTGTTTCATTAGTAGGAAAAACCAATTTGAAAGAACTTGGATATTTATTTAAACTTTCGTCATTGGTGATAACTCCTGATAGCGGTCCTGCGTATATTTCAGAAGCAGTTGGTGCAAAAACTTTAATATTTTTTACATCCACACTACCACAAAAATATGGTCCTTATCCTCAAAATGTTAGACTTGTTTATTCAGCTTTATCGTGTTCTCCTTGTTATAAGAAGAAATGTAAAGGTATTTATTGTATAAAAAATTTTCCAATAGATAGATTAATAAAAGTTGCTTTAGATTTTGTAATGCAATGAAAAAAATTTTAATAAGAGGTCCAGACACTTTTGGAAGTTTTGTGTTAGCAACTCCTTTTTATAGAGAACTTAGAAGAAACCTACCCTCAGAATATATAGTTTTATGTGTTAAACCATTAGTATATGAATTAGCTAAAAATTGTCCTTATGTTGATAAAGTGATTTTATATGAAAATAATTTTTTCAGAAATTATAAAAATTTAAAAAACGAAAAATTTGATATAGTGTTTTTACTTTCTGGTAATTTTGAATCTGCTTTTATTAGTTATATAGCTGGGATAAAAGAAAGAATTGGATACCCACATGATAAAAGAGGTTTTCTTTTAACTAAAAAAATTATTGAGAAAGAAAAAAAACACTATATTGATTACATACTTTTTATTTTAGAATCATTAGGTTATTCTATAAAGAAAAGAGAACCGGAAATCTATATCAATGAGGTTTCTACTACTAAATATGACTACATTTTTGAAGATAATTTACCTGTAATAGGTATTACTTATGCTTCTATTGCAAATGATGCTAGAAGGTGGCCTTTAGAGTATGTTAAGGAGATATCTTATAAATTAATAAAGGAGGGTTATAAAGTAATTTTATTAGGTAAAAATTCATTACACAACAGAATAGAGATTAATGATAAAAAATTTTTTGATTTAGTAAATTTAACTTCTTTGAGTGAATTCATAGATATACTTAAAAAATTAAATGTCTATGTGTCTGTGGCAACTGGAGGTATTCATATAGCATCTGTATTAGGTATAAAAGTAATAGGACTTTATATTCCAGGAGAAGAAAGATGGATACCATATGGTAAGAATGTAAGTGTTATAACCAAACCTACTAAGTGTGCTCCTTGTAATCAACATAAGATGAAGTATTGTAAAAATAACATCTGTTTGAAAATGATAACTCCTGATGAAGTTCTTAAAATGATTTTGAGAAAGTATTGATTTAAAAATAAAAAAAATTGTATAAAATTTCAAATTTTATATAAATAATGATAAAGTTACATAAACTAAATGGCCAAGAAATTGTCTTGAATTTAGAGTTGATAGAAAGTATTGAAGCTATACCAGAAACAAAAATTATTTTGACTACAGGAAATCAATATATAGTAAAAGAGACAATAGATGAGATTATAGAAAAAATTTCAGAATATAAAGCAAAAATTGAATTGATAAAAGATAGAGATAAAAGTATTAGGATTAAAAAAAGTGAGGAGTTATAAAATATGAAAAAAAGAAAAAGAGGTAGAAGAAAAAAAACTGCTCAGTTAGAACTTTCTAAAAGACAAGAATTAAAAAAAGAATTATTAAGCGATGAAATTAAAAAAGGTGTTACAAGAACTCCTCATCGTGCGTTACTTTATGCAGTAGGTATATCACATTCCGATTTAGATAAACCATTTATAGGGATAGCCTCTGCTTATAGTGATATAGTCCCTGGCCATATTCATCTTAGAGAACTTGAAAGATGGATAGAAAGAGGAATAGTAGAAGCAGGAGGTGTACCTTTTATATTTGGTGTTCCTGGCATATGTGATGGTATTGCAATGGGTCATATTGGTATGCATTACTCACTTCCCTCTAGAGAATTAATAGCAGACACTATTGAATCTATGGTAAAAGCACATTGTTTTGATGGATTAGTTTTATTAGGAAGTTGTGATAAAATAATTCCTGGAATGGTGATGGGTGCAGTTAGAGTAAATACTAACATTCCTACAATTGTTGTAACTGGTGGTCCAATGTTGGCAGGTTTCTATAAAGGAAAAAGAAGATCTCTTGTAAGGGACACTTTTGAAGCAGTTGGTTTATATCAAGCAGGAAAAATTACAGAGGAAGAGTTATTTATGCTTGAATGTAATGCTTGTCCAACTGCTGGTTCTTGTCAAGGATTATATACTGCTAACACCATGGCATGTATTTTGGAAGCAATGGGATTTTCTTTACCATATTGTGCTACAACTTTAGCTATTTCATCTGAAAAAAAGAGGATAGCATATGAGTCAGGAAGAAGGATAGTTCAGATGGTTTATGAAAATTTAACTCCATTTAGAATACTTAATTTTAATTCTATATATAACGCGATAGTTGTAGATTTAGCTTTAGGAGGTTCAACTAATACTGTGTTGCATCTAAAAGCAATTGCTTATGAAGGTGGTGTAGATTTGGATCTTAAAGTATTTGATGAAGTTTCTAGGTTAGTACCGAATATAGTAAGACTTGAACCTGCTGGAGATTTATATATGGAAGATTTACATAAAGCAGGAGGAATTCCAGCAGTGCTTAATGCTTTACAGAAATTTTTAAAACCAAATATTACTTGTAGTGGAAAAAATATACTAGATATAGCACAGAGTGGAAAAATATTAGATGAAAATGTAATTAGAGTGAAAAAACCTTATTCTACAGAAGGTGGTATAGCGATTTTATATGGAAATTTAGCACCAGAAGGAGCGGTAGTAAAACAATCTGCAGTTGCTCCTGAGATGAGAAAATTTACAGGGCCAGCTGTTGTTTTTGATTCAGAACAGGAAGCAGTGAGAGCAATTCTAGGTGGTAAAATTAAAAAAGGAAATGTTATAGTTATAAGATATGAAGGTCCTAAAGGTGGTCCTGGAATGCGAGAAATGTTAGGTCCTACTAGTCTAATTCAAGGAATGGGCTTAGCTGATAAAGTAGCTCTTATTACAGATGGAAGATTTTCAGGGGGAACAAGAGGTCCGTGTATAGGTCATGTTTCTCCTGAAGCAGCAGCAGGTGGTCCTATTGGGGTAGTAAAAGATGGAGATATTATAGATATAGACATACCTAATAGACAATTAAATATAAGATTAACTGCTACGGAACTTAAAGCAAGGTTAGCTAAACTTCAAGGAGATTTGGAACTTAGACAGAAAAAATTTAAAACAGGTTGGCTTGCTAGATATTGTGAACTTGTATCATCAGCTTCCGAAGGAGCAGTTCTTAAACCTAAGAGATGAAAATTTTACAATGGAATTCTGCTAAGTGTTTAGGAGGAGCAGAATTTAGAACTTTAGAGTTAGCAGATTATTTTATATCTCTTAATTATCAAGTTTATGTAATATGTAGAAAAAACACTTTATTTGAAAAAAAAGTTAAAGAAAAGAATTTCCCTTACATAAGTTTTTTTAATTTTGCTGATGAATTAATAAAAGTTCTTTTTTTTGTGATAAAATGGAAGCCTCATATAATACATGTTCATACTGGAAGAGATTATGCAGTAGCTTTAGTTATAGGAATAATTACTTCTACTCCTGTAGTTATTCATCGAAGGCTGTTTTCTAAAATTAGTTCATTAAGTTCATTTCTTATAAAGATATCGCAATCCAAAGTAATAGCAATTTCAAAAGTAGTAAAGGATGTATTAATAAAAGAAAATGGATTAGGAAATGACAAAGTAGAGGTGATATATAATGCTATTCCAAAAGAAAGATTAAAAGTTAATTTGCAAAATATTGAACGGCTTAAGAAAATTTTTAGTAACGGAAATAGAAAAATCATCATAAGTGTTGGTAATCTATATCCTACTAAAGGTTTTTCAGATTTGATAGAGGTTGTAAAGGTTCTAAAAGAAAAAATTAATAATTTTTTAGTTTTAATTGTAGGAGAAGGTAAAGAGAGGAGAAAAATAGAAAAATTGATAAAACAATATAATCTTTATGATGAGGTAAAACTTTTAGGTAGAAGGGAAGATGTGATAGACCTTTTACATATTGCTGATTGTTTTGTTTTGCTTTCTTATGAAGAACCTTTTGGAGTTGCTTTTATAGAAGCTTTAGCTTGTGGAGTACCTGTTGTGGGATATAATGCAGGAGGTGTACCTGAAGTGGTATTAGATAAAGAAGTTGGTTTTTTACTTCCTCCTCATGATATCTATTCTGTAGCAGAAAAAGTTTATGCTATACTGACAGATAAAGAATTAAAACAAAAACTTTCTTTTAATGCTAAGAGATATTTTTATGAAAAATTTGACTTTGATAAAATGGTAGCTAGTATAGAAAGATTATATAAAGAAATTCTTAATTATTCTTCTTTGAGATATATAAGGAGGTATTAATATAAAATGGTGTCTGTTAAGAAAAAAACAGATGAAGAAAAAACAGGTGCAGAAATTTTTTTAGAAGTATTAGAGAGAGAAGGTGTGGAGATTATATTTGGTATTCCTGGAGGAGCAGTGTTGCCTATCTTTGATAGATTATATGACAGTAAAAAAATAAGATTTATATTAACCAGACATGAACAAGCAGCAGCTCATATGGCTGATGGGTATGCTCGTGCTACAGGTAAAGTTGGAGTTTGTATAGCTACTTCTGGTCCTGGAGCTACCAATCTAACTACAGGTATTGCTACTGCTTATATGGATTCGGTACCAATTGTTGCTTTTACTGGTCAGGTGGCTACACATCTTATAGGAAATGATGCTTTTCAAGAAGCAGATGCTACAGGAATTACTCGTCCTATTACCAAACATAATTATTTATTGAAAGATGTAAAAGATATGGTTCGAGTTATGAGAGAAGCATTCTATTTAGCCTCCACTGGAAGACCGGGACCTATATTGATAGATATCCCGGTAGATGTTCAAAGGGCAAAAACGAAATTTATATGGAATTCAAAAATTGAGATACCTTCTTATAAACCTACATATAAAGGACATCCTTTACAAATAAAAAAATTAGCAGATGCGATAAATAATTCAAAACAACCTGTTTTATATGTTGGTGGTGGTGTAATAATTTCTGGTGCTTCTGAAGAACTTAAAGAACTTGCTGAAAGATGCGATATTCCTGTTACTACTACTTTGATGGCTATAGGAAGTTTTCCTTGCGACCACAGATTGTCGTTAGGAATGTTAGGTATGCATGGAACTGTATATGCGAATTTAGCTATGCAAAATGCTGATTTAATAGTAGCAGTTGGTGCTAGGTTTGATGATAGATGTACTGGAAAACTTGCAGCATTTGCACCAAAAGCTAAACATATAGCGCATATAGATATAGATCCAACAAGTATCTCCAAGAATGTAGTAGCAGATATACCTGTGGTTGGAGATTGTAAGATGGTATTACAAGATTTATTAAAAATTGTAAAACCCAAAAAACATCCAGAATGGTTACAACAGATAGAAGAGTGGAAAAAGAAATATCCTTTGACTTATAAGAATGATGAAAAGTTAAGACCTCAATATGTGATTGAAGAAATCACGAAGTTAACAAAGGGAGATGCTATTGTTGTGACTGAAGTTGGCCAACATCAGATGTGGGCAGCACAGTATTATAAACCAAATGGTCCTAGAAAGTTTCTTTCTTCTGGAGGATTAGGAACTATGGGATATGGTTTTCCTGCAGGAATTGGAGCGAAGTTAGGCAAACCTAATGAAAAAGTAATAGTTATAGCTGGAGATGGATCTTTTCAGATGAATATACAAGAGTTGGCTACTGCTGTAGTAAATAAAGTAAATGTGATAGTATGTATTATGAATAATGGATATTTAGGCATGGTAAGACAATGGCAGGAGTTATTTTATTCTAAAAGATATTCTCAAACTTATTTATGTACTAAAAAATTAGGTAAGTTTCAATGTGAACCTGTTCCGGATTTTATAGAAGTAGCTAAAGCATATAAAACAGAAGGCTTTCGGGTGACTAAAAAAGAAGAAGTAGTACCTGTGCTAAAGAAGGCATTTGAGATAGAAGATAAACCTGTAATAATTGATTTTTGGATTGAAACAGAAGAAAATGTTTTTCCTATGGTACCTGCAGGTGCATCTTTGGATGAAGTTATTACTAGTTTAGCATAATATAATAATTTTTTAATTTTGGAGAAAAATATGACAGAGATAAAAAGACATACAATATCTGCGTTAGTTTATAATAGACCTGGGGTATTAGCTAGAATTGCTACTCTTTTTGCGGCAAGGGGTTATAATATTGATTCATTAGCAGTAGGTGAGACGGAAAATCCTGATATTTCTCGCATGACCATAATAGTTCGTGGTGATGAAAAAATTTTAGAACAGGTGGAGAAACAATTAAATAAACTTATTGATGTAATAAAAGTTTATGAATTTTCCAAAGTGAAACATATAGAAAGAGATTTGGTTTTAGTAAAAGTAAATGCAACAAATAAGACACGTGCAGAGATAATAGAGATCGCAGAGATATTTCGTGCAAAAATTGTGGATGTGTCCCATCAGACATTAGTTTTGGAGATTACTGGTGATGAGGATAAATTAAGTGCTTTTATTGAACTTTTAAGACCATATGGAATAAAAGAATTAGTAAGGACTGGTGTTATAGCTATTGCTAGAGGTTAGTGTTTAGAATTGTTTCTATGAGAATAATTGAAAAAGAAGAGTTTAAAAGAAATGTAAAAAATTTGCTTATACAAACTCATTATTTTCTTCCCGAAGATGTAATATTAGCAATAAAAGAAGCAATTAAAATAGAAGAAGGATTAGCAAAAGATGCTTTATTAAAAATTTTAAAAAATGCTGAAATTTCTTCATGCCTAAAATTGCCTCTTTGTCAAGATACAGGTATTCCTCAGTTTTTTTTAAATATTGGAAAAAATGTATACTTTGATTTTAATCTAAAGGAAGTTTTAAATGAGATAGTAACAGAAACATATAACCAAGAAAAATTTAGAAAATCTTCTGTGGAGGATCCTCTATTTAGAAGAAATAATTTCAATTTTTTTACCTTTTTTGTAGACTACAAAGAAGAAAATGAAAATGAATGTGAAGTATCTATTTTGATTCGTGGTGGCGGTTCTGAAAATATGAGTAGGTTAAATTTATTTTTGCCAACTACTGAATTTCAGGAAATAATAAAATATATAATTAATGAGGTTAAAAATATGTTAATGTTTACTTGTCCCCCTGTAGTTGTAAGTATTGGGTTAGGGGGGAGCATAGATACTAACATATGTATGACAAAAAAGGCACTTCTAAGAAAAATTGGAGAAAGAAATAAAAAAGAATTTTATGCAGAAACTGAAATTTTTCTTAAGCAACAGATTAATTTATCAAATATAGGTCCTCTCGGATTGGGTGGGAAAACAACAGTGTTAGATGTGTTTATAGAAACATTACCAACGCATATAGCAACTTTACCTGTAAGTATAAACTTACAATGTCACTCTTATAGAAGGGGAAGTATAAGGTTATAAAGCATGATATTAGAAGAATGTAATTTAAATTTGAATACTCACAAGATATTTGTTCCACTTAAAGATACAAAGATCTTACATTCTTTAAAGATAAGTGATAAAGTAAGTATTACCGGAGAATTATTTGTTTTTCGTGATCAAGTTCATAAAAAAATTCATAGTGGTCAAGTTAGTCAGATTTCTAATATAAATTTTCAAAATTCTGCTGTTTATTATTGTGCTGCTACTGAAGCGAAAGAAGGATTTGTAATAGGTTCTTGTGGTCCTACATCTTCTTATAGAATGGATGATTATACAGAAAAAGTTTTATCACTCGGAGTTAGAATAATGATAGGCAAAGGTTACAGGAGCTCTAAGGTAGTGGAGTTTTGTAAGAAATATGGAGCGATTTATTTAATCACTTATGGAGGTTGTGGTGCACTTATAAATAGATGGGTAAAATCAGTGGAGTTAGTAGCTTATCCTGAATTGGAAACCGAGGCTATGTATAAGTATTGGGTAGAAGGTTTTGAGGGTATAGTTGCTATTGATGTATATGGGAATACTTTATGGAAAAATTTTGATTTATGTTGACAAAATAATGAAATATATTTTAATATAATTATAGAGACTATGAAGGTATTTCATAACTTAAAAAAAATACTTTCTTTGCCAATTACTTGTATGTTTATTTGCCACTCTCCTAAAGAACCGATCAAAAAAAGTTTCTCATTATCTTTTTTGATTTTTCTTTTATTTATGTGGACATTATTTACTGGAGTTTCTGTTTATTTTGCTACAAGGCATATAGATTATTGGTCTGCAAAGATTAAATCGTTAGTATTAGGTACAAAATATGAGTATATTAACAAAGAACTTTCTAAGACGTGGGAGTTTTTAGCTAAAGTGGAGGAGAGAGATCAGATTTTGCGAAAAATGTTAAATATGAAATCTAAAAAGGAAATTATTTTGGAAACATTTGATGAAAATTTTGGGAAAGGAGGTCCTTTATTTCAACAGTCTAAATTTTTGCAACAGATTTCAAAGTCTCCACAAGATGTTTCTTTAGTTGATTATAAAGAACATTTTGAGTTAATAAGAAAATATGCAGATGATATTATAAAAAGTTGTGATGAAATTATAAATTATGTTAAATATCAAAGATCACTTTATTATGCCACTCCTTTAATATGGCCATGTTATGGAAATGTAGTATCACCTTTTGGCAGAAGGATTCATCCTATATATAAAATTGAACATTTTCATACAGGTATAGACATTGCTAATCAAAAAGGGACTCCTATTTTTGCTACGGCTAATGGAGTAGTAAAATTTGTTGGTTGGCAAGAAGGTTATGGGAAAGTGGTGGTAATTCAACATGATTATGGATATGTTACTGTATATGGTCATTTGTCCTCTATAAAAGTAAAAACAGGACAGAAAGTAGTAAGAGGTGAGATAATAGGACTTATGGGAGATACAGGTACTGCTACAGGACCACATTTACATTATGAAGTTTGGAAAGATAATAAGCTTTGCAATCCGGTAAAATTTTTAAATCCAGAAGATTTTTTTAGAGGTTAATTTAAGTTTTTAAATTTTTTCTAACAAAAGGAGAGAAATTCTATGTTTGCTAAAAAATCTTTAAATGTTCCTAAAGAAATAGAAACTATAATAGGAGAAGGAACAGTTTTTCAAGGTAGTATAAAGAGTAAGGGTTCTGTTAGGGTAGATGGGAAGTTAGAGGGTAACATAATAGAGGCGGTTCAAGTAATAGTTGGTTCCAAAGGTTATGTTCAAGGAGATATTACAGCACAGTCTGTAATTATTGGTGGAAAAGTAAATGGTAATGTAACAGCTACAGAGAGTATAGAACTTCAACCTGGTGCTCAACTTTTAGGAGATATTCATACCTCTACTTTGTCTATTGGTGAAGGTGCAATTTTTGAAGGACATTGTGTAATGTCTTCTGAAAAAACAAAGGTAATAGAATTAGATAAAGAAATTTCACAGATTACACAGAGAAGAATTTAGAGTATTATTTTATTATTAAAAGTAAAATTTCTAAAATTTCTGAAAAATAAGGAAGTAAAAAAATAGTTATAAACGTTCCCCAAAATATCTCTCCTATTGTAAAATCCACATTTATTTTCATCTTTTCTAAGATTATATAATTTATAATTGCTGATGGTAAAATAGATATTAAAACTATACTTTTGATAAATCCTTTATTCAAAGGAAAAATAGAGTCGAAGATATACAGTATAATCACAGAAACAATAAAAATTATGACCATTTTAAATAAATTAGTAAAAATATGTAATCTTATGTTATTTATTAAATTTTTCCACTTTATAGAATATCCCATAATAGAAAGCATTAAAGGTGAAAGTATAGGTGAGATAATATGGGATGAACATATTATGAAATGTGGAAGTTCTATTTTGAATTTATTTAGTAAAAATGTCATTATAGACACATATATGATAACATAGTATGGTTTTAAATTCACCGGGGTTGGATTTTTTTTAAAAATATAAATGACTAAAGTAAACTGCACGAAAGTTACAATTATAGAGTAAATAATCGGGTAATATATAGCATCTGGAGCTACAAAATATTCAGTAACAGGGATTCCTAAATATAGAGTATTCATAAAAGTCAGAGGAAAAAAAACTTCTTGAAATAAAAAGTTATATTTTTTTGTGATGTATTTAGTGATGAAATAAGAAATTGACATTATTGCGAAGAAGAGAGTTATGATAGGGATAGTTTTTTCTTTAGTTAAACCATATTTCCATATATTTATTCCTACGAAATAAGGAACTAAGATAAATATAATAAAATCAATAATATAATTTATTATGCGATTTATGCTATAAATTTTTAAATTTTTTACTATAAATTTTATTATACCACCTATAAATATCCAAAAAAAAATTTTAAGCGATGAAAATATAAATTTTTCCATAATATATATTGATTTTAAGTATAAATTTTTGGTATAAAAATCAACACTTAGTAATTATAACAATAAAAAACATAAAAAGATGAAAATAAAAATTAATGCTAATAGAATGAATCTGCTGAAATTGCGCAAGAGGTTGAAATTTGCTGTTCGAGGTCATAAATTATTAAAAGATAAACAAGAACAACTCACCAAAGAATTTAATAATTCTATTTTTCATCTGCTAAATTTAAGAACAAAAATAGAGACTCAGTTAGAAGAAATATATAAGCATATTAAAATTGTTTTATCTTATAAAACCTCTTCTGAAGTAGAAAATTTTTTTGATATAGTATTTAATAATTATAAATTTACATTTGAGGAGAGGATGTTGAATAAATATAATATAAAATTTAAAGAATATAAATTACAACAGATTAATTCTTTTGAAATATTATTTTCTGATCCTCACTTTAATTATATTGTTAAAAAGTTAAGTGAAATTTACGAAGTTATATTAGAAATGAGCAATTTAGAGGTTTTATGTGAGGAAATGGCAAAAGCTCTTCAAACAACTCGTAGGCGAGTTAATGCCTTAGAGTATATATTAATTCCTCAAATTAAAGAAAAGATTAGATTTATAGTGAATAAACTCAATGAACTTGAAAGAACAAATATTACTCAACTTATGCGGATAAAGCAACTTATGTGATTAATTATTATGTTTATAATAAAATTAATTAAAGAAGACATAGAAACTGTTTTTAAAAAAGATCCAGCAGCAAAAAGTATATTAGAGGTCATATTGTGTTATCCAGGTTTACATGCTTTATGGTTACATAGAATTGCTCATTGGTTATATAAGAAAAAATTATATTTACTTTCCAGATTGATTTCTCATATTAGTAGATTTTTTACAGGTATAGAAATACATCCTGGTGCAAAAATAGGAAGAAGGGTTTTTATAGACCATGGTATGGGAGTAGTTATAGGAGAAACAGCAGAGATAGGAGATGATGTCTTAATTTATCAAGGAGTAGTTTTAGGAGGAGTTTCTTTATCTAAGGGTAAAAGACATCCTACTATAGGTAATAATGTTATTATAGGAGCAGGAGCGATATTATTAGGAAACATAAAAGTAGGAGACAATGCTAGAATAGGTGCTGGTTCGGTTGTTTTAAGAGATGTCCCTCAAGGAGCAACAGTGGTGGGTGTTCCTGGTAGAATAAGTTTGGGGTTTACTCCTGAGCAAATTCAAATGTTAGAACATAATAAACTTCCTGATCCAATAGCAGAAGGATTTGAGTTTTTGCTTAAAGAGATTAACAGATTAGAAGAAAGATTAAAAAAAATAGAAACACTAGAAGGGATTACTACGCAAATTGATGAGTATTTTGAGAAAAAGAAAAAAGAAATAGAGGAGATTTTTAAAAATAAATAAATTTTTTGTTATTGAAAAAACTAAATATATTTTTGTATAAATAATAGAAATGAAGTCTCCAAAAACATCTTTAGTTGCTGGTAAAAAGGGAAAACTTTCTATAAAAGAAAAAGAGGTTCAGTTTGAAGAAGGTTTAAGTAAGAAAGGAGTAAAAATAATAATTTTTAGTGTATTATTACTTGCCATTGGTTTTTTATTGTTGAAGTTTACAAATCCTGAGGGAGATAATTGGGCGAGTTTTCTATCTCCAGTAATAATTATTATTTCGTATATACTAATAGGTATAGGTATAATGGTAAAATAAAAAAGATGGCAAATAATTAAAGGAGAATAACCATGAATTTAGTAATCTTTTCTGGTAATTTAGCAAAAGATGCGAAAGTGGTTAGCACTTCTACAGGGAAACAGTTTTGTGTTACAACTTTAGCGTTAAGAGAAGATTTAAGGCCTGAAGATAAACCTGCAGTCTTTGTTGATATTATTATATGGGGAGAACGTGCTACAAAATTAGCAAAATATCTTACAAAGGGTAAGGCGATTTCTATTACAGGTAGATTAGAAATTATAAAGACACAAAAAAACAATTCAACATATGTTACACCTAGAGTTGTAGTTGACACATTAGAGTTTTTAGGTAAGAAATCAATAGAGACAATTACTACTGAAGAAGGTGGTAAAAATATAAATTCATCATTTTCTTCTAATGAAACAGAATATGCACAGGATATAGATGAAGAAGTACCTTTTTAGTTTTTTTATAGTAATTTTTTGAAATTCCTAATAATTTTATGAGTAAAATAATTTTAATAATTACAAGTTTAGTATTTCTTTTATTTTCTTGTAGTCCAAAAAAAATTCCGGATATTAGAAAAGAAATTAAATCTGATTATGAGGAAGCTACACCGTTTGTTCAACTTCCAGAGGAAATTACTGGAGAGATAATCACAGGGATAGGATTTTCAGAAAAAAGAGCAAATTTGGCATTGGCAAGAGAAGCAGCAATAACTTCTGCTATAGCGGATCTTGCAAGAA
>JANXCA010000026.1 GCA_025060535.1 Endomicrobiia bacterium | reverse complement strand
AGTTATAAAATATATGAACTTAGGTATTTCAACAGTATATTTTTCAAGAAAAATAATAAAAAAACTTATTTTGTGGGAAGAAATAAAATCTGAACTTTTCAAATTAGGAGTTGACTCTCTTGAACTAAATGCAGACATCCCAATTGAATGGATGAATAAAATATATCAAGATGTTAAAAAACAAGAAATCAAAGTTTTAACTCTACATAATTTTTGTCCAGCTGTAGAAAATATTCCTGAAGGAAAATATGGTTTTAATGTTTATTCATTAACTTCTCCTGACGAAGTTGAACGTGATCTAGCAGTAAAGTATACTTTAAGAACTATAGATTATGCAAATTATTTAGAAGCAAAAGCAGTAATTTTACACTTAGGTGAAATTTTTACACAACCTAGTGGAATTGAACTATATAAATTTGTTTCAGATTTTGGTATTAATTCAAAACTATATCAAGAATATAAAAATTCTTTCATAACTACACGAAATCTAAATAAAAATAAATATTTCAATTTTTTATATAAATCCTTAGATCAAATTATTACCTATGCAGAAGAAAAAAAAGTAAACCTTGCAATAGAAACAAGATTTTTTCCAAATGAAATTCCGAATTTTGAAGAAATTAAAGAGATAATAGACCATTATAAGAGCAAACATCTCTACTACTGGCATGATTTTGGACACGCTGAAATACAGAATAAACTCGGTTTTTCACATCCACATTTTAAATATTTTGAAACGTATAGCAAATATTTGATAGGTTATCATATTCATAATCTTTCAAACTTAGAAGATCATAAAAGTCCTCATTTAGGAGAAATAAATTTTAAAGAAATGCTTAATTATAATGAAAATAGAATATATATTTTAGAAGTACATAGTAAAGAAAATTTTAATTCTTTAAAAGAAGGAGTTAATTTTATAAAATCTATCTTAGAAAAACAAAAAAATTATGAGAGAATTCCGTCGTGATCCAATTGTAGGAAGGTGGGTTATAATTTCTTCAGAAAGAGCACATCGTCCTTTTGCTTTTTCAAAAACAGAAAGAGAAGAAGATCCTCCTAATACCTGTCCTTTTTGTTGGGGTAATGAAAAGTTTACACCTCCAGAAATTGTCGCTATTAGAGAACCTCATTCTTCTAAAGATACACCAGGTTGGAGCATAAGGGTTATTCCTAATAAATATCCTGCTTTAAAAGTTGAAGGAGAACTAATAAAATCAGCTGATGGGATATATGATAAAATTACAGGAATCGGAGCCCATGAAGTAATAATAGAAACTCCACAACATAATTTTGATTTATATCAAATGTCTAAGACTAATGTGGAAAATATTTTAAAGATTTACCGAGATAGAATTTTAGATTTAAAAAAAGATATAAGATTTGAATACATTTTAATTTTTAAAAATTGCGGTAAACAAGCAGGAGCAACACTTACACATCCTCATTCACAGTTAATTGCTTTACCTATGATACCTATAATAATAAAACAAGAACTAATAGGATCAGAAAACTACTTTTATTATAAAGAAAGATGCATATATTGTGATATAATAAATGAAGAACTAAATAAAAATTTAAGAGTTATTTCTGAAAATGAAGATTTTATTGCTATATGCCCTTACGCAAGTAGATTCCCATTTGAAATCTGGATATTACCAAAAAGACACGACCCTATGTATGAAGATATTCAAGACAAAGAAATCTCCAATTTAGCCTCGATTATACAGCTTATAAATAAAAAACTAAATTTAGCATTAGAAAAACCGCCTTATAATTATATATTACACACATCTCCACTTAAACAATATAACCTATCTCATTATCATTGGCATATAGAAATTATGCCACAATTATCTGGAGTAGGTGGTTTTGAATGGGGGAGTGGTTTTTACATAAACCCAATACCTCCAGAAGAAGCCACTAAGTTTTTGATAGAAACGTAGATATGCATAAGCAAGAAGAATTAAGCATAAACAACTTGTTAAAACTTTTTCGTCTTTCATTAACAAATATAAAAATTTATCCTATAACAAGTCCTGTAGTAGAAAATCAAATAAATGAATTATACAATTTATTAAAACAAATTTTACAAGAAAAAACATTTATTACTATTTCAGAAATGGATGGGAAAATTTTTATAAATGAAGAAGAATATCACAGCAAAGATCCTATTTCAATCTCTAACATTACTTATCTTGCACAATTCTTTATACAAACAGGTATTAAAAGTATATCTTTTAAAAAAGAATTACTTCTTGAAGAACTTAAAAGCTTCATTGTAGCTTTGACATATAAGAAAACTAACATCTCTACAAAAGAGATAATAAAACAAATAATTGAAAAACATAATATTAAAAATATAGCAATAGATGAAGTAGAATATATAACTGTATTAAGGTCTGACAAAACTCTCAAAAATATACTTCAAACAATATCTCAACCTATTTCAAATTTTACAGATTTAATGAAAGTTTTAAATAATGTTTTACCAGAATTAGATAAAATACAAGATGAAGAGACTAAAAAAAAGATAATTTCAACAATAGCTAAACAACTCTCAAATTTGGATACACATATACTTTCTGATCTACTTACTAATCCACTACCACAAAAATTTGAACAATTAGAATTAAAACAACAAATTCTTAATAATTTAACAAAAAAAATATAGAAGAAATTTTTAATGAAATTATATCTTGGTGTAAAAAACTTCGTAGTCAAGTTGATAATGAGTCTGAATACATAAAACAACTTCAAAATTTTAAAAACTTTATAACATTTGTGATAAAATCTCCAATAAGTGAACTTATATCTATTGAAATTTTTGAAGAATTATTTAAAATTGGTTTAATAGATGCTTTACCTGAAGTAATAAAACAAAAAAAAGAACAACAAAAATCCTGGATTGCACAAATAGATGAATTGCTTGAAACTAAAGAACCTACAAAACTTCTCCAAGAAAAATTTCTTTCAAATCTTCAAGAAAATATAGAAAAACTATGTATTATTGGATTAGATGACAAAGTAGAAAACATAATAAATCTAATAACAGAAAATTTATCAAATCCAGTAATAAAATTAAGACAACTTGCTGCTTCTTCCCTTAATGATATATCCAGTACACTTACAAAAAATAATAAAACTAAAATAGCAAAAGTTCTTATAAGTAAAATCCTAAATTTTTTATTAAAAGAAAAAGAAGAGACTATTTTAAATCAATATTTCTCTTCTTTAGAAAAATCCTTTATTTGCTTAATTAATCTAAAAGATTATAATTCATTTACTGACTACCTAAAACAACTTCTTTTATTTGCAGAAGAACTTCAAAATATCGAACCCCAGAAATCTAAATCTATTTATCTTTTAATAGAAAAAGTCTTTACTAATATAAAAGACAAAATTTTAAATCATTTAATTCAAGAAGTAAATGAAGACATAATAAATAGTATTTTTTGGTTTCTTAACTATATTGGAGAACGTTCTATTGAAATGGTTATAGATACAATACTAAACACTTCTAATCAAGAAATAATATATAAACTTACAGATTTTATCAAATCTATAAATAAACAACAAGAAGTCATAGAATATATCTATCAATTTTTAACTCCTAAAACTTCTCAACACAAAATTGCAAAAATTTTAGAATTGATTGAAAAAATTGAGTATGATTTTTCTGAAGTTTTAAAACAGATATATCCTTATATGGGATATGCCAATAAAATTGGGATTATTAATTATCTTCATCAAAAACCAAAAGAAGAAAACTTGATTTGGTTGTCTTCGTTATTAAACAAAGAAGAAGAACAAATTGCAGAGTATATAATTGAGGTTCTTACAAATTTAGAATATAAAAAAGCATCTGAGAATATATTAAAGCTAATAAAAACAAAAAATAAAGATTTAAAAAAACGGGTATGTATTGCTTTAGGCATAATGAAAGAACCCAAAGCAATCCCTAAATTAAAGAAAATTATCTTATCAAAAAGGAAATTAGGGGGGCTAATAAAAGGTGAAGATTATGATATAAGAATTACAGCATGTTGGGCATTAGGTAATTTTTCTAACCTACCTGAGATAAAATCCTTTTTGAATAAGTTATCTAATAACAAAAAAGAACCGATTATATCAAATATAGCAAAAGAAATATTAGGAATTAAGTAATGAAAATTAAATACAAAATTACTTTATTTTTACTAATTATTTACTCAACTGTTTACTCACAACAAGAAAAAAAATACAAATATATAGATTTTGAATTAATTTTACTAAATTCTACTGAAACTGTAAAACTTTCTAATATAGTAGGTAAAAAAATAATACTTTTACATTTTTGGACAACTTGGTGCCCATTTTGTGTAAGAGAAATACCTAAAATAAAAACTCTCTATGAAACATATAACTCTAAAGGATTAGAAGTAATATCAGTAAATATAGCCGAACCACAAAGAGTAATAAATAGGTTTATAAAAGAAAAAAATATTACGTATAAAGTAGCTTTAGATTTAAATGCAGAGGTAGCAAAAAAATACTATATTAGATCTATACCTATAAACTTTATTATAGACAAAAATGGAGATATAGTTTTTATAAACCATATTCTACCTTCTAAAGAAGAAATAGAAAAATATCTTTCACAACTTCGACCAAAAAATGAAAAATGGTCGAAACAAAAGAAACAAAGATCTAAATTTAAGAAATAACTACTTTTATTATTATAAAAACATAGCCATTTTGATTTTATTTATATTATTGTTAATTTATCTTCCAACACCATTATGGCACTTTCCTGATGGAATCGGATATTATTCTTATTTACCCGCAATTTTTAAATATAAAAACTACGATTTTTATACATCTATAAAAAGATATACACCTGGTATAATTGGAACAACAAAAAATGGATTTATTATAAATGACTTTGATATTGGTTGTAGTATTATTTGGTACCCAGTTTATTTTTTTTCTAAAATATTTGAAAATGAAAATATTTCAATATTATTTATAAACTTTTTTTCTTCATTATTGGGACTATGTAGTTTATTAATTTTTTATAAATTTTTGACTAAAAAACTAAACTTTAACAAAACAACTTCTTTCTACATATGTGTGTATTTACTTAGTGGAACCCCTCTTTTATTTTATTCCTATGCAATTCCACAAAACCCACATACAACAGCATGTTTTTTGTGTAGTTTATTTTTAGTATACTGGATAAGTAGAATTGGCAATTTTTCCTATGAGAGATTTCTATTTATGGGAGTATTATTAGGGATAATTTCTACAGTTCGTTTGCAAAGAGTAACACTTATTTTACCAGTTATTATAGAATTTTTTTTCCAAGTAACCAAAGATTTAAAAAATTTTAAAAAATATATACCAATTATTTTTTATTTTATAATATCATTCTTAATTGGGATTTCTCCAAGTCTAATAAATTCAAAAATTCTATTTTCAGAGTTGACAATTCCAAAACTATATACAGTTTCAATAAATAAATATATTTTTTCTTCTTTATACGAAGTACTTTTTTCTTCTTATCATTCTTTATTGTTATGGACACCAATTATATTATTGAGTATCTTAGGTTTAATAATTGGTATTAAAAATAATAAAATTGTATCAATAAGTTTATTATCAGTCGTTATTACAGAAATTTTTATATCTTCTTTAGTAATTTCTCCCGGAGGGGGAGCATCTTTTGGTATAAGATACTACACTGATTTAACCTTTATATTTGGAGTTGGAATTTATTTTTTATTCTTATCTTTCCATAAGTTAAAAATTTACTTGATAATTATATTTTTTGTATTATCAACATGGAGTTTTGTATTGTTTTTACTATCTTTAACACAAATTATTGACCTTTTGGAAGTCTATGAAATAAGAACTTTTTTTATAAATATTCTTGAAGGAATTAAAAACTTAAGTATTACTTTAAAACCTCGTCATATATTAGAGACAGAAAAATATTTATTTTTATCAATAATTTTATTATCAACAATATATTTAACTATAAAGATCTATGATCTTTTGATATCGCATAAAGTTACATTTTTATATTTTTTATTGGTTTTTTATTTATTATTCTTCAATTATAACTTAATTAGAGCAGGATTATTAAATAGAATTGTATATAAAAAAGAAATTTTTGAACAATCTTTAACTTTAGAAGATTACCAAAAATTCTATACATTAGCAGGTATAAATGTAAGGTTAAAATACTATAAAATCACAAAACAACAAGATAAATTTCAGTTTTATTATTCATTAAAAGAAAAACTCAAACCTCAAAGTTATTTTGGCAAAAAAATTATTATTCCATTATTTTATAGAACAGATTAACAAACTAAATTTTAAATCCTAAGTTATCAATTAACCTTGTGGTTCCTATATATACTGCAGCAAAAATTCTTAATTTTGTATTTTTCGGTATTTTATCAATGTTATTATTTACTACATCTAAATTATCATCATAAACTTCAAAATATTGAATACTATGCTCTACATTTGACAACATTTTATGAAGATAATTTTTTGCTTCCTCTATACATTTTTTTATACTTTTAAATTTTCTATTTAATATCAAATTCTTGCAATAAATAAGAGATTTATATATATTTCCAGCAACTTCTCGTTCTTTTAGAGAAAGATATAAATTTCTACTTGAATATGCTAAACCATCATCTTCACGAACTGTAGGTACAGGAATAATCTTTATGTCAAAATTCAAATCTTTTACCATCCTTAGTATTATTTTTAATTGTTGATAATCTTTTTCTCCAAAATAAGCTTTATGAGGTTTTACAATATTAAACAATTTAGCTACAACTGTAGAAACTCCGCAGAAATGTCCTGGTCTAAACTTATCACAAAGTATACCTCTAAATTTCTTTACCTCAACATATGTAAAAGATTTACCGTAAGGATACATTTCTTTAACAGATGGATAAAATACAAAATCAACATTTTCTTTTTTGCATATATCTAAATCCTGATTTATAGGTCTGGGATATTTTTTGTAATCTTCCTTGGGACCAAACTGAAGAGGATTTACAAAAATTGACACAACTACTATATCATTTTCTTTTCGTGCTTTTCTTATAATAGCAATATGTGCTTTATGAAGAGCACCCATAGTGGGAACAAATCCAATAATTTTGTTGTTCTTTCTTAGCTCATCAGAGATACTTTGCATTGTAGAAATTTTTTTAATTATTTTCATTTTGTATTTAAAACTCTTTCAATCATTTTTTGTAATTCTTGCTTAGATTTAACACCAGAAGTTTGTTCAAATGGTTTTCCATCTTTAAATATAATAATTGTAGGAATAGCCATTATTCCATATTTAGCAGCTAGTTTAGGATTACTATCAACATTAACTTTAAAAATTTTTATCTGATTTTCCTGATACATTTTACTTAATTCTTCAATTACAGGAGAAAGCATTCTACAAGGTCCACACCATTCAGCCCAAAAATCAACAAACACAGGTATTTTAGAACTCAATACTTCTTGCTCAAATTCTTTTTCATTTATATCTTTCACCATAAATTTGCCTCCTTTAAAAATTATTGAAAACATTTTAATAAAAATTATATACATTTTTTTAAAATCTTATTTCAATTGTTAAATAAAAATCTATGAAAAAAATTTTTCAAAATTTTTTTAAAGTATTTTTTTATATTTTATTTCCAAAAATCTGTTTTCATTGTGAAAAAAATTTAGAATATAACTCTAATGATTTTTTATGTAATGAATGTTTAAATAAAATTAAATTAATAAATGGACTTGTTTGCAAAAAATGTGGAGTACCTTTAGAAAGTGGAGGAGAGTTTTGTTATCAATGTAAAAACTCTAAAAGAAAAATATATTTTGACTTCATATGTGGTTGTGCTGAATATAAAGAACCAATCAAAACCTTAATTCATGAATTTAAATATAGACAAAGATATTATCTTAAAAAATACCTTGTAGATAATTTTTTAATTAAATGGTGGGAAAAAAACAAAAATTCATTACCAAAAATTGATATTGTGTGTTGTGTTCCTATGCATTTTTTAAAAAAGTTATTTAGAGGATATAATCAATCTCAACTGTTAGCTTCTGAATTTGCAAAAAAAATAAACTTAGATTTTAAATTTGATCTTTTAATCAAGAAAAAACTTACAACTTCACAATTTAAACTTTCAAAAGAAAAAAGAATTTTTAATATTAAAGACGCATTTATGGTTAACAAAGAATATCTAGATAAAATAAAAGATAAAAACATACTAATTATTGATGATGTTGCCACAACTACAGAAACTATAAACCAATGTGCAAAAGTATTAAAGGAAGCCAAAGCTAATTTAGTATTTGGGTTAGTAATTGCAAGAGACTCTCTTTGACTTTTAAAAAATTGAAAAATTAAAAATTATTGATTTTAAAATATATAATTTGATATAATTTAAAAAAATCTGATAATTTTTTAATTTAAAATTAATTTAAAAAGGAGGGTTTTAATGAAAAATTTAATAGTAGTGTTATGTATAGCATCATTGTTTTTAACAACTAGTTGCTATACAGTAAAAATACTTTCAGACGCAGAAAGACCTATCAGTCTAGCCTCAAGAACAGAGAACATTACCATATAAAGAAACATACAGAGTATGGTATGCTTTGTGGGGATTAGTACCTATTAGTGACAACACAACAAATAAAATCTTAAAAGAAACAAGAATCAAAAAAGTAAGAATAACTACGAAAATGAGTTTTATTGATTGGTTAATCTCTTTTGCACTTAATGCGGTAATACCTACAACAATTGCTACTTGGACAGTAGAAATAGAAGGAGCAGAGTAAATTTAATTTTTTCATAATTTAATCATTAATCAACTATAAAATTTTGTAAAATTTTACATAATAATTATTGATAAAGATTATCAATATCATTTAAGATGATGAAACTTCAAATTAAAAATTTAAAGAAAGATTTTTCAGATATTTTAAAAGAAAAAAAACTAAGAAACACAAAACAAAGACATTTAATACTACAAATTTTTTACTCAATAGATAAACACTTAAGTATTGATGAATTATATACAATTGCTAAAAAAATAAATCCTAAAATTGGCTATGCCACTGTACATAGAACAATGAAACTTTTCAGTAAATTAGGAATAGCTGAAAATATAAAAATTAGTAATCAGAAAGTTTTATACGAACACAAATATGCACACAAACATCATGATCATTTAATTTGCACTATATGTGGTAAATTTATTGAAATTATGTCAGAAGAATTAGAAAATCTTCAAGAAAAAATTGCAAAAGTATATAACTTTGAAATAATAAATCATAATCTAATAATATATGGAATATGTGAAAGTTGTAAATAAAAATTTGAATTTTATATGTAATTAATGAGAAAAGATTTAATCCAATTAAAACAAGGAGAAAAAGCTAAAATTGTAGGAATTCTAGGTAAAAATTCTTTATGTAAAAAATTAGATGCTTTAGGTATTAGAGAAGGAATAGAAATAATTAAACTTTCTACTATTTCTTCTAAAGGTCCTGTTATAGTCCAAGTTGGCAACACTCAAATAGCATTAAGTTACAATATAGCAAAAAAAATTATAGTGGAAAATTAAATAAATGTCTTAAGTATATCCAAAGTAATTTGTTAACTTTCTTTAAAATATAACTACTAATCTTCTTTAAAAATTTAACATTAAATATCATTATTTATTTAATATTAATATGAAAAGGATTTTACTATTTGGTAATCCTAATGTTGGTAAAAGCGTATTGTTTTCTCGACTAACTGGTGTAGATGTTATCATCTCTAACTACCCAGGAACAACTGTAGAATTCACAAAAGGATATTTAAAATTTGAAAACCAAACATATGAAGTAATTGATGTCCCAGGAACATATACGCTTGAACCTACAACAAAAGCAGAAGAAGTTGCTGTTAAAATTTTAGAAGATAATTTTAAAAATAAGACTGAGGGTTTTGAAACAATAGTAATTAATGTAATTGATGCAACAAATCTTGAACGGAATTTAAATCTTACATTACAACTTATAAATAAAAAACTACCATTATTAGTCGCCTTAAATTTCTGGGATGAAGTAAAACATAGAGGTATAAGTATTAACTATCAAAAACTCCAAGAAATTCTTGATGTGCCTGTAGTCCCTATCTGTGCAAGAAGCGGTGAGGGGATAAAAGAATTAATAAAAAAATTAAAATATGCAAAAATTTCAAACTTTAACTTCAACATTAAACAAAAATGGGAAAAAATAGGCAATATTATAGATAGTGTACAACAAACATCTCACAAACATCATACATTTTTAGAAAGATTATCTGAGATTTCAATTCGTCCATCTACAGGATTAGTTCTATCAATTATTATTTTGTTTTTAACATTTTATATTACTAGGCTTATAGGAGAAAACTTAATAACACATATCTTTGAACCTTTATTTAACAACCTATATTTACCTACTATAAAAAAATTTATCACAAAAATTACCTCCTCAGAAATTCTCCATAACCTTCTACTTGGAACTACACCACAGCCTATGGAATCATTTGGAATACTAACCACTGGTTTATATATTCCATTTGTAGTTGTCTTACCATATATTATTGCTTTTTACCTTATATTGGGAGTTTTAGAAGATATTGGTTACCTTCCACGACTTGCTGTGATATTAGATAGGTTTATCCATAAATTAGGCATCCACGGATATTCTTTTATCCCTATACTTTTAGGTTTTGGCTGCAAAGTTCCTGGAATTTTAGCTACCAGAATTTTAGAAACACAGCGAGAAAAAATCATTGCTACAGTCTTAGTTCTAATTTTAGCACCTTGTATACCACAAAGTGCCATGATTATAAGTTTAATATCACCTTATGGAATAAAATATATATTTATAACATTTATTATAATTTTTTTAAACGGCATTTTGATTTCTTTTTTATTAAATAAATTATTCAAAAAAACCGAAACACCAGAACTGTTTTTAGAAATACCTCCATATAGAATAATTCATATACCATCTCTACTTAAAAAATTATATATCAGAATAAAACAGTTTTTAACAGATGCAGTTCCACTTATATTTGGAGGAATAATTTTAGTAAATATTTTTGAAATTTCTGGAATAAATAATCTCATAGTTAGCATCGTAGGGAAAATCTTTATGCCAGTGTTAGGACTACCTAAAGAAATTTCTTCTATAATAATTTTAGGCTTTTTAAGAAAAGATGTATCTATAGCACTTCTTGCACCGTTTAAACTTAATATACACCAGCTTATCGTATCATCGGTTTTTATGACTTTATATATGCCTTGTATTTCCACATTATTTTCAGTAATAAAAGAACATGGTATGATGATTTCTTTCAAAATTTTCTTATTAATGCTAATTATGAGTTTTATTTTAAGCTTTATAATAAGAAATTTTTTAGTCATAACAATACCTCTCTTATAAATAATTTCAAACATTGATTTTTTAGTAATATTCTTGTAATTTATTCTTGAAAAATAAACATATTTTAAAAAATCAGCAAAATTTTAAAAAACATAAAGTTTCAAAATGAACACTCAACACTACAAAATTTACTTACAAACATTTGGTTGCCAAATGAATGTTGCAGATTCAGAATATGTTGCATCTTTGCTAATAACAAGTGGGAATTTCCAAATTACAAATCAACTAAATAAAGCAGATGTAATAATCATAAATACTTGTTCTGTTCGTCAACATGCAGAAGATAGAGCTAGCTCATTTATTGGAAGACTAAAAAAATTAAAAATAAAAAATAAAGATTTAAAAATAATAGTTTTGGGCTGTTTTGCTCAGAGAGCAAAATTTGAACTTCAAAAAAAGTTTCCTTTTATCGATATCATTGCAGGACCATTAGAGTATGAATATCTTCCAGAAATACTTCAAAACACTTTTTCTATAAACATATCAAAAAACTCTCAACATTTAAATTTATTTAATAAAGTTTCTGTTTTTGTTCCGATAATGACAGGATGTAACAATTTTTGTTCTTATTGTATAGTTCCTTATGTCCGAGGCACAGAAAAATATCGTAATATCAAAGAAATTTTATCTGAAATTAAAGTATTACTTGATAAAGGGGTGAAAGAAATTATTTTAATAGGTCAAAACGTTAATTCTTACAAAAGTCCAAATTTAGATCATGAATTAACAACAGAAGCAACAAATCAAAATATAAATTTTGCACAACTTTTAGAGATGATAGTTAATTTATATTCATCATACAAATTTTGGATTCGATTTTTAACAAATCATCCTAAAGATATAAGTTATGATATAATAAAAGTAATAAAAGATTACTCCAATATATCAAGACATATACATCTACCTTTACAGTCAGGGTCTAACAGAATCTTACAACTTATGAATAGAAACTATACGGTTGAAAAATATAAAGAAATCATTCAGATGATAAGACAGGAAATTCCAGAGATTTCTATAACCACAGATCTTATTGTAGGCTTTCCCACAGAAAAAGAAGAAGATTTTGAATCAACTTTACAAATAGTTAAAGAGTTACAATTTGACTCTGCTTTTGTATTTAAGTATTCACCCAGAAAAGGTACCAAAGCAGCAGAACTTCTGGATAATGTTCCTAAAGAAGTTAAAGAAAAAAGGCATTTTAAACTATTAAAACTTTGCGAAGAAATTTCTTATAAAAAAAATTTAAAATATATCGGAACTACTCAAGAAGTCTTAATTGAACTACAAAAAGATAAAAACACATTTATTGGGAAAAATATTACAAACAAAACTATCCAAATAACAATAAATGATAATAGCAAATCTAATATAAATATAGGAAAATTTATTACGACAAAAATTTGTGATATAAAAAACCACTTGTTAATATCCAAACTATCTTAACAATTTTTTGCTAAAAATATAATTAATTATGATACCAGAATTAGAAATTAATCTAACACCGTTAATGCGCCAATACCAGCAGATAAAACAACAATATAAGGATTGTATCTTAATGTTTCGCTTAGGTGATTTTTATGAAATGTTTGGAGAAGATGCAATAAAAGCATCTCCTATTTTAGGAGTGGTTCTTACAAAAAGACAAGAAATTCCAATGTGTGGTGTCCCATTTCATAGTGTAAATAACTATATCTCAAAACTTATAAATCAAGGATTCAAAGTTGCCATTTGTGAACAAGTTGAAGACCCTAAACTTGCAAAGGGAGTGGTAAAACGTGAAGTCGTAAGAGTAATTACACCTGGAACGATAATAGAAGATAATCTTTTAGAAGCTAAAAAAAATAACTTTTTAACTTCTATAGATATTATTGAAACAAAAAATACATATATAGTAGGAATAGCTACTGTAGATATATCAACCGGAGATTTTTTAGTAACTCAGTTTGAAGATAAATATCTTTTAAAAGTAGTAGATGAAATAAATCGCATCTCACCTTCAGAAATTGTTGCTAAAGAACTTCAAAGAGATAAAATAATTCAAATAATATCTCAATATAAAAATATTCACATTGAATTTTTAGAAGATTGGTATTTTGAACCAACTACAGCTGAAGAAAAAATAAAGCAATTCTATAAAGTCTATTCATTAGATTCATTTGGTATTTCTTCAAATACTCACTATGCTATTTTATCTGCTATAGGTGGATTATATGAATATCTTGAACGAACACAGAAAACATTTATTCCAAAACTAAAAGGTATAAAATTATATTCTTTAGACAACTATATGTTTCTTAACACTGCTTGTATCAGAAATTTAGAACTTTTAGAAAACT
Source organism: Endomicrobiia bacterium (assembly GCA_025060535.1). GTDB lineage: Bacteria > Elusimicrobiota > Endomicrobiia > DTEH01 > DTEH01 > JANXDG01. Next base: position 6,487 of record JANXCA010000026.1, on the reverse strand, counting down.
TATATGATAGAACATCAAAAAATACATTATTAGATGTAATTGACTTAACTCAAACCCCAATGGGAGCAAGACTTTTACGTAATTGGTTGATAAAACCACTATTAGATGTCACAGAAATTCAAAAAAGACAATTTTTTGTAGAACTTTTTCATAAAGATGATCTTTTAAGACAAAAAATTAGAGAAAAACTAAAAAGAATTTGTGATATTGAAAGAATTACTAACAAAATATCTTCCAAAAATGTAAATCCTAAAGAATTAATTACATTGAAAGATTCTTTAAGTATAATCTCTGAAATAAAAGAACTCTTATTACAGTTAGTTTCTTCATCGCAACTTATTGATTTCAAGGATTATTTCGGAATACTTTCAATAGAAGAACCAAAAGAAATAACTCACCTTATAGAAAAAAGTATAAATCCTGAAGCTCCTACTGATATTAAAAAAGGAAATGTAATAAAACCAGGTTATAATAAGGAATTAGATGAGATAAAGGAACTATATTCTTCTTCAAAAGAATGGCTATTAAAATATCAAGAAGAACAACGTCAAAAAACAGGTATTCAGTCACTAAAGGTTGGTTACACCTCAGTATTTGGTTATTATATAGAAATCACTAAACCCAACCTTCAATTTGTACCTAAGGAATACATAAGAAAACAAACATTAAAAAATGCTGAAAGATTTACAACACCTGAACTAAGAGATTTTGAAAACAAAATCCTTACAGCTGAAGAAAAGATATATCAACTTGAAGAATTTCTATTTAATCAGATAGTGGAACAAATAGGTGAACATGTAGAAAATCTCTATAACATAAGTTCCAAGTTATCTTTAATTGATATTTTTACAAATTTAGCTGAAGTAGCTAAAAGAAACAACTATACCAAACCTATAATAGATAATTCCTACGTTTTAGAACTAAAAGGTTGTAGGCATCCTGTCTTAGAACAAATTTTACCTCCTAATAAATTTATTCCTAATGATGTGTACTTAGATGGAGATAAAGTAAAACTCATAATTTTAACAGGTCCAAATATGGCTGGAAAGTCAACTTTTATAAGACAGATAGCACTTTGTGTAATTTTGGCGCAAATGGGAAGTTATATACCTGCTGAGTATGCAAGAATAGGTATAATAGACAAAATTTTTGCTAGAATAGGAGCCTCTGATTATTTAGCAAAAGGGCTTTCCACTTTTATGGTTGAAATGCAAGAAACATCTAATATTCTTTTTAATGCCACTGACAGAAGTCTTATTGTTTTAGATGAGATAGGAAGGGGAACATCTACTTATGATGGTATTTCTATTGCCTGGGCGGTAGCAGAATATTTAATAGATAAACAAAATTGGCCACAAAAAGAACACACACCTAAAACACTGTTTGCTACTCATTATTTTGAACTTACAGAATTGGAAAAAAAATACCTGGGAGTAAAAAATTATAATGTTGCAGTAAAAGAATACAAAGACGAAATTATTTTTTTATATAAAGTATTAGAAGGGTGCTCCGATAAATCATATGGAATTCACGTAGCAAAACTTGCTGGAATTCCAAATAATGTAATAAATAGAGCATATCAAATACTAAAAAAATTACAAAAATCTGCTTCTAAAATTAATTACGAAACCTCTGTAAAATCAATTCAATTAGAATTAAATTTAGACAACGATATAGAAGATAAAAAAGAACAAGAAGGATTTTTAAAGGAAATATTGGAAGAAATAGAAAAAATTGATATAAATAATCTAACACCAATTGATGCTTTTAATTACATATTAAAATGGAAAAAAGTAATAAATATCAAAACACAGAAAGACGAAAATACAAAAGATTAAATGTATATCATCTTTTACAACCAATTCAAATAAAAACATCTAAAGAAAATATATCAATAGCAGGTATTTTGTTAGATATATCTGCAGGAGGAATAGGAATATTGAGTTTTAAAGAAATACCTTTAGAAACTATTACTGAATTGACTATAAATCTTCATAATATAAAAACAGATATAATAAAAGCAAGAGTAGTGTGGGTAAAATCACAAGAAAAAATTTATAGAATCGGCCTTCAATTTATTGAAATTTCTAAAAAAGATTTCATTCAAATTTCTAATTTTGTTAACTCGCATTTAGAAGAAGATATGCAGTAAATGAACAAGATCAAAATTTTACCACCTGAAATATATACTCGGATTGCAGCTGGGGAAGTAATTGAGCGCCCATCAAATGTAGTAAAAGAACTCTTAGAGAACAGTATAGACGCATCTTCTACTAAAATAACTATTGAAATAATAGATGCTGGTAAGAAGCTAATTAGAGTAAGTGATAATGGATGTGGAATGTCAAAAGAGGATATAACTTTGTGTATAAAACCACACTCTACAAGTAAAATAGAAAATTTTGAAGATATATATAAACTTTCAACTTTAGGATTTAGAGGAGAAGCTTTATCTTCTATAGTTAATATCTCTAAAACAAAAATTATTTCAAAAACTAATGAATCACAAATTGGATATCAACTAACAGTACACGGGGGAGAAATTATATCTTTTAAAGAATGTTCCACAAATACAGGTACTATAATTGAAGTGACCGATTTATTCTATAATGTACCTGCTAGATTGAAATTTTTAAAATCTAATTATACTGAAAAAACACACATAATTAAAACAATTGAAGAATATGCAGTTGCTTATTATAATATAGAATTTAAATTTTTCTCAGATAATGAACTTGTATTTTCTTTTAAAAATACAAACTCTTTAACGGAAAGAATTAAAGAAGTATTTAAGAAAGATTTTACAAAAAATATAATATATTTTGAAAACATACAAAATGAATATAAATTATATGGATTCGTATCTCCGGTAGAATACACTCAAGTAAACAAATTCCTTCAAATATTTTATGTAAATAAAAGACCCATCACTTCTAAAATACTAACACAAGCTCTTTATGATGCTTATAAAGACATTCTTCCTACTGGAAGACATCCCATTGGAATAATTTTTATAGAACTTCCACCAGACAAAGTAGATGTAAACGTTCATCCTAAAAAGAGAATAGTAAAATTTTTAGAAGAAGAATTTTTATATCAAAAATTAAAAGATACAATCTCTGAAAAGATTAAAAAATATAATATAGAAACAAAAAAATCTTTTATTATCACCAACACAAATTTAGAATCTGATATTATCTCTGAAAAAAACACCTTAGAAGTTTATTTTCAATCTATCCAACCTCCAGAAAGAACGGAAGATTTTCATTTATTAAAACTTAAAGATAATCAAAAAATTGGACTTTATAATTATACTTATTTAGGACAGTTAAATAGAACATACTTATTATTTGAAACAAATAACGGTTTAACAATAATAGATCAACATGCAGCAAGTGAAAGGATCTTGTTTGAAAAATTTATCTTAGAAACATCCAAAGCCTCTTTACAAATACAAAAATTACTATTTCCAGTTAACTTAGAACTAAAGTTTTCTGACTTTGAAATCATAAAACCTTATATAGAAGAACTAAACAATTTAGGTTTTGAAACTATTATTTCTGGTAAGACATCTTTAGGATTTTATGGGATACCATCAATTATTAAAATAAATGACATAAAAGATTTTATTTTAAAGTTTATAGAAAATCTACTTTCAGATATAAAAAGCGAAATCACAAATATCTCACCTAAAGAAAAAATTATAAGAAGCGCATGTAAAGCTGCTATAAAAGCAAAAGAGCTTTTAAATCTTCAAGAAGCAGAACAACTTTTAGAAGGACTTTTTAAATGTTCAGAACCATTTTTTTGTCCTCATGGAAGACCAACTATAGTAAATATTGAAATTAATGAAATTGAAAAGATGTTTTTAAGGCAAAAATGAAAAAAATTGTAATTTTAGTAGGTCCTACTGGTGTGGGAAAAACAGAAATTGTAAGCTATCTTAATGAGAAAATGCCCATAGAAGTGATTTCTGCTGATTCTCGACAAGTTTATAAATATCTTTCAATAGGCACAAATAAACCGCAAGGTCAGTGGGTGAAGACAAAAAAAGATAATTTATTTATATACAAAAATACAGTTCATTATTTAGTAGATTTTCTCGAACCAACACAACAATATAGCGCGGGATTATTTTATGAAGATTCAAAAAACATAATAAATAAAATTTTTTTAAAAAATAAAATTCCTATAATAGTAGGTGGTACTGGACTTTACATTAAAACACTTACTAATGGAATCTCATTACTTCCAAAAAGAAATGTAGAAATAAGAAATTATTTAACAGATTTAAAGAATAAATATGGGAATCAATATCTATATAATCTTCTGCAAAAATTAGACCCAACTCGTGCTAAAGAAATACATCAAAATAATATTCAAAGAATAATTCGTTCCTTAGAGGTTATACTTCAAACAGGAATGCCATTTAGTCAAATTGTAAAAAAAAATTATATACAATCAGAGTATAAAAGTTTAATTTTGGGTATTAATTATAATAAAGAAAATATTAGAAAAAGAATACATGAAAGAACCGAATGGATGTTTAAAAATGGAATAATTGAAGAAACAATTTGGGTATTAAATAAATATAAAGATGAAAATATACCTGCATTTAGTTCTATAGGATATAAATGGATAATTAAACTTATAAAAAAGGAAATAGACCAAAACCTGGCTAAGAAAAAATTTATATATGAAACTCTAAATTATATTAAAAGACAAATTACTTGGTTTAAAAAAGACAACAGAATAAAATGGATATATTGTGATAACCTAAACATAGAAAAAATTGTAGAAATAATTTATAAAGAAATTATTGATTTTTATAATAGCTAAATATGGTAGAAAAAGTAGTTATAGTTGGAACCATTTTAAAATCAGAAAAAAACTTACAGAAAGAATATAGATCTTTAGAAGAGCTATCAAATCTAGTTTCTACGGCAAACGGGGTGGTAGAAAAGTCTTTTATAGTAAAAAGGGATAAAATAGATCCAGCTTATTATATTGGAAAAGGAAAAGCAGAAGAAATAGGAGAGTATGTGTCCAAAAATAAAATTAAAACAGTGGTATTTAACAATGAATTAACTCCAGCACAAATTAAAAATTTAGAAGAAAAAATAGATGCAAAAATTATAGACAGAACTAGACTAATTCTAGACATTTTCGCACAACGTGCACATACAAAAGAAGCAAAACTCCAAGTTGAGTTAGCTCAATTAGAATATCTTTTACCAAGACTAACAAAAAAAGGAATCTATATGGATAATCAAGTGGGAGGAATTGGGACAAGAGGACCCGGTGAAACAAAATTAGAGTACGATAGAAGGAAAATTATGCAAAGAATAGAAAAAATAAAAGAAGAACTTAAAAAAGTTGTAATAGCTCGACAAGAACAAAAAAAATTAAGAATAGAATCCCAAATTCCAATAGTTACTCTAATAGGATATACTAATTCAGGAAAATCAACTCTTTTTAATGCTTTATTAAAACAAAACCATGCTTATGCTGATGACAAACTTTTCGCAACTTTAGATCCTTTAACAAGAAAACTCATACTCCCAAGTGGTGCTGAAGTAATAATTGTGGATACTGTTGGTTTTATAGACAAATTACCTCATACACTTATAGAAAGTTTTAAATCTACATTGGAGATAGTAAAAGATGCTTCTCTGTTATTAGAAGTAATAGATGCTTCAGAAGAAATTGAAGAAAAAGAAAAATTAGTAAAAACAATCTTAGATGAATTAGGTGCTTCAAATATTCCTATAATAAAAGTATACAATAAAATAGACCTCCTTGAAAATCATAAAAAAAATTTTATTTTTAAAAAATTGAATAAAAAAAATGCTGTATTTATTTCTGCTAAATATGCTATAAATTTAGAAGCATTATTAGAAAAAATTGAAAAATTGTTAAATCTAAAGAATTTTGTAAAAACTATAAAACTTCCTGCTCAAAAATATGAACTTTTAGATTTTATATATAAGCATTGTAAAATAATTTCTAATATTGTAAAAGGTGATCTATTATTATTGAAAATTTTAACAAATAATGCAACATATAACATAATAAAAAACAAACTCAAATCTAACATATGAAAAAAGTATTAAATTTACCAAATTTTTTTACTTTATTAAGATTTATTCTTACAGGTGCATTTTTAATATCATTTTTTAAAAATGATTTTTTATTAGCTTTATTATTTATAATAATTTCAGTATCTACAGATTTTTTAGATGGATTCTTTGCCAGAGTTTTAAAACAAAAGACGGTCATTGGAAGTTTTTTAGACGCTTTTGTAGATAAAATGTTAATAATTACAACATTTATTGTGTTAGCATTTAAAAATTTAATTCCTTTATGGTTTTTTACTATTATTATTGTAAGAGAAACTTTGATTTCTGCTGGGTGGATAATCACATATCAAAAAATTTTTTCACTCTATGTAAAACCAAGATTTTTAGGAAAAATTGCAATTGCGTTA
>JANXCA010000025.1 GCA_025060535.1 Endomicrobiia bacterium | reverse complement strand
AGCTTTACTTTCTATAAACTCTTTTGCCTCCTTCTGTGCTTCATTAAGCTCCTTCTTAGAAAGAAGTGTCTCATAATAACACCACATTCCTAATGTATGTACATCAGCCCAATCAAATGCACTTATTGTAGCACGAGGGGCTCCAAGTTCTGTCTTCCAGTTATTCTCATCAGCATATTTAGCTAACACATAGTCTTCATATTCCTGTTTACCTGTTGTCCTAAAGAGTTCAGCAGCTGCGAAAAATCTTTCATCTACATCACCTGCCTTACTAACGTACGGACCTGTATTCATATTTTCCGGTTGTTGTCCTTCGTCCCCACCTATCCATTTGGGATCATTTTCCTTTTTAGTCTTTAACCATTTCCATGCAAGTTCTGCTGCTTTAAGATATTCTTCCGCTTGAAGAGGATAAAAACTTTTGTAGATTCTTGAAGCCTTAGCCATAACTCCTGCAAAAAGACCTGCATCAGTAGTTGTAATTCCTGCAACATACCGAGGAAGTCCTTCTTGATCTGGTGGCACAAACTCTCCAAAATCAAATGTTGAAACTTTATGATATACAGCTCCAACCTCCCTTTTATCCTTGTAAATACCAATAGACGGATGACCAAAACCACCTTCTTTTATTTGGCATTTTAAAATCCAATCTAAATATACCTTTACCTCATCCAACAGATCTGGTACACCATTGCCTGATTCAGGAATTTCCAACTCACCATCAGAAAACTTTTCAGGCATCTTTTCATAACACCAAAGAAGTACAGCACAACTAAAAAGACCACTTGTCGCATATTTATTATAATCACCTGCATCATGCCAACCACCGTTTAAAAATCCTAAAGGGACAACTTTTTGAGAAATTCCTATAGCAGGTGTTCCATCTGGATTAAGCTTATTAGGAGTACCTGCATCCCACATTTTAGATGGAGCATCATCTCTATTAAAATATAAAGCATCGAAAAGATGACAAGCTTTGTGATATACACCACTTATTTTATCATTTATATATTCACCACACCGTTGTAAATAATAAGACCTTATTAAAGTTTTTGCTAAATCAGAATAAACATCATCTCCTATAAGAAACCAACAAGACTCACCAATTCCGTCCACTTTTATGTAATAAATTCCCTCCGTAGTTATAGAACTAAAATCTGCTTTTTGGACATAGTCCCAAGAGTTTTCATCCCACTTTGGTTTAGTTAAGCTACCTTCATATACTACATTTTTTGTAATAGCATTTACTACTTTAAACTTTGTTGCATAACTTTTGGGAGGCACCCCTTCATCCTCTCCTGTCCAATCAGTAGTATCACTGTAAGTAACAAATGCTAATTTTTTGGCTTTTGTTCTATATCCTACCTGATTTACTTTTATTCTATTGGAAGCAATTTTTATTATACCACTTACAGGAGTACATACCCTGTCTTTTTTATCTATAGCAATCCATTTATAAAAATGCATACCATAACCTAAATCTTCACCTTTTATCTGATATTCATAAAAACCTGATGGTTTTAACTTTACAGTGTATTTTTTATCATTTATATATAAGCTAACATCTTTTATAGGATCGGTAGTTTCTATTACTCTTGCTCTAAAATTAAAAATTGTATTAAGTGTTCCATATAATGGTTCTGTTTCATCTATTATTATTGGTCTTGAAGGAAGTTTGGTTTTTTTGGCTTCAAGAGTAACTTCTTCTATATAAGATTTATTAAAGAATAAAAAAATAAAAAAAATTATAAAAAACAAAAATTTTACTTTTTTAATAATCATTCTCCCTCCCCGGCTTTAATTTTCTTGTATTATCCTGTTATAAACTGTTTATAAAAACAAAAACTAACTACTTTAAAAGTAATTAATAATACTGGTTAATAAATTAAAGAATAAGAATGATAAGAATCACTGCTAAAAGAATTAAAATAAGATCTGTCTTTCCAATTTCCACTGTTTCTTTTTGTTGCTTTTGACCAGATGAACTTTCTGCATTTAAAAGTATTGGTTGAAAAACTATGTTAAATAGTATTAGTCCTAAAATTAACAAAAGTATAAATTTTTTCATACTTTTTTAACTCTCTGCCTCCTTTTTAAGATTTAGTTTTTCATGATTCATGATATAATAAATATAAATTTGACTCTTTTAATTTCAATATTTTGTTTTAAAAAATCATTTTATGACTATTATTAAACCTTTATAAATTTTAGAGTTGTTTTTAATTATATAACTATATAAACCACTTTTTATACTTTTTTCTGGGACCCATTTACTTATATTTCTTTTAGAGAAAATTTTATCTCCTTTTTCATCATATATCTCAAATAATTCTATCTGTCTTGAGAAATCTATCATCTCATTTATGTTATCTCCATTAATAGATATAAAATATATCTTTTTAATTGTTTCCTCTTGTTGAGTATATAAAACATTAAAAAAATATGTCAAATATGAAGTCTGCGAAGAACTATCTGTTGCATATACAGAAATATAATAATAATTATCAGGCAAAAAGGAAGATATATTTATTGTATATTCAATTGTGGCTTTTTTTAAATTATTTTTAGATAAGTCATATTCCAGTTCGGGTTTATTTGATACTTTTATTTTTATTTTTTCTATTTTTTTATCATCATTTACTTCTATTATAATAGTCTTGTCTTCAATTAATGTTTCTCCATTAGAAAAATTAACAAACTTTATCTCAGGAGGAGTATCATTAGTTATATTTATTACTTCAACAGTAATCGTCCTTGATGAGACTATATTATTAGCATAAGCTACTACAGTTATTGTATGTGTTCCATTAGATACTAAAAGAGTATTCCATAAATATGTATATGGAGAAGACATATCTGTAAGTGTTAAAATATCATCTATATAAAATTCGACTTTTTGAATTGAAGCCGAAGAAACTATATTTACATAAATACCCACTTCACCTGAAACTCTATCTCCTTGTCGAGGAGTAACAAAAACAATTTCCGTATAAAAATCAGAAATCAAATTAAATGATGATACAAAAACTTTTATTTCATCATAGGAGGAAAGTCCTAATACATTTGTCCCAACAACTTTTATCGTAATTGTGGAACCAACTATAAAATTTGATATATCAACTAACCAGGTATAAGGAGCTGCTGTTTTTGAACTTATGAAAACATCATTAATATATAACCCAGCTGAAGAAATTGAAGTATAATCTGAAATAGTAGCTCTTACTTCAAAATTAGATGAAACAGTTGAGTTGTTTTCTGGAAATGTAATTTTTACAGTAGGATATGAAATGTCTGAAGATGCATACTCATGATTTATATTAATCCATTCTATTGCTACTGCTGTTTGAGCATTAGTGTCAGTAGTTAACATTCTAACTAAATAGGTCCCATTTGGGAAATTTGAAGAATCCCAAAAAGTATTAAATGTCCTTGTAGTTTTTGCTTGAACAAACTGAGTAATAGTAGATACATAAAGTATCTGCATTGTGTCAGGATTATGAATATAAAAAACAAAATTTTCTATTCCTTTATCATCTACAGCTGAACCTTCAAGATAAACTTTTCCAGTAAGTGTGGTATTAGGATAAGGTCTGTGTATAAAAATTTTAGGTGGTTCATCTAATGGATCAAAAACTTTAGATGGTTCTGTCCCATATATTAAAACACCATTTTTATAAATTGGAATTCTATAAGTTTTAACCGCTGACTCAACTGTTGAACCTGTTGAGATTCCTATTCTTGAATAATCATTGTTTGAATCCCAAATCTCCTCCCAAGTAGGACTTTGAAAAACTAAAGCAAATTGATAAGCAGCATAAGGTGAAAATATAGGAATTGTTATACAATAAGGAAGAGGTTGATTATATTTCACTTCTACATAATAAATATTTCTTGATGGGTCATAAGGCATAACTTGTGAAATAGTTGCTGAAGAAAGTGGATTATATGCTGTTTCAACTTTTATATTATTGTGTGAATATGTAGTAGAGGCTCGTACTATTTCGGTTATGTCAAAAAAATACTTATATGATAAATCTGGGACAAACTGTGGAGGGTAGTTAGTATCTACATAAAGATATACTGTTGGTTGAGATCTTTGTCTGTTATCCTGTCCCATAACTGCTTTCACATATATCTCATCTCCCGGATGTGGTTCAGGCTCTGGATCTGGAAGTGGCATCTGTTGTTGTCCCCAAAAATACGCAGCAATACTTAATCCTGCTACTGCTGAAGCATTATAATCAATTGCTACTTCATTTAAAACATAATCTGTTGTAACATCATTATGAACATCATTAGAATTTGGACCTCCTGCTAATGCTCCATATAATATATGTTTATGATATTTTGGTTCATTCATATTATTAGTCCTACTACCATGAGCAGCTCGATGATGAGGATGTTTAGGAGGATTTCTTCCCCACCCTACTATGTAAGAACCAGGATTGTAAAAACCTTCTGGATGGTCTACATCAATTGTAACTCTTGGATTTTTACCTAAAATATAATCAATCTGCGATTTTATATATTGAAGCCAACTTTCATAATTTGGATCTTGAGGGTTATACTTAAGATATACACCAAAGCAGAACATCGCAGCTGAGACATATCTTAAAACACCCCAAGTAGTAGGATAAGTGAGTCCTCCTGGCGTTTTGGAAAAATAAGAAGTACCTGCTGCGTAGTTTCCTAATACCTTTCTTATCTGGGCCAAATAAGGATTGGATTTACCTATCGCTTTAAGTTGAGAATCTATCTCTAGACCATAAAGTAATACTGACCCCATAAAAATATTACCCCAACAATATGGCCAAAATGGCTCATACTGAAAATCATCGGGATCGTTTGTACCTGATTTTCTTCTTAAATACATCTTAGCATCATTTAAAAATCTCTGGTAAATCGTAATGGTACTACTTACCACATTTTCTTCAAAAACAGAGTTCAAAAGACTACCAAAATCCTGTTTGGCTTTAGAATCGCCATAATCATTAATTGCTCTTGCAAGCCACACAGAAGCAAAGGACATATCATCTTCAAATGTATCATGTGTATAAAACCCATCACCCGTTCCTAATCCTTCATATTTTCTTGCTAACCTGTATAAAGTTATAGAATGTGTTAAACAAGCAACAGCATAATTATAATCAATATCCTTGTAGTTTAAATACATCAAAGCCATTCCAGCAGCAGCATTTGCAGCAACATCACCAGCAGGAGTATCAGCAGAAGCTTTATGTCTTGTGGGCCTTTCTGTAGCATAGTTTTGGTACGATTGAATCTCCGGAGGTCCCCAATAATTGTGATCAATTACTCCATCTCCTTTTTGGTAATAAAACACATCAGGATTTCTGTGACATTTCATAAAGAAATCTGAAAAATACTTCAATGTCCTTAACATCCAAATCTTTTGTCCTGTTCTTTCATAAACATTCTTTGTTTCATAATAAGCCCAACCTAATGTGCTAAAAGCATATGTCTGTGGCATACCAAATATCACATGATCTCCAGCATCATGATAACCACCTTCTAAATCTTCACCTACATCTATACCGTCATATATATGACAAGGTCCTCTCCAATTAAATCTATTATAAATGTTTACATTTTTACCACACCTATTAGCTTCAAAAAACATAAGTGCTTTAGACATTGCATCCACATAGTTAAACTCTTCAGAAAAGCCTAAAACAAAGATAAGAAAGATATAAAAATTAATTGAAATGGATTTTATGAAAATTGTTTTACGAAACATCACTTTTTACTTTAAGAAGAATTATCTTATAACAGAAAACTTATTCCATATTATACTTTTTTCTCCTGTAGGACTTTCCGCAAATACCTTATAAATATATAACCCATTACTAAGTTGTCTTACTTTATCCCACACAATTTCATTATAACCTCCATTACAAGGCGCATCTAATACATCAACTATTAAACCAGAAATACTAAATATATATATTTTTACAGTTTTTGCTGGATGTGAAAGACGATATGCAAAAAACAACCTATCTGATTTTACAGGTGAGGGATATGCAACAACATTTTCTAAAACAAAACTTCTTGAATTTACTTTTACTGTAAGTGCATCAGAATTACCTTCAATTCCATCAGTATTACCTGACAAACACACAAAGGTTTCTTCCTTTAGATTGGATAAACCGGTTTCCACAATTATTGGGATCATCCCTGTAGTTCCATTTATATTTACTGAAAAATTAATTTTTATTAACTGATTAGTTTTGGAATTAAGAGTTAACTCTATCCGATTAAAATATAAATTGATTTTAGGATTAATAAGTAATCCATTAACATAAACTCCTTTAACAATTGGAGTATTAAAAGTAGGAAAACTTATAATTATATAATCAATTCCTTCCCCACTTATTATATTAGGATTTATAATTACACTAAATTCCTTTCTTTCATTCACAAAAGCATAATTAGGAACTATCTCAGCAAATGGCAAAGAAGTTGTATTATCTATTGTTTTGGTAGATGTATATAATGAAGATGGAATGTAAAAAGAAACAACATTCGAACCTTCTGAAATGTTACTTGAATCATCTCTTGTCCACAATCTGAAGAAATATGTAGTATTTAAGATAAGAGGTCCTAAGATTATTTGTTGAACAGAAAGTGGAATTACTCCCGAGGTTGTAATATTTAGTGTGAACACAGAAGCAGAATTCCAATTAAAGTTTTCTGGTAAAGTTTCTAAGTTTATATATTTTATTATATAAGCTCCATTTAATAAACCTGAAACTCCATCGTCTCCTGGAGATGTCCACTTTAAAAATACTCTACCTACACCGGCAAGACTAACAGACAAATTTGTAACTTTTGCAGGTGGAATGCTATCTTGAGTAACTCCTCCTCCAGTCCCCCCAGATCCCGTGCCCCCTCCAGTATTTCCTCCTCCTGTGCCTCCTCCTGTGGCTCCTCCAGTACCTCCTCCTGTGCCTCCTCCTGTATCTGAAGAATCTGTACCACCTATTGTAGTGGATCCTGCATATAATGCTTTAGTAATCACATTATTATTCTCTGACTCTTCAACTACCTCATTATTGGGATCTAATACTAAACCTATCATATATTCACCTGCTGTTTGAGGTGTAAAAGTTGCAGAAAGCAATGTTGAACCTTTCAAGGAGGTCTGTTTAGTTTGTAAGATTGTATCTACAGAAGAATCATATTTTGAGTTTTTATTTACATCTATAAAAAATACATATGAAAATGAAATTACACTACCTCCGCGAGAGGGAACAACCACACTATCAGCAGAAATTCTGTCATATTTGTCTATTGCTCTAACATTAATTACATGACTAAATGTTTTGTTTTTAACTAATGCTTCTATTTTTGCTTCATGGTTTATTTCAATTACTGAAACTTTTATACCTGAATATGTAAAATCTAAATTTGCTATTTCTAAGTCTATATTTTCTGTTGGAGGCAAGTAACCTTTATAAAACACTATATCATCCACAGCAATTGTACCTTTTACATCAGCAGTCTCAGCTACAAATTCTACACCTCTAATTCTTTTTGTATTAAATATACCATCATCTAAACCATTGCCAGGAGTTGCCCAAGCAGGAGTTCTAAATTTAGACAAAGGTATAACATATCTATTCCACCCAGGTTTCACCATCAAATTTACTCCCCACCACTCACAACCTGTTTCCTTTGTAGAACCTTTAGTAACATCTGTAAGTTGAATTCTAATTAGAGCACCTACAGAATCATCTCCTCGCTGTATATCGCTATAATCACCCCACAACCACACATATAATCCAGTATAATCAGAAATATCATGATAGCTTGCATCTCCAGGATAAAAAAATGCAGCTTGTCCTGCATATGCATATCCTATTCTGCTTTTAGTAGCATCGAATGGCCTAAAATCCCAAGAAAACAAAGCACAATAGTTACCTGAATGTGGAGAACTTCCATCTGGCAATGACGAAACTAAGTTAGCATCTGCTCCTGCTCCTTGAAGATTTCTTCCATTAACTAATGATCCTCCATCATCTCCATAAACTCCACTCCATCCACCATTTAAACTCTGAAAATTTGCTCCCTGATGGTCCCACTTAGTCACAACAAAATCACTGCTGGGGTCATAGGGTCTATTAGAACCATCATTATAAAAAGCCGAATAAATACCACCTCCATCATATTTCATAGTTTGCCAAGGTCCACCATCAACATTAAATTGAACCAATTTCACCTCAGAAGGATTATCTACTTGAGCTTTTATAATCATAGAAAAACTATCCACTGGAGTAGTAGGTTGAGGAGATATGATTTTCACTTTAGGCAAAGAAGGCTTTCTTGGAGAAAAATACTTTGCCACTAACACTAATCCTATCGGATAGTCAATAGCATACTCATTGGAGGCATATGCATTCCAGTCATCAAAATAACTTTTTGCTATTGGATAGGGATCTCCTTTTTTTATAACTCCATAAGGATGATCATACCTAGGATAAGGATGAGGTGTGGTCTCCATAGGATCTCCAGCAGGAGACTTAAGATCAACTGCAGAAACTTCATTTGGTTTGGTATAATCAGCCCCATCTTTATTAGGTCCTCCAACAAGCTGCCCTGGAATCATTACCTGAGTAGGTTGGCAATATCTGTGATGAGGTTTTGACACTTGATTCCACCCAATACCTGTTACAAAACATTTATTTACAGCATTTCTACCTAAAACATAATGAAGTTGATCTAAAGCTGCTTCTAAATATTCTTGTTTAGGTTGTCCTAATTTTTTTGAAAGTTCATATGCAAAAATTAAAATTTCAGCATATGCTACAGCTAATTTATTGGACGCCCAAACAAATTCATTATAATAAGGCCAATCTCCCTCTCCGTATGGACTAAACTTGTATCCTCCTAACAAAGCAACTCTGTATCTGTTGTTATATTTTTTACCATCGGATGGATAATTATATGGAGTTGTAGGGAAAACGTATTCACCATTTATAACCTTTAAAACTCTTTCTGCTGTAGCAAAAATTTTTTCTTTTATAAAATTATAAGCTTGCTGTTGCTGAGAAGTAAGTGATTGAGCTTTATCTATTTTTTCCTGCAAAATATCAAAATAATCGAACATTCCTAAAGTATGCATATCTGCCCAGTTAAATGGATATATTGTATCTACTGGAGCTCCTAGTTCCGTTTTCCAGTTATTTTCATCATAGTATTTAGATAATATATAATTTTCATACTTAGCTTCGCCAGTTAATTTAAACAACTCAACTGCAGCAACAAATCTTTCATCTACATCTCCTGCTTTAGATAGATAAGGTCCTGTGTGCATATTCTCAGGTTGTTGTCCAGTTCCACCAGCTATCCATGAGGGATCATTTTCAGGAATCGTTTCTAACCACTCCCAAGCTAATATCGCTGCTTGTTTTGCTTTTTCTGCGAAGTCAGGATAGTAGTTTTTGTAAATCCTAGCAGCTTGAGCCATACAACCAGCAAATAAACCAACATCAGTAGGAGTAATACCCGCAATATATCTAGCTAAACCATCTATATCAGGGGGAATAAAAGGCCCAAAATCATAGTTAGTACATTTATGATATACAGCTCCAGCATAATTTTTATCTACATATACTCCGATAGAAGGATCTCCTAAACCACCTCTTGGAATCTGCATCTTAAGTAAAAACTCAGCTGCGTACTTAGCTTCATCTAATATATCCGGAATACCATTGCCACTTTCTGGTATATCTAAATCATCATCCTGGAAAAGGTGAGGAAATTTTTCATATTTCCAAAAAAATTGAAGAAGAACTGTAGCTATAGTTGTCGCATATTTATTATAATCTCCAGCATCATGCCAACCTCCCCTAAAATAACCAAAGGGAACTACTTTCAAAGCAGTACCTATAGTGTCACTACCTCCTTTATTAGGAGTTCCTGCATCAAATTTAGCAGTAGGTGCATCATTTCTTCTAAAATATAAAGCATCATTTACGTGACATATATCGTGATATACACCACTTATCTTGTCATTTATGCCTATTCCACATCTCTGTAAGTAATATGATCTAAAAACTGTTTTAAATACATCGTAGTATACATCATTACTTATTCTAAACCATGCAGATCTGCCTATACCTGAAACTTCTATACAATAAAGCCCTTCTTGAGTAAGATTTGAAAAATCTACCTCCTGCACATAATCCCAAGAATTCTCATCCCATTTAGGAGAAGAAATTGGAATATTGTCTAACACTATTCTGTTATTTAACACATCTATTACCTTAGCTACAGTGGGTGGATTTGAAGGCGGTGTACCTTCTGAAGAATAACTATTCCAAAGCTTTGTATCATGATGAGTAACAAATGCTATTTTTTTAAAATTAGGTAAATACCCTATTTGATTTACTTTTATTCTACTACTTGCAACTCTTATTATTCCTTCTACAGGATTGGAAGGATTGTTTCTCGTGTCATATGCTATCCATCTGTAGATATGTTCTCCCCATCCTAATTGGCTTCCTAAAACTTGAAATTTATAAGTTTGAGAATTACTATCATATGTTGGTGTACGGGGTGTACCATTTATAAACAATTCTACTTTACCTATAGGATATTGAGTCTGAATAACTTTTACTTCTAATAAAAACTGTGTATCGTAATCTCCTGAAAGAGGTGCTAACGGAGAAACCTTATTTTCCAATATTGGTGGTGTATCTCCTCTTACACTTATTATACCTATAAGTGGGGTAGACTTGTTACCTGAAGAATCTTCAGCTTCCCAAACATATATGTAGTCACCTATACCACCTAATCTCTCACCAGAGACTGTGTATAAGAACTCTGACCCTGAAGGCTTTGTTTCAGATAAAACTATTTGTTCATTTATTTTCAAAGTCACCTTTATATCTTCATTTTCAGGATCAAAAACAATGCATCTAAAATAAAACAATGTATTCACATTACCTGTAGAAGGAGAAGTTAAGTCCTGAATTTCAGGGACTTTTTCTACTACCTTTATACTACCTACATATACTGATGTAGAACTAAAAGTATCATTAGCTACCCATTTATAAGTATGGACACCCAAAGAAAGAGTAGTGCGATAATTCCAATTTTCTCCCGAAGATTTAGTTTGGGGTCCCATTACTATATTATTATCTATATATAAACTACAACTAACATCCTGCCCTTCTGGATCCTGAATATTAACTAAAAAATCAAATAAAGTAGAAACATTTCCTATAAGAGGTGAAGTTCTATCAGTAATTATTGGTGGTTGATTAAAACCAACTTTAAATGTAGTAGTAGTAACCCCGAACACGAAATTACTTGCATGATCAAGATAATAATCTCTTGCAATTACTATTATATAATACTCTCCATCTGGAATATGAGTAGGAATAGTAATTGTTATAGTTTTAGTGCCAGAATCACTTCTAAGACGTTTACCATAGTTACTACTTACAAAACCTGTACCATTACTAGAAACAGAAGAGCTTCCATCATCTGTTGTCAAATAATAATCTGGAGCAGGTGTTGATTGATTTGCAACTCTTTCAGCTATACTATTAGTAGATAAACCTATAGCATAAAATATAGTATCTTGTCCAGGTTGATTTCCCCCAGAATAAGAAAAACTCACAGTATAGGTCTGTCCTTTTAAAAGATGTCTAGGATTTCCTAAAACTACTATATTATCAATTGAGAGGGAAAATAAAAAAGATAGATTTATTATTAACATTATTATAATAATAATCTTCAGTTTCATAGAGAGGTCCCTGCTTAATTATATTAACTTGTTATAACTTGTATTAATTATTATTTTTTAAAAAAATAAAATTAAAAAGTCAATAGATAAATTAAATTTTCAAAAAATAAAAAAGAAAACTAAACCACAGAACTTACTACTTTATTTCTTCCTAATTTTTTAGCTTCATATAACATACTATCAGCAACTGTAATTATTTGGTTAAAATCAATTCCATCTTCTGGGAAAGTACTTATACCTATGCTGATTGTGAAATTTATAACAAAACTATCTAAATAAAATTTATTATCTTCTACTTTTTTTCTTAACTCTTCTGCAATTTTATGAGCAGTTTTTTTGTCCGTATAAGGAAGTAAAATTAAAAATTCCTCACCCCCCCATCTTGAAATTAAACCTTTACCTTTTATTGTTTCTTGAAATAATTTTGACAACTCCACTAAGACTTTATCTCCAATTAAATGTCCATAGGTATCGTTTATCTTTTTAAAAAAGTCAATATCTATCATAAGCACAGAATAGACAGTGTTGTATCTATATGCTCTGATAGTTTCTTCTTGAAGTTTTTTAATAATATATCTTCTTAAATATAAAGAAGTTAAACCATCTATTCTTGAAAGTTCCTCTATTTCTTTAAACAATATTGAACGTCTAAGTGTTAATCTAATTTTAGAAAAAATAAAATCAACAAACTCTAAAAACTCAATATCATTTTTTAAAGGTTCATACTCTATTAAAATTTTAAGTTCATCACCATTAAAAGAAAAATTAAATACATATATATTAAAATCTCCAAATATCACAATATCTTTAGTTATATTATTAAGCTGCAACTTATTAACATATTCTTTATGTTCAGGATACTCAATAATAGAGGTTGTTTCTTTTTTTGAACTCTTTATTAGTCCAATATACTTAATTGTATTAGGATATGTGTTTTTTATTAAATCATATACTTCTTTTATTATTTTTTCTATACTTAAATTTTTGTTTATCTCTTCTACCATATAAAACATATTAAATGTTTTACTCATATCCCGTTCCAAATCTTCCCACTGAGAAAATATCTCCTGTCTCCTCTTTGAATCTTCTTCTAATCGTTTCTTTAGCTCTTCTATTTTAGGAAGAAAGCTACTTTCTATTTTTTGTTTTTTATAATCTTCATTTAGATTATAAGAAATAACTAATAAAATTATGATGAAAGGGATTATAAAAAATTCTTTATAAGCAGGTGTAATTAAATATAAAACGAACAAAGATAATAATGAAATAGCAAAAATAATCTCATATTTATATTTGGAATAAAGAAAACTAAATAAACATTCTATAACCACATAAGAAAATAACACCAATATATTAAAAATTATTTCTTTTGGCATGTTATTTTATTTTTACCGGTAGTTTTTGATTTATATAAAAGTTTATCCACACTATTTACAAAACTCTCTAATGAATACTCATTAGAATACTCCATCACTCCACCTGAAATTGTAAATTTAATTCTACTCAAAGAAGAAACATTATTAAGAGATGTAGTTGGGGCAACTATTGTTTCATTTAACACGATATTTCTTATTTCTTCACATATCTTTTCTGCATTAGAAATATTTGTATCAGGAAAAATTATCGCAAATTCATCACCACCATATCTAAAAATTTTATCCACTTCTCTTAATCTTTTCCTTAAAATTTCTGAAAATTTTATAAGTACTATGTCACCTACATTATGACCATATGTGTCATTTATGTGTTTAAAATTGTCTATATCAAACATTGCTAAACTAAAAATTCTATTGTAGTATTTAGCACGGTTAATTTCTTCCTCTAAAAGTTCTTTGAAATACTTATGTACATAAAGACCTGTAAGAGTATCTGTTATCGCTAAATTTTGTGTATGTTCTATAAGTTTTATATTAGAAATAGTTATCCCAACATAACTTGAAAAGATAGAAAGTAACCTTAATGTATCTTCGTTCACCTCATTAGGAGAGATAAATATCAAGTATCCTGTATCCTCAATTTCACTACTACTATATATTTTTATTGGAAAACCTAAAATAGATTTAATTTCAGATAGAGCGGGGTATAGATAACTTGTCTTAAATTTTTGTAATAAATAAATTACATCATTAGAAAAAAAATATTTATTGTTTGCCTTTATATACTTCACTATTTCTTCTTCTAAAGTATTCTTAGGAACTTCTTCGTATGTAAGATACAAACCTATATATACTCCGGGCAATAGTTTATGAATCAAATTTACTACATAGTTTTTTATAACCGAAATAGAAGATACAGATCCCAAAGTGGTAATTACTTCTTGCATTATTTTAAAATTATTTTTTATTTCATTAATATTATAAATTTTTGTCTGTAAATCTCTTATCTCATCAGATATTCTTGAAATTTCTTTTTCAAGATTTTCTATCTGTTCTATAAAAGTAGTAGAATAAACATCTACACTCCAACTCTTTTTTTGTAAAAAAAGAAATACACCTATTATAAATAAAGTTTCTACAACTATAACTATCTTATCTATCAACACATCATACTTTGGCTGAAAATTATGAAGAAGAACTATAGAACCTGATATGAATATAGAAGACAAAACAACAAATATCTGAATTTCTCTATCATTTGTTAAATAAGCAAGTAAAAGGGCTATAAGGAAAATAATATATATGATAGTCACATATTCAGGGGTTTTTATAATCCACCAAACAGATAATCCTATAATTAGATAGATAGTAACTTTTAATAAAAAAAATAAAAAATCTTTCATCTATGATATGGAAAAGAAATTAAAAAGAACTTTATAATTAAAAATAAATTTCTATCCCTTTACTGCACCAGCAGTAAGGCCTCTTATAATATGTTTCTGCATCGCGAAGAATAAAATAATAACTGGTAGGGTAGCCACTGTAGATGCAGCCATCATTAAATCATACCTGTTTTGATAATTACCTACAAAAAGCCTAATACCTACAGGAATAGTAATAGTATCTGCTTGAGTTAGTACCCAAGCAAACATAAGTTCATCCCAAGCAGTAAGAAATATATATATTCCTGTAGCAGTAATTCCCGGTGCTGCTAATGGTAAAACTATCTTTAAAAAAATTTGCAATCTACTGCAACCATCTATAAGAGCTGCTTCTTCTATTTCATAAGGAATTGCTGCGAAAAAGCCCTGTAAAATCCACACACTAAAAGGGACAAAAAAAGTAGAGTAGACAAAAATCAATCCAGGAAATGTGCCAATTAGCTGAATATTTGTTAAAGAATGAAATCTAACAAACATTAAATAAATGGGTATTAAAAACATTATACCAGGAACCATCTGAGTTGCAAGTATTGAATCGTTTATTATTCTTTTTCCAGGAAATTTAAATCTACTTAAACTATAAGCAGCTAAAGTAGACAAAACCATGGCTATCAACATAGTAAGACCACAAACTATAAAACTATTCCTTAAATACAACCCAAAGTTAATGTTGCGCCACATATCTCTATAATTTTCTATTCTCCATCTTGAAGGCCAAAATAAACTCTTACCTGTGAGAATTTCTGTATTATCTTTAAAAGAGTTTATAATCATCCAATATATAGGAAACAATGTCCCAACTAAAATAGTTATAAGAAGAAAATAAAAAAGAAAATTTTGAGAAATCTTCCTCATTACCATTTCTCCCTAAATAGTTTATACCATATAGCAACTATTCCAATCATACATATCATCAATACAATAGAAGCTGCTGCTCCTTTACTATATTGCCATAGCTGAAATGAATTTCTAAATATATTTGTCATAAGAAGATCACCCCACTCACCAGGAAAACCTGCACCGTGACCAAACATCATTATTACAATGTTAAATGAATAAACATTGGTTATCAAATTTACAAGAAGAAGAGTAGACCAAACTGGTTTTAAGGAAGGAATAGTAATGTGCCAAAATTTTTGCCATTCATTGGCTCCATCAATAGATGCAGATTCATAAAGTTCATCTGGAATTGTCTGAAGTCCTGCTAAAAGCATAAGCATAGCAAATGGCCAATATCTCCAAACAGTTGGAACTATTATAGCCCACAAAGTATTAGGTCCCATAAGCCAAAAAGGTGGCTTTTCAACAATATTTAAAACTTTTGTTAAAATATAATTTACCACTCCTATTTCATGATTCCAAATAAAAGCCCACAAAAGTCCTGTTACATAAGTAGGAACTATCCAAGGAAAAAGAAATAGTGTTCTTACTAATCTTCTTCCTATAAAATTTTTATTTAACATCAAAGCAACAATCATACCTATTGTCAGAGTTCCTCCTGTTACACCGATTGTATAAATAATAGTATTTCTTACAGCTTGCAGTAAACCTATTCTTATTGTGCTTTTAGGATTAAACAAAACATCAAAATAATTTCTAAATCCAACAAATGGAGCAGACAAATATTTAGACAAAGTATATTGATTAAGATCTAAAAAACTCATTATTATTCCTATGAGCATTGGAATAAAATGAATTATTAACATCCCCATAACCATAGGTAGAATAAACATATACGCATAACTTTTTTCTCTTATTTCTTGAATAGTTGATTTTATTTTCATTTTCCTAAAAGAATTTTTATATCATAGGTTTTATAATTTTTATCCAAATTTATAATATTTGAATCTATTTTTCTACTATTTACAAAAATTTCTTTAATTTCATTATTTTGTGCAGTCCTTTGTATTTCTATATTTAAAATACAACCTCTAAACTCTCGCTTAATTTTAACTTTCTTCCAAGAAAGTGGAATACAAGGTTTTATTAACAAACCTTCAAAAATTGGTAAAACTCCTAAAATATACTGAGTAGCAGCAACATACATCCAAGATGCAGTCCCGGTCAACCATGAGTTTCTACCTAGTCCAAAGTCAGGATGCTCATCAGAAGCAATCATCTGGCAATACACATATGGTTCTACTTTATGTAAATTTATATTTTTTAATCTGTGAATCGGATTTAGTGCATCAAAATATTTATATGCTCTTTCCGAATTTCCCATAATACATTCGCTTATTATAGCCCAAGTGTTAGCATGACAAAAAATCCCCCCATTTTCTTTTAAACCAGCAGGGAAAGAACTCATCGCTCCAACGTCTTCATCAAACTCCTTATAACCAGGAGCAAATAATTTTAACCCATATTTAGTAAATAAGTATTTTTCCACATTATCTAAAGCTTTTTTATTTTTTTCATTTTCACCTATACCACTTATTACAGCCCAAGTATTTGTGTTCAAATAAATCTTACAATATTTTTCATTTTTTGTTCCAATTTTTCTATCTTTATTAGTAATAGCACAAATATACCACTCTCCATCCCAACAATGTTTGTCAAATGCTTCTTTTATTTCCTTAAGATATTTCTTATAATTTTCTGCTTTTTCTTTTTTGTCTAAATACTCACATAATGAGATAAATTCATTAAGAGCTTTATATAGAAGCTGTGTAGTCCAAACACTTTCTCCTCCCTCTTTAAGATTTAAACAGTCATTCCAGTCAGCTCTTAGTGCTAAAGAAATTCCATGTTTTCCTCTTTTTTTCAAACCATATTGTAAAACTTTTTCTAAATGTTCAAATAAACTGCCTTCTCCTCCGTCAAAATATGGGACACTTTCATCTAAAATACTAAAATCTCCTGTTTCTTTAATATAGGAAGACGTAGAAAGCACAAGCCATAAATGGTCATCAGAATAATCTGTACCACCAGTACCTGTGTTTGTAATTGGCTGAAATGTATGACATGCATATCCTTCTTTATATATAGCAGAAGCTAAAGCAAGTATTCTCTTTCTTACTCTTTCTGGTTCAGCATGTATTACTGCTAATACATCTTGATTACTATCTCTGTAACCTAAGCCATCTCTGTGAGTACCTGTTTCATAGTAAGATGCGGATCTTGACCATTTAAAAGTAGTGTGACATTGATAAGGTAACCATATATTCACAATAGTATTAAAATTTTTATCCGGAGTTTCAACATAGAATTTATTAAGTATCTTTTCCCAATATTCCTTCAATTTTGTAAATTCTTCATAAACTGCTTCTATATTAGAGTACTTCTTTTTATATCTTATACCTTCATTATCTGCTGTTCCAACACCTAATCCAAAAATAATTTTTTTTGTCTGTTTTTTATTTAAAGATAACTTTATATGATATGCTGCTATCGGATTACCTCCAGAAATTAAAGAACAACTACATTTTCCATTTAATACTGCTAATGGATTAGACTCATCTCTATGATCACCAATGAATATCTCTCTATTCGTATCAAAATCTAAAAATTTTTCAGTCGTAAAAGCAAAAACATTTTTAACCTCTCCTCCAGCAAATAAACAATAATGTTCTATAACTCCTTCTTTATTTATTTTTGTTCTTGCTACATTTTGAATATATTGAAGGTCTGTAAGATCACCCATTGCATCAAACAGACAAAACTCAGCATAAGAAAAAATATCTATCTGTCTAGTAACATTTGATAAATTTTCTAAAGTTAAAACCCACAATTCTAAATTTTCATCTAAAGGAACAAAGTATAAAACTTCTGATCTTAACTTATTATGTTCACATATTATTTTCGTATAACCTAATCCATGAATACTTGTATATTTATATTTTTTAGTGTCTGCTTTTACTGGTTGCCAAGATGTTGACCATATATCTTTTTTTTCTTTTAAGTATATGTATCTCCCAGATCTATCCATAGGAATATTGTTGTATCTATATCTCAAAATTCTATAACTTTTTGGTGATTTATAAAAACTATAACCTCCAGCATTATTTGAAATCATTGCACAATAATCGTTTACTCCTAAATAATTAAGCCAAGGAGTTGGTGTCTGGGGATCTTTCATTATAAATTCTTTATTTTTTTCATCAAAATAAAAAGTTTTATCATCTCTAGAAATTTTTTTCATAACAGTCCCTTTCTCTATATAAAAAACAAAAGATTTAACTACTATACTAAAAACTATCTTCCAAGTCAATTGCTCCAAAAACAAAAGAACCTTTAATTCCCCCTAATATAAACGATAAATTAGAAAGATATTTTATTTTGCACCACTTGGGAAACTTACTTAATGGTGAAAGTTTTAACAAAGGTGCAAAGTATTTAAATTTAAACAAAAGAAAAAGAAAAATAAAGATAACTTTAGATGTAATAGACCAATTTAGTATTATACTCAAAATTGCTAAAATCAAAAATATATGCATAAAGTGAAAACTTCCTAAGTATATATTACCTTTAATAAAAAATGGAATAGGAATATAGATATATTTCCCAAATAAATTTAAACATAATTCTAAAACTTGTTTTGCATGTTTTTTAATAAGGAGTGGATGACCGTATCCATATCCATATAATTGTTTTCTAAATTGTTTTAAGTTAGCTCTGTGAATATGATAAACTATGGCTGATGGCATAAAATAAAGTTTATAGCCCTGTTTGTTTATTCTTATATTAAAGTCCACATCTTCTCCTGTTATCTCATCCCAGAATTTATTCCCTATCTTTAACAGCGCATCTTTTTTTACTGCTAAATTAGCAGTTGCAAAAAAACTACTATGAATGTTACCATTTACTTCATGTGGTAAGAAATTTTTAATGTCTGGGAAATATCCTTCTTTTTTGATATTGCATCTACCATTCACACTTAAAAATTTGATAAATTCTAAATACTTTTCTATGTCATTTCCATCTTCTACTGTAAGAGTATGAATTTCTCCACCAACAATCCCAATCTTTTCATCTTTTTCAAAAGGAGAAATTATCTGTTTTATCCAATCATTTTTTACTACACAATCTGCATCTGTAAATAAAACATATTCACCTTTTGCAATTTCTAAAGCCTTATTTCTTGCCTCACCTGGAGATTTGCAATTTTTAAGTTCTATAACTATCATTTGAAACAAATTTTTTTCTTTCCAACTTTTAAGTATCTCTAAAGTCTTATCAGTGCTACCGCCATCTACATAAATTACTTCAAATTTATCTTTAGGATAATCTACAGTTTTTATAGATTCAAGATGCCTTAGAAGTGTTCTTTCTGAATTTTTTATAGGCACTATTATGCTTACAAATTTAAGCTCTTTCATCAGTGTTTCTCCTTTCTATTTTAAAAATAAAATTTTTTATTTTTTTTCATTTTCAGAAGTAGTCTTAAGTACCGAGTTAACCTCTTGTACAGCCATATCTATTTGTTGTTTAATCGTTTCATCTGTACAACTACCATATACTCCAGCAACATAATCCCAAAGTATTCCTAACCTTCTTGTAAGTATCGGCTCAATTGGTCCCCAAGAAGGAATACAAGGATAAGACCTACCATATTTTGTAGCTTCTTTAAAAATCTTTCTTTTTGGATCTTTTTCAAAATATGGATCATTAAATGCATCCTTTCTTGCTGGCATAAAACCAGTTTTTTGTGAGTATTTAATCTGTGCTTCTTTTGAACATAAGTAGGCTAACACTTTCCATGCTTCTTTAGGATATTTTGTATATTTAAATATCGCTAAGTTACTCCCTCCAAAAAAGTGATATCTACCAGCAGGACCTTTTGGGAACAAAGCAATATCATAATTTTTAGATGCCACACCTTCCGCAAAACCTCCCTCACTTTGAGGGATACTCATATATTTTACCATATGAGAGGTGTCAAAATACATAGCATATTCTCCATTCACAAAATTAGTAGATACTTGAGCGGTATTTAATTCCAATGTTTTTGTAGAAACTAAACCTTTTCTTACGAGTCCTGTATAGAACAAAATTCCCTTCATTGCTTCCTTGCTGTTAAATATTGCTGTTTTTCTGTCCTTAGATAATAAATCTCCACCTGCTGACCATATCCAAGGAACAAAATTATGAATAACATTCCAGTCATTTTTACCAGGAATTCCTAAAGGTTCTATAATTTTTGCTGTTGGATCTTTTTTAAGAATTTCTTCCGCTTCCTTACCAACATAAATGTTACCATTTTTATCCGAAACGACCTTAGCCTCTTTTATTTTTTTCAAAGTTGCTTCAAAACTCTCCCAAGTATCTAAATCCTTCTTAGTTAAACCAAGCTTTTCAAATATATCTTTTCTAAAATAAATTCCTCTAACATCAACAAACCAAGGAATAGCCACTACAATACCACTCCCTTCTATACCGGATGTATTCCAAGCAGCTGGTAAAAAAGCATCTGCACCACCAATTTCATGAATATAGTCATTTAACGGCAAAAGAGCACCCATGGACGCAATAGTGCCTACCCAAGTAGTACCTAACTGACAAATATCAGGAGCAACCCCACTTGTAGCAGCTACAGTGATCTTACTCCAAGCTGCTCCCCAATCAATACCAGTTATTACTATTTCTATGTCAGGATTATTTTTTTTGAAATCACTCAAAACATCCTCTAAATCTACGATAGGTTTTGGACTATTAGGCATAATCCAGATATTTATTACTTTTTTACCCGTACTAACTTTTTCTTCTTTTTTCTTAGGACAACCTAATAAAAATATCACAAAAAAACAAAACAAAAAGATCTTTATGATATTACTTTTTTTCATAAAATTTTCCTCCTTTTTAAAAATTGGAAGTGCTACTATTTTGGTTCTCATTGCTATCATCTAAAATATGTATTTACTTGTATTATTTTTATAAAACTTAAAAAATAATAATTATGCCGTGGAGAGGACTTGAACCTCCACTCCCTTAACGGGAATACCGTTCTGAGCGGTACCTGTCTGCCAATTCCAGCACCACGGCAAAAAAATATTTTCTATTTTTTTCTCTCAGAAATTTGCGATAATAAATTATTTTTTATATAATCAAAATTAAATGGTTTAAGTAAACAATCCAATGCTCCGTAACGAAATGCTTCTATTACTTTTTCGGCTTCTTTATATCCTGTAATCATAACTACCGGCAAACCGGGATCTAATTTTTTAATCTCTTTTAATACTTCTATACCATCTCTCTCTGGAAGCTTAATGTCTAACATAACCAAATCATAAATCTCTTTTGCAATAAACTTCAAGCCTTCTATTGAATTTGTAGTTGTTAAAACATTGTGACCTAAAGAAGTAAAAAATGTATTTAACAGATCTAAAATTTCAGTATCATCATCTATTATTAAAATCTTCATAAAATTAACCCCTTTTTAATTATTTTTTATTTTGTTGTGCAGCAATATTTTTAATCTTTTCAATTTCTTTAATTTCTTTTTCTCTTAATGTATTAAGATCCTTTTCAAGATCCTCCTGAACTTTCTTAATTTGAGACTCAATTAAATATTTTTTAAGTAACTTTTCATTATTAAT
>JANXCA010000024.1 GCA_025060535.1 Endomicrobiia bacterium | reverse complement strand
TTATCAGTATGTCCTTCTACAACAATCTCATTACTTACAAGTTTTAAACTTTCAGCTACTTCAGAAAGAACTGATAGAGCCGTATCTTTAAGTTCAGCTTTTCCTATATCAAATAATACAGGAGATGGTAAGTTTATCACTATTTCCTCTTCTTTTATCTCCACAGTGGCAATATTTTTTAATTTTTTAGATAATTCATCTGTTTCCTCTTCGACTATCTCCTGTTGGGTTATCTCTACTTTTTTTCCTAAATTTGCCAATGCACGCATAAGCTCTTCTCTTTTTGAAGCACTTAGCCGTGTAAAAGCAAATAATATTAAAAAAAATAAAGCCAAATTAGTGGACATATCAGAATAAACTGTACGCCATATATTTAACCCTTGTTTTATTTCTTCACTTTCTGTGATTTCCTCTTTGATTTCTTTTTGAATCTCTTCTAAGGTTTTTTCTATTTTATTTTTTTCTTTTAACTCATTTTTCATAATATTGCTTTATTACTTTCTTCTCTGTCTCATCTTATGAGCTAAAAATGCTTGTAATCTTCTACTTACTACAGAAGGTATTTCTCCCGCTTGAATAGCTAAAATCCCTTCAATCGCTACTTCTTTAAGTAATAGTTCTTCCTCAGTATAAGCAGCAAGTTTATTAGCGATAGGTAAAAATACAAAATTAGTACCAAATATCCCATAAAAGGTAGTTATAACAG
Organism: Endomicrobiia bacterium; assembly: GCA_025060535.1. GTDB lineage: Bacteria > Elusimicrobiota > Endomicrobiia > DTEH01 > DTEH01 > JANXDG01. Next base: position 21,865 of record JANXCA010000024.1, on the reverse strand, counting down.
CTACAGCCATTGAAGAACCTATTGCTTCTGGATTTGTGAGATTTTTTAAAACACCTACTACTCCTATAAGTGTCCCTAATAACCCAAACACAGGAGCATATGCTCCCATACTTCTAAACACTGCATGAACTTGTTGGTGTCTTCTTCTTATAAAGGTGATTTCTTTTATTAAGTTTTCTCTCACAATCTCTGGAGGAAGCCCATCTAAAACCATTTGTAAACCATCTATTAGAAAATGGTCTTTAATTTTTGGTAAACTATCTTGCAAAGAATCTAAACCGTCTCGTTTAGCAACCTCGGCTAAGTCGACTAAAAGTCTTATATATTTTTCAGCTGTCCACCTCTTTTGAGGAAATAAAGCTAACATCATAGCTGCAGGAACTCTTTTAAGAATTCTATAAGGATAAGTAAGGAAAGTTGAAGCTATTGTGCCTCCTAAAACAAGTATCAAGGAAGGAAGATTATATATCATATTTACCAATCCACCGGCTTGAAGAGTATAATATACAGCCCAAATACCTAAACCTAAACCAATTACAGTCATTAAATCCATATTTTTTTACTCCTTCCTTAAAAAATATTAAAGAACATTAAATTATTTTCTTTTCTCAATCACCTCTGGCTCAACTGTAAGACTTTTTTGTTTCTCTATTTGCTCTTTCACAAATTTGCTCCTATCTATTGTAATCTCACCCGCATTTAATAAATCACGAATAGTAGCAACTATTTTTTTCTGTTCTGTCTTTATTACTTTCTCTCCAATTTCTCCTAACAGATCTATCTGCTCAGCTAACATCGCCCTTCCACCTTCTGTTAAACAATCCATAATTTTATTTTTTATCTCTTCAGAAGTCCCTTTTAAAGCAATTGCCAAAGAAATTCCTCTCCTTTGAGTTTCACGGATAATTTTTTGAAGAGTCGTTTTATCAAGAAATAGAATATCTTCAAATAAAAATATTTTTTCTCTAAGTTTTTCAGCTAAAGATGGATTTTGAATAGATAAAGTATGTAAAATGTCTTCTTGGACATCTTTGTCTGCTTGATCTAATAGAGATAAAAAATACTCCTCACCTCCTATACAATAATCAATCCTCAATTTTATATTGTTTTCAATCTCTTGAACTTCTTGTGGATCAGGAAGTTTTACAGAAGCAAGTTCCAAAGCTACTTTTGCCTGCGTCTTATTATCTAACATCATCATAAATTCAGAAGCCAAGTCTGACGGTAAATAATTTAATACCAATGCTATAGTAGAAGGAGGCTCATCTTTTATAAGATACCACAAATTTTTAAGATTGGACTTATTTATAAAATCAAAAAGTTTTCTTGGCTTTTCCTCTTTTTTGCCACCAACAGACAACTCTAAACTACCCCCTCCTATTCCACCACCTCCAGGCAAACCTGGAACTTCAAGTCCTGGCAACAATCCTGTCTGTGTCTGTCCCGAAATTTCTGTCTTTTCTGTGCTTCTTAATCTTGCATCTGCTTCTATTCTTAACTGGACCGCTTTTACTACTGTTTTAAAGAAATGAGTAACAGGGCCAAATAAAAACAATGAGATTACAAGTATTACTAAAGGAATATATAAATGAGGCATCATCTGTTCTAATATCATTTGCCAAGTCGGAGTTTTCTGAAATTGAATTTTTGTTACATTTATCGTATCACCCCGCATAGTATTTAAACCTAAAAATGCAGGAACTTCTGATTTTATCCTGTTTATCACACTATCCGATAAACTAATATCAACTGCAATATTAATTATAATTTTATCTATAACAAGCTGCATCGGAAGATTAGTAGATGGATTTGTCACTGGTAAGTATGAATATGTAACGCCCGGTAAGTATTCTTCTTCTCTAATATAAAATCCTGGATAAAGTGGCTTATTTAAATCTAGATTACTTACTTGGGGTTGTTCTGGAGTTTTTATTTCTACAGAAACTGATACCACAAAATTTTTACTTCCTATTATCTTCAAAATTATATCTTCAACTTTTTGCTGAATAGATTTCTCTAAATTAATTTTTTCTTCAGTTAAAGTTAGACAAAAACTAATTCCTATTGTTACAATTATTAAAACTATCACTAAAAGTATTGTTTTTTTAATCATTGATTTTAAACTCTCACTATTAATAATAAAAATTATATAAATTCAACTAAAATTTGATTTGATATAAATTTATACTCAATAGGAATTTTTAAATAATTATCCTCTACAACTAATTTTTTTTCTTTAATCATTTTTTCTATTATATTTCCATATTTATCAAGAATATCTTTTTCTAAAAACAATCCTTCATCTGTACGAAGTGATAAGATTATCTTCTCTTTCATACTAATTTCAAAATTAAGCTTTTCTATTTCATATATAAAGTCAAAATTGACATATTCATAAACTTTCGATAAATTCATCACTCGTATATCACCTAAAAAAGACGAAGAAGAACACCCTAATCCTATATACTCATTTCTTCGCCAATAACCTAAATTATGTAAACACTCATATCCCTTTTTTGCAAAGTTTGATATCTCATATATATTATACTCATTTTTTAACAAAAAATCAACTATCATTTTATATATTTCTGCTTGTAAATCTTCATCCGGAACATATCCGAGATTCCGTAATATCGTATTATCCTCTAAAGTAAGAGCATAATAAGATATGTGCGGAGGCATAAATTTAGAAATATATTCTAAATCTTTTTTAATATCTTCTATTCCTTGACCAGGAAGTCCAAAAATAAGATCAAAATTATAATTATTTAAGTCAACTTTTTTAAAAAGTCTGATTGAATTAAATATATCTCTCTGTGTATGAATCCTGCCAATACTCTTAAGAATACTCTCATTAAATGTCTGGACTCCTAAACTTACTCTTACATTTGAAGTAAGTGAAAAAAATAAATCCTTTATGTATCTAAGTTTTTCTTCAGTTACACTTTCAGGATTTAATTCTATTGTTATCTCTTTTAAATTTTTGAAATTAAAGTATTTCAACAAAATTAAAAATAGTTTTTCAATTTGATCAACATTTAAAATAGAGGGAGTCCCTCCACCTATATAAATAGTAGAAATAAGTGGATAAAATATTTTAAATTTTTCAAAAAAATGAATTATTTCTTTCTCTATAGCATAAATATAACTATTTATAAGTGAAGAATCCAAACATACAATAGAGTAAAAATCACAATAATAACATTTATGTTTACAAAAAGGAATATGGATATATAATCCGTATTCTTTCATAAATTTATAATTTTTTCAAAAATTGCTTTAATTTTTTTACCTTCTATGGTAGTATTAATACAAGGTTTATCAACTATAGTATTTGGCAAGGCTAAAACATTAATTCCTGCCACCTCTTTTATTCCAGCAACTAACTCTACTTCACATGCAACAGCAACTATATAATCTGGTCTTATCTCATCTATCCACAACTTTGCAATCTGTCTACCGGTAACTACTTTAGGATATATAATAAGATCTTTATCCATATAATTTTTTATCTCCAATATTTCACTTATACTACATTTTCTACACATTCTACAATTATATATGGAACTGACAATATTATTAACACAAGAAATATTCTGTAAACATTTAGGAAGTAAAAGTAAAACTTTAGGAAGCGTTTTTTTAATATTTTTATTATAATTTAAAACTAACTCGTTATTTTTTTCAATTACCCAGTTTAATATCTTTTTTCTTTTCCTATCAGACAAGATATAATTAAGAAATATACAAAAGGGTAAAATTAAACGATAAAAAATAAATTTTTTCATATAAATCTATCAAACTTTTTAACCCTATAACCACATACAAACTGTTCTATTGTAAGAGGTTTTCTATTTTCTGGCTGAACTTTTAAAATTTTAAGTAAAGTACACTCTCCACACATAACTAAAATATAATCCTTTTTTACATCTATTATGGTTCCATATGTAAAAGTATCCAAATGGTTAAATTCTTTATCTAAAGGAAATGTTTGAAGTATTTTTATATCTATTATTTTATTGTCAATTTTAATCTTAGTAGATGCTTTAGGCCATAATACTAACGCTCTAACTAAATTATGTATCTGATATGAAGATAAGCTCCAATTTATTATAGCATCTTTTTTAGTAATTAGAGGTGCATAACTTGGTATACCATTTTGAGGTATTTTTATGATTTCGCCTAATAAAATTTTATTAATTGCTTCTTTTAACAATTTTTTGCCTAATTTAACTAATCTTTCAGATAAAGTACGAAAATCATCTTCAATTGTAATTGGCTCCTCCTCTTGTAAAAATATATCTCCTGTATCCATACCTTTATCTAACCAAAAAACCGTAACACCTGTGGTAGTTTCCCCCCTAATTAAACACCACTGAATTGGAGCAGCTCCCCTATATTTTGGTAATAAAGAAAAATGAACATTTAACATACCTAGCTTATGAAAATTAATTATCTCTTCGGGAATGATCTTACCATAAGAAACAACTACACTTAAATCAATTTCTCTTTCAAATATTTTTTTTAAAAAATCTTCTTCAATTAAATATAATGGAGTTAATACTTCAAGATTGTTTTTCTCCGCAAATTCTTTTACTACAGAAGATTTAATTTTTAAACCTCTTCCAGCTGGTCTATCTGGATGTGTAATTACATATTCTATTTTAATTTTAGAATTATTAATTAAATCTTCAAGAAAAGGAATAGAAAAATCCGAAGATCCCCAGAATAAAATCTTCATCTTAAAACTTATATTTTCCTAGAAAATAAAAAGCATAAAATTTTAATTGTTTATCAGGAGACATTCTTTGAATAAAACTTACTCCATTGATATGATCTATTTCATGTTGAAGGACTCTACTTAACAGATTTTTAGCTATAAGTTCTTTTTTTTTCCCATTTATATCATAGTATTCTACTACAATGCTTTCTGCTCTTTTCACGTTATCATAATAGCCTGGAAAAGATAAACATCCCTCCTCAGCAATTACTTTTTTATTAGAAGATTTAGTAATTTTAGGATTTATTAAAACCAATGGTGGAATACTTTTATTTTTTTCTTTATAACCAATATCTACTATCACTATTTGTAAATCTAAACCTACTTGATTTGCTGCTAACCCTATCCCATTATAAGCATACATCGTTTCAAACATATCTCTTACTATAAATTTAAGTTCAGAGTCAAATTTTTCTACATGAGATAATCTTTTTTTTAATAAAGGATGTGGATATTTTATTATAGTAAACATAATTTTTTTAGATTAAATTGTAGTATTGTTAATCCATTCTAAGTATTCTTTATTACCTTTATAAATTTCAAAAGAAATAATTTCTGGAACTTCATAAGGATGAATTTTTTTTATTTCTTTAATTATTCTGTCTAACAACTTCTTTTTTGTCTTTATTATTAGTAAAACCTCTTTATCTTTACATATTTTGTTTCTCCACCAATAAAAAGATTTAACATTTTCTATCTTATTTATACAAGCTACAATTTTTTTTTCTAAAAGAAAATTTATAATCTTATCTACTGATTTAACAGGAGATGTTACAAAAATGATAACATATTTTCTCATGTGTTTTATTATTTTTTAATCCAGCTATTTAACTTAGTTATATATTCACTTAATAATTTTTGTGTATCTTTCTCCCTCTGAGTCTCTACATATATATGTATGTATGCTTCATCTGGATCTGGTAAGAACAATATCCAATCTTTGTTATTTATCCATATTTTAACTCCATCTATTAAATCAATCTTATAATTTTTATGTTCTTCTATTAACTTTCTTATAACAAAACCCTTACTTTCCCAACCACAAGAAATTTTAGTGTGAACCACATTAAAATCTGGTACTTCTCGCTTTACTCTTGAAATCTTAGTATCTTGTGAAGCTATTAATTCTAAAATTTTTCCTATAGCAAACATTCCATCAAATGCTGCTTGGAATTCTGGAAAAATATATCCTCCTAGACCATCAACAATAAACTTCACATTCTCTTTTCTCGCCTCTTCTCTTAGATATCTAGGTAGTGTTTTGCTCCATACAACCTCAATATCTTTATGAAAAGAAGGGATTATTTCATTAACTACATTAGAAAAATAAACAGGTAAAGCAATTTTGAACTTCTCCTCCTTAATAGATGCTAGTCTCAATAATAAAATCACAACAGAAGCTAACTGATTATCTAAAATTTTACCCTTATCGTCAACTATATAAATTTTTTCTGCACCATTATCTAACATAAATCCAACATCAGCATCTAAAGTAGTCACTATGTTAGCTAGTTGCTCTAAAGCATAATTAAGCTCAGCATCCGTTCTTACAATTTTAGAACTATCAACAAATGCATTAAGTGAAACTACCTCTACACCTAACTCTCCTAAAATAGAAGGAAAGATATTAACAGCTGTAGAGTAAGAGTAATCTATTACAACTTTCAATTTTGCTTTTCTAATTGTCTCAACATCTAATGATTTTAAATAACCATCTCTATAATACTCATACGCCCTGGGTGGCAAAACTATTTCTCCAACTTCTTCAACAGAAGCTCTTGGAAAGTCTTCTCTTAAAAATAACTGTTCAATACTTTTTTCTTGAGCTACAGAAATATCATTACCGTGTCTATCAAAAAATCTTATTTCAATAACATTAGGATTGTGTGGAGATAGTCTCACATGTAATCCACCATCTACATTTTCTTTACCTACTTCATACCTTACCACAGGAATTGGTGCAGCACGAAGATCACCCACTTTTACACCAGCAGATAACAAACCTGAAATTATACTGCGCTTTATCATCCTAGAAGCTTTGTGTGCATCTCTTGAAGTTATCACATTTTTTCCCTTACCAAGTAAGCTACCAAAAGCTGCTCCTAATTTACAAGCAAACTCTGGAGAAATTTCTGAATTTAAAAGTCCTACTACTCCCATAGAACCAAAAAGAACTCTATTCCACTTCTCTTGCCATATTAAACTTGTAGATACTGTAGCACCTTCTTCAACTATTTTTTTAGGCCATATCTTTATATTTGCTTTTATATGGGAGTTATTCTGAATATTACATTCCTCACCTATCACAGAATTAACCTCTACTACCACACTACTACCTATTCTTGTTTTATGATGAATTATACTTTCTTTTATAGAAGAATTTTTTCCTATATGAACTCCATTCATTATCACGCTTCCAAAAATGATACACCCATCTTCTATTTCACAATTATCACCTATTACTGAACGATTTATTATTACATTGTTACCTATTTTAGTATTTTTGCCTATAATTACATATTTATCACAGTTGAAATTTTCACCTATTATAGTGTTACTACCAACAATAATTTCGTTATTATTTACCCTAATTATTTTCCCATCTATATATAAATTAACTCTTTTCTCCAAAATATCATAATGACAAAATCTATACTCTTGAAGTGTACCGACATCTTTCCAATACCCATCTAACACACAAGCATATAACGGCACATTTTCTTCTAAAAGTTTAGGGAATAAATCTTTTGAAAAATCAAAAAAAGTATCTTTTGGTATGTACTCAAAAATTTCTCTATTAAACATATAAATTCCAGTGTTCACTTTATCAGAAAAAACTTCACTCCAGGTAGGTTTTTCCAAAAACTTCTTTATTCTAAAGTCTTCATCATATATAACTATTCCATAACTTAAAGGATTCTCCACACTAGTTAATACTATTGTTGCTAAAGAATTTTTATTTTTATGAAATTCTATCAATTTTTTTAAATCCAAATCTGTAATAATGTCAGCTGAAATTACTATGAACTCATCATCTTTTATATAATCCCTAGCAAACCCTACGGCTCCACAAGTTCCATAATCTCCATCGGGTAAAATATACTGAATATTTACTCCAAAATTCTCTCCATTACCAAAATAACTTGTAATATATTCATGTTGATAAAATAACAAAACTATCAAATCATTTATATTATTCTTTTTAAGCAACCTTATAACATGCTCCATCATGGGCTTATTAGCTACAGGGACCATTGGTTTAGGAATAATACTTGTTAAGGGTCTCAATCTTGTTCCAAATCCACCTGCCATTATTATTGCTTGCATATAATTCTCCTTTTAATTTAAACAATTTAAACAATTTAAACATTGAAAAATTTTAATTTTTTATATAAAATAAAAAAATATAATTCAACTTTAAAATTCTAAAAATGAATCTAACAAAAATATTTAAGAAGATTAATCCAAAAAATTCAATTATAATTATCGTTTCATTATCAATCGTTTTTATTAATTTTATCCTATTATATTTTATAAAATTATATAAAGAACTACCTACAGAAGATGAATTGAAAAACTTTACTCCAGTATTATCTACCAAAATACTCGATAGACACGGAGAATTCATAACTGAACTCTTTACTGAAAAACGAACATGGATAGAATTTAAGGATATCCCTCAGCATATAAAACTTGCAGTATTAGCAATAGAGGATCATACTTTTTACAACCATTGGGGTATAAATCCCAAAAGAATAATTAAAGCTATGATAGATAACTTAATAAAAAGGAGATTTCATGTAGGAGGCTCTACAATTACTCAACAGCTTGCTAAAATTTCATTTTTAACTCATAAAAAAAATTTAGAAAGAAAACTAAAAGAATTAATCTTAACTATTAACTTGGAACATCACTTTTCTAAAGATGAAATTTTAGAAATGTATTTAAACCAAGTATATTTTGGACATGGAGCTTATGGAATACAACAAGCTGCAAAAATCTATTTTTCAAAGAATGTATATGAACTAACACTATCAGAAGCAGCTCTATTAGCTGGTCTAATTAGATACCCCTCATATTACTCTCCTTTCAAAAATTATGACCGTGCAATTAAAAGAAGAAATGTTGTGTTAAATAGGATGTTAAAACTAAAATATATAGATAAACAAACTTATCAAGAAGCAGTAAATCAACCTATAATAGTAGGATATGTTTCTGTTCCTTCTGCTACTGCTGCTTACTTTGTAGAATATATAAAAGAAAAAATAGAACAAGAATTTCCTTCAGAAATGTTATATACTGAAGGTCTAACTATAATTACCACTTTAGATCTAAAATTGCAAAAAAAAGCAGAAGAAATTATAAATAAGCACTTAATAGAAATTGAAAAAACTATTAGATCAACTGAACCTGCCCAATGTGCTTTGTTAAGTATGGATGTCAAAACCGGCCAAATTCTTACAATGATAGGAGGAAGAGATTTTAAAAAATCACAGTTTAATAGAGTAACACAAGCAAAAAGACAACCCGGTTCTGCTTTCAAGCCAATTATTTTTTTGGCTGCTTTAGAAAACTACTATACACCTACCACAATAATTGAAGATTCTCCTTTGGTTTTTTATAATAATGGAATTGATTGGGAATTATTAGCTACTACTTCTGACTATTCTAAGATTGATTTTACTAAACTTTCAAAAATAAATATTACAAATGAACAAACATTTCTTACTAATCTAAATGAATTAAAAGAAAAAAACAGAATATGGATACCAGAAAATTATAAAAATAAGTATTATGGAAAAGTTACTCTCCGTAAAGCCTTAGAGCTTTCTCTTAATTCATGTGCAATAAGATTAACTATGGAGTTGGGTACATCTAAAATCATTGAATATGCAAAAAAACTTGGTATCTCTACTCCACTTACTAACACTTATTCTTTAGCTCTTGGAGCATCTGAGGTAATACCTATAGAACTTATAACAGCCTATAATGTATTTGCTAATTATGGCATAAAAGTGGAACCCTACGGAATAATAGAAATAAAAGACAAATTTAACAATACTATAAAGTCATATACACCCAAAGAAACAATAGTCCTAACACCAGAATCTTCTTACCTTATAACAAACTTATTAAAAGGAGTAATAAGAAACGGAACAGGTTATTATGCAAGAAATTTAGGTAAAATATGTGCAGGGAAAACCGGCACCACAAACGATTGCACTGATGCTTGGTTTATTGGTTACACTCCTGACATAATTTGTGGAGTATGGATTGGGTTAGATATCAAAAAATCGTTAGGTAAAGACGCAACAGGTGGAAAAATAGCATGTCCCATATGGACAGAATATATGAAATTCGCCACAGAAAATCTACCAAATAAGGATTTTGTTAAACCTGAAGGAATAATAGATTTATTGGTAGATGCAAATTCTGGACTTCTACCAAGTCCAAATTCAAAAAAAGTATATATAGAATCTTTTCTTAAAGGTACTGAGCCTAAAGAATACACTCAAGATATAGAAACTTACTCTTTACCTCAAGAAACTATAGAAGAAACAACTGGATTTTAAAAAAATTATTTCTTATCCAACCTAAAAGCTTTATGTAAAGCTCTTACAGCCGTCTCTAAATGTTCCTTTTTTATTATACAAGAAACTTTAATTTCTGAAGTAGAAATCATCTCTATATTAATACCGAGATTTCCCAAAGTTTCAAACATCTTAGCAGCTACACCAGGATGACTCTTCATACCCACACCTACAATAGAAACCTTTGCCATATTATCCTCATAAACTACTCCACCTGCATTTAATTCTTTGTTTACCTGTTCTAATACTTCAAGTGCTTTTTTAAGATCAGTATAAGAGATAGTAAAGGAAATATCATTTTTTTTACCTCTAGCTGCTGATTGTATAATCATATCCACATTTATATTTTCTTTGGCTAAAGCTCCAAAAATTTTAGCAGCAACTCCTGGTTGGTCTGGTACATCAATTATACTCATTTTAATCTGATTTTTATCAAATGTAACTGCTGTTACTACCGGTTCTTCTATTTTTTCTGTTTTCTTTTTAGTGGTTTTATGTTTCATTTTTAATCTACTCCTCCCTTCTTCATATAAACATTTTCTAAACTGTCCAAAACATTTTGAAATATGTTATGTCTGGGTGAAGAATTTCTATAAAACCGCTATCCGGTAATCTTTGAATCTCTATTGTTCTATCTTCAAATCTTTTTTCAAAATTTATAAAAAATAAAATTTTTTGATTAGGAAAAGTTCCTATAAGATAAAAAGGTATTTTTATCTCTATAACTTTGTCTATCATTAAATTACCTTCAATTTCTTTCATTTCTCCCTCAGGAGAAATAAAGTTATATTTAGTTCTCTTTTTCTCAAAAGGTATTCTTATATAACAAATTTTATTACTTTCAATATCAGAAATAAAGCATATATTAAGAATTACATCCTTAAAATCTACATCTTTATAATAATCAATACAAATATATATATTTTCTAAGTCAAAACCATAATAGAAAGAATCTGCTATGTAGCTAGTACGATGTTGAGATGAACCTACATGGACATATTTACCAGAACTTATCCATTCAAAATAATGAGAAATTTTCCCATCTATAATTGGAGAGATAAAATTAGATGGAGACAAGATATTATTTTTTACCATATTTATTTTTATTGGAATATCTAAATATCCAGGAGATTCTTGATCTAAAATTTTATATATGTTTTTTAAATGTTTTCTAAACAAAAAATCAAATAGATCACTTTGAGACGTATAATGTTCATCTCCAAACCACCAAAACCAATCAGACCCCTCAGCTGCATATATCTCATCCCAACACATTTTCTTTTTCTCTTCAGAAACTTCATTCTGAGATAAAAAATTACACAAAAACTCTCTTGTTTTATATAAGTATTCCCAAGCTTTATTATCTTCTAAATGACCTATCCATATGTTATAGTTGGCATTTATCCAGGAACCAGGCCATATATTTTTTAATATAGGAGCCTCAGGATGTGCCAAAATATAATCTGATAATAATACTGTTTCAAACATCTTATTAGAAGTAAGCATATTATAAAAATCATTCAAAAAATCTTCACCATCATTATGATAATATTCCCAACAATTTTCCCCGTCTAAAATTATGCTAACCAAAATTGGAAATTTCTCATTTTTGCAAAGATTATATATATCAAGAAGTTTTGCTTCTATATCTTTTACAGCATCTTCTTTTCTCCATCTATAATATACAAAACTAATATTATCAGATATCTCTTTGTCTCTAAATACCACATATATAGGTGTTTCGGTATTAAATTTATAATGTTTATAAATTGCAGTTTTATCTGGAAATTTTCCAGTAGACAGCATTAGAGATTTCTTTAAAATATCTTCATCAGTAGCAAACCATTTTATGCTAAATTTTTCTAAAATAAAAACTAACTCATCACACACAGAACCCTCTGAAGGCCAAAAACCTTTAGGATATATTCCAAATTTTTCTTTATAGTATTCTATCGCTAGTTCTATTTGTTTTTTAGCATCTTCTTCTAATGAGATAGCATTTTTAGGTAAAATCAAATTAGGATTTGAAATTTTAGAACTTTGCGGATTTATCAGTAAAGGTAATATTGGATGATAAAAAGCAGAAAAAGAAATCTCTATTTTAGATTGCTCTTGAAGTTCCTTATATTTTTTAATAACCTCTCCACATATCCAAGATTGTTTATTTATTATAACAACTTTATCTTCTTCTGTAAAATTTTCTCCTTTTTCAAATAGTGATTTTATTTCGGAATCATTTCTCCTCCAGTAAGGATCAAACCATACTAAATTATACCAAACCTGTAAATCGGTCCAATCTTTATTACTAAAGTGATTTATTTTTCTTAATAACTCATCTTCTTTCAAATTTTTACCTCGCATTTCTAATAATTCTTTATATCTTCTAAATGGATATACCATTGTTTCCCAATTACAATTAAAAAAATTTCTTAATATAAATAATTTATCATCAAAAGTAAGTTGATTAGATGGTTTGAGTGTTAACTCTAAATATTTATCTTTAGCACCTTTAGAATAATCTTCTAATTGAAGCAGTAATGACGGAACAAAGTTAAAGTTAAGTTTCAAATTAGGAAATTTTTCTACCCATATTGCCATATCATAATAATCTTTTGTAGCATGAAATTTTACCCAAGGTAAATGATAAAAATTTTCCAAAGGATCTTTATATAACGGTTGATGATGATGGTAAAGTATTGCTACATATACTTTCTTCATACATAAATCTAAAATCTACTTCTTATCCAACATCCTAATTTTGTAGCATTATCATCTTTAATCTTTTCTTGGTATGCACCTTTGGTAGGATTAAATATAGAATATGAAAAATTTATATCCAAAAAATTTGAAATTTTATATTCAAAAATTATGTCATACTCTACCCCGATTGCTTTCTTAGCTCCTAATGTCTTTTCTGTAGCAGAAGGTTCAGGTTTATTATCAGGAGCTGAAGGAGAAGAAAATAAATAATAACCAAATTTAGCAAATAATTTTTTTAAAGGATTAATTGATAAATTAAATCCTAACACAAAAATTCCAGAGTATCCTTGGGGAAGATCAAAAAAAATACTATTTAAATTAGCTTTAGCAAACTCTCCAAAACCATATGGTTCTAAAAAATAATATTTTTTAGAAAATGTAGGAGAAAATATATTTGCATCATTACCTCCAGAAGAAAGTAACCACACTAAACCCGCTTCAGATTCTCCTAAATATCTGTTTTTCCCTTTTGTAGATGCTTCAAAAAACCATAAACTTCCAGAATAATTACTACCATCGTCTGCTTTTCCACTTTGAAAAGCATATTCAAATATATAATAATAGTTTGAAACTTCTCTTTTTATAAATAATTCATAAAAAACTTTTCTAAAATTAAAAATTTTATCTTCTTCAACAGTATTACTAATCCCAAAATCAAAATTATCATAAAATCTACTTCCTACTAAAAAACTATAAATGTCAAAGCTTTTATTATTTATAAATCCAAAAGAACTTTTATATCTACTAAAAAAGCTATCTATGTAGAAATACTTGCCTAAATTGAAATTAAAAGAAATCCCATCAAATCCTATTCCATTATCTCCCAAAACCATACCTTTTATTACTTCTTTTCTATGTCTACCAATTGTGAAAGTTAGATTTATATCATCTATATTTAAAAAATTAATATGCGAAAAATTATAAATATATCTTATATAAAATTCATTCAACCATGGAAGAAAATTAATGTTAGGATAGGATAAATTTTTCTGCCAAGAATAAGTAAAGGTTGAAATCTGAGAAGTTGTACTACCAAACTCTCCCAAAGAAGAAAAACCTAATTTAAATTCTAAGTTGTCAATATTTATTCTTAATGCAGAATCTAAATATGAATAAATTTTATCATATGTATCAGTAGAAGTAGAGTTGTTAAAATCTAAGTTGTTATAGTTGACATAAATTACATCATATGTAGTATCCAAAAACATTCTCGTTAATGAAAAAATCTTATTTGTTAAAAAAAGGATTAAAAAAAATATAATTTTTTTGCCCATATTCTTTTTATTTAATTTTGTTCTGTGCTAAATTTGACCAATAACTTCCAGGATATAATATATTCATCTTCTCATACATAGCCTTCGCATTTTGAAAATCACCTATCGATTCATAACACATTGCAATTACTTCATAAACCCTAGGGGTATAAAAATGTTCTGGATATTTCTTAATAATTTCATCAAAAATTTTGATAGCTTCATTAAAATTTGCAAGATTAAAATGACATAAACCTAAAATATACATAGTAGGAACAATTATTGTCTTTGGCTTTTTTATTTTTAAAATTTCTAAACATAACTTCTTAGTAGTCTCAAAATCATTGTTTTCATATAAATGTGTTGCTTTTATATACATAGCATATGCTGCATACTTTGTATTTTTATATTTAGAAATTATTTCATCTAAAGTTTTATATCCTTCTTCAAAATTTTTAGAATAAAAAAAATTTCCCGCTGAAACAATTTTTTGAGTGAAATATTCATTGGTTTTTTGGATTCTTAATATAGTAAAAACTAAGATAATAATTAATAATCCCACTGTAACAGAAATAGATATAATCCAGTTTTTGTATTTTTGGAAAAATTTTTCAAATGGTTCTAAAAAAACATCTATAGAAATTTTTTGTTGCATGTTTGTATCTCCATCTTCATTTTATTATAAATATAAAAACAATGTCCCCGATGGGAATTGAACCCATATATGTAGCTTAGGAGGCTACCGCTCTATCCGTTGAGCTACGGGGACATTAAGAATATTCTTAATATTTCACTAAAGAATAAATATCATATCCTTCAAGCTTTTTTCTAGGATTTAAAAAAGTAAGCTCTACTAAAAATCCCATTCCTACTACTTTTCCACCACATTTCTCTACTAAACTCGCAACAGCTTTTGCTGTACCTCCAGTAGCTAATACATCATCTACAATTAATACATTATCACCATTTTCTATGGCATCCTCATGAATCTCCAAAATATCTTTACCGTATTCTAATTCATACTCTATTGAAATGGTTTTGTAAGGAAGTTTTCCTTTTTTTCTTACAGGTATAAATCCACATTTTAAAATATATGAAATCACACTTCCAAATATAAAACCTCGCGCTTCCATAGAGACTACTTTGTTTACACCTTTATTTGTAAAATAAGATGAAATTTCATTTACAGCAAAACTAAATACAATCGGATCCTTTAACACCGGAGTAATATCTTTAAATATTATTCCCTCCTTAGGGAAATTTGGAATATCTCTTATATAATTTTTAATATCTTTTTTCATAAAAATCACCTATTTGTTTAAAATTTTTCTTAATTTTTCTAAAACTCTTTTTTCTATCTTCCTTACATATTCAGCAGATATATGCAAAATCTTACCTATTTTTCTATAAGACATTCTTTTTTTAGTCTTAGAAAAGTTTTGATATCTCAATTTAATAACTGCATACTCTTTTTTATTTAAAATTTTTTCTAACGCCTCTCTTAAAGTCTCATAGTTAGATATCTTAACCAATAAATCTTCTGGTGTTAAGGACATATCTGACAATGTATCTTCCATTGTTACATCTTCACTTATAGGTGTATCTAAAGAATTAACAGCAGAAAATGCATCTAAAGTATGTAAAATTTTTTTTACTTTATGATATGAAAGATTTAATTTTTTTGTTATTTCTTTTATTGTAGGAGACCGACCATATTTTTTATATATCTTTTGCCACTCTTGAATCCATTTTTTAATTATTCTTAAAGTAGATACCGGCAGTTGTATCGCAGCAAATGGTTTTTCTTTCAAATAAATCTGAATAGATTGTTTAATCCAATAAGTAGCATATACAACAAATTGACGATCTTTGTAAGGTTTATATCTATTTATTGCTTTAAGTAATCCAATTGTACCTTCTTCAATTAAATCACCAATATCTAAATTAGAATTAATATATTTCTTATAAAACTTTTTAGCAATGTTAACCACCAACCACATAAAGGAATTAACAATAAAACTTTTTATCTTTTCATCACGAGTTTTCCGATATTTATTTAAAAACTTTCTAAGAGTCTTCTCATTTATTGGTTTATATGTTTGTAATATCTGCTGAAGATTATCAGGGAGTTCCATAGTAAATATTAAACTAAAATTCTATTTTAAAATCTTTATAAGAAACTACTGGAATTTCTGAAATTTCTATCTTTTCAACAAAGGCATAAGGATGTTCTTTTTTTATTCTTTCAATAAATTTTTTGATTTTTTCATCATCATCAGATTCAACAACTATTTCAACAGAACCATCTGATTTGTTCTTAACATATCCATAAATATTCTCCTCTTTTGCTATATCTTTTACAAACCATCTGTACCCTATTCCTTGAACTTTGCCATAGACAATTAACTTAAAAGCAATTTTGTTCATAATCAATTTCAAGATTTTTTAAATCAAATTTTTACTGATATACCAAATATAAAGTTATAAAACAATAAATCTTTTAAATTTTTTAAATCAATTAAAAACAAACTCAATCTTATATCTGGTATTAAAAGTGCTCTAATTCCTAAAGAATAAAATTCTTTGTAAGGATTAACGTCTACTATAAATTCAATCCATTCAGTATATTTTGAAAAAGCAAAACTATAAAAGTATTTTTCTTTTTTTGTAAATGAAAGAAAAAAATTAACCACAAAAGAAGTAGAAAAAAAATCTGGTAAAAGCTTTTCTACTATAATAACTGCATCGGTTCTATAAAACCCTAAAGAAACATCTATTGGGTTATTAAGTGAAGAGTTAATAACATGGTATTTTACATAAGGAGATATTAAAGTGATATTCTTTGTAATTTTTGTTATATCTTGTTGTTCATTTAAATTTAGCTTTATACCAATTTCAGCATTTTTTAAAACTCCATAATTTAAAGATAAATCAAATCTATGAAGGCCAAATAAAACTCTTTTGTAGCTAACAGTATATGAATTGATAGTATAGATTTTACCTGTGATACCATCAATCCTTGCACATTCTGCAAAGTATTTATATCTTTTTATTTCTTTACCTAATAACTGCAAACATAACAAACATAAAAAAAATAATAAATTTAAAAAAATTTTTTTCATTTAAAATTATTAACTATTTTAGTTAACTTTCTTGAAATATAAATAATTTCTTTTGCTTTTTTATATAATTGAGAATAAGATATTTTCTTAAGAGCTACACCTTGACTAATAGCAGTCTGTGCAACAGAAGCAGCAATTAATGGATATACTTCCCATTCATCCATACGAGGAATAATATAATCCTCATTAATTCCCTTTTTTTCTGCAAAATCTGCTATTGTTTTAGCTGCAGAAATACACATTTCATCAGTTATCGTCTTAGCTTGTACATCTAACACACCTCTAAAAATACCAGGAAAACATAAAGAATTATTAATCTGATTTGGAAAATCTGATCTTCCTGTAGCTACAACTCTTGCACCTGCTTGTTTTGCTTCTTGTGGCATAATTTCCGGAATTGGATTAGCTTCAGCGAAAATAATTGGATCCCTTCCCATTTTTTTAATCCATTCTTTTTTAATTATACCCGGCCCAGGGGTAGATGCAGCAATAATTACATCTGTACCTATTATTGCTTCTTCTATTCCACCTTTTCTTCTTTCTTTATTTGTGATTTTACACATCTCCCATTTTTCTTTGTATAAATCTTTATTATTTCTTATATCCTCTCTATCAGGATGTAAAATACCTTTCGAGTCAACCATAATGATATTGTTAGAAATTACTCCTGCTTTTATCAAAAGTTTTGCTATACAAATATTTGCTGCACCTGCACCTATCATTGCTATTTTTATTTCATTTATTTTTTTATCAACTATTTTTAAGGCATTTATAAGAGCTGCTAAGTTAACTGTTGCTGTACCTTGTTGATCGTCATGCCATATGGGAATATCTAACTCTTTTTTTAATCTGTCTAAAATGTAAAAACACTTTGGCTGTTCTATATCTTCTAAATTTATACCTCCAAAACCAGGTGAGATAATTTTTACTGTTTCAATAATTTTTTCTGGATCTTTTGTTTTTAACATTATAGGATATGCATCAACTCCACCTAAGTACTTAAATATCAAAGCTTTTCCTTCCATCACAGGTAACCCAGCATATGGACCTATATCACCTAACCCTAAAATCCTACTTCCATCAGAAATAATAGCCACAGAATTCCACTTGTTAGTATATTCAAACACATTGTTAAATTGTTTATATATTTCTCTACATGGTGCTGCTACACCAGGAGTATACCAGTATTTAAAATCATCTAAACTCTCTATTTTACATTTAGGTATAACTCCAATTTTACCTTTATATTTCTTATGTAAAGAAATCGATTTCTTATAAATTTGGTTAGTATTATCTTTTCTCATAATAATTTTAATCCTTTCTAACTCGGGGTGGTGGGAGTTGAACCCACGACCTCATGGTCCCGAACCATGCGCTCTTAGCCATCTGAGCTACACCCCGGAGAAATTAAATTTTTGAGTTGAAAAAATACAAAATTACTAATTAAAAAACAAGTTTTGATGTGATAGTTTTATTAGAAAATGGAAAGATTTTACACAAGAAAAGTATTTATAGTATAAAAACAAAAAAATTATTTATTTGCCCCCAAGGGGATTTGAACCCCTGCTGCGGGCTTGAAAGACCCGTGTCCTGGACCAGGCTAGACGATGGGGGCGTTATTTAATATCATAACCTAATTTCTTTAATGCTTCTTTAGCAGCATTCTGTTGAGATTGTTTTTTTGTTTTACCTCTACCTTCTCCTAACACTTTGTTATCAATCTTTACAACACAATCAAAAACTTTATCATGATCTGGACCTGTCTCTTTTATTATCTCATACTCAGGTAATTTCTTAAACTCTTTCTGAATAATCTCTTGTAATAAACTTTTATGATCTTGAATTTCTAAGTTTTTTATACTTTTAGATAAAAAATTATTTACTAAAAAGTTACGAACAACTTCTATACCTTGATCTAAATAAATTGCTCCTAATAAGGCTTCAAATACTCCAGCTAAAATTGTTTCTTTTTTTCTACCACCAGCAGCTTCTTCTGCTGTGCTTATCATTAAATACTTATCCAACTTTATTTCTTTACTCCATTTAGTAATCTGAACTTTTGAAACAAGAACAGATTTTAATTTTGATAAATATCCTTCAGGTTTGTCTGCAAAATTTTGATAAAGAAATTCAGATACAATAACAGAAAGCACACTGTCGCCTAAAAATTCCAACCTCTCATTATTTACATTAGATTTATTCTGCACTGACCATGATTTGTGAGTAAGAGACGTAATTAAGAGTTCTTTATTTTTAAAATTTATTCCTAACCTACTCTCTAACTCCTCGATATCTTTCATAATATAGATTATTAATCACAAATTATACCTTTTAACCACTAACACAGCGTTATGTCCACCAAAACCAAAGGAATTAGAAATTGATACGTTGATTCTTTTTTCTTTTGCTACATTAGGAGTGTAATTCAAATCACACTCTGGATCTGGTTCTTCATAATTAATTGTGGGATGAATAAAATCATTTTCCATACACACCAATATCGCAGCAAGTTCTACAGCACCAGCAGCACCTAAAAGGTGACCTGTCATAGATTTTGTGGAAGAGATATCAATTTTATATGCTCTTTCTTTAAAAACATTTTTTATCGCTAATGTTTCACACTTGTCATTTAAAGGAGTAGATGTACCATGAGCATTTATATAATCGACTTCATCAATTGTTACTCCAGCATCTTTTAAAGCAAGTTCCATACATAATGCTTGTGTTGAACCATCTTCTCTTGGTGCAGTAATATGATATGCATCATCAGTTGCTGCATATCCAGCAAGTTCAGCGTAAATTTTAGCATTTCTTTTTATAGCATGTTCAAGTGTTTCTAACACAAACATACATGCACCCTCACCCATCACAAATCCATCTCTATTTTTATCAAAAGGTCTTGAAGCTTTTTGAGGTTCATCATTTCTTCTGGAAAGAGCTCTAGCTGAAGAAAAACCAGCTAATCCCAAAGGAGTAATAGCTGCTTCAGAACCACCAGCAATAATTACATCTGCATCACCATATCTTAAAATTCTTAATGCATCTCCAATAGCATGATTAGAAGAAGCACAAGCAGAAGTTACACCATAATTAGGACCTAAAAATCCATACTGAATCGCTATTTCACCAGCAGCTATATTTATTATTTCCATAGGTATCAAAAATGGACTTATTTTTGAATGACCTTTTGTAAGCAGTACTTTCATTTCAGCTTCTATTGTAGATATTCCACCTATTCCAGAACCTATTATCACACCTATTCTACTTAAATCTTCCTTTTCTAAATTCAAACCAGCATCCTCAATAGCCATCTTCGCAGCAGCAACAGCAAACTGACAAAATCTATCCATCCTACGAACTTTTTTCTTATCTATATAATCTTCTGGATTAAAATTTTTAACCTCTGCAGCAATAGTAGTTGGAAAATCCGAAGCATCAAACAGAGTAATTCTACCTACTCCGCTTTTCCCATGTCTTAATGAGTAAGTAAATTCTTCCTTACCTATACCGATGGGTGAAATTATACCCATCCCTGTAATAACTACTTTCTTTTTTTCCATAGAAATAAAAAATTATTTTAATTTTGTTCTTTTTGTGCTAATTTATTCTTAATATACTCAATAGCTTGACCTACAGTCTGGATTTTTTCTGCATCCTCATCTGGAATCTCAATCCCAAATTGTTCTTCTAAAGTCATCACTAACTCCACATTATCTAAAGAATCCGCACCTAAATCATTCACAAATGATGCATTCTCTGTAACTTCATTTATATCTACTCCTAATGATTCAGCTATAATATTTTTTACTTTTGCAGCTATATCTTCTGACATATGCATTCCCTCCTTTAAAATTAAAATTCAAAGTTTACATATACATACCACCATTTACAGAAATTACTTGACCAGTAATATAACTAGATTCTTCTATGCATAAAAACCATACTGCGTTTGCTACATCTTTTGGATCACCTAAACGATTAAGTGGAATATACTCTTGTAGTTTCTTTCTTTGTTCTTCAGAAAGTGCATCTGTCATCCTTGTTTTAATATAACCCGGAGCTACAGCATTTACTAGTATATTTCTTGAAGCCAACTCCTTAGCGAGTGTTTTTGTTAAAGCAATCAGTCCACCTTTGGAAGCAGAATAATTTGCCTGTCCTGGGTTACCCATTAAACCTACTACTGAAGCAACATTAATAATTCTACCACTTTTCTGTTTAATCATATATTTACTTACTGCTTTTATAAAATTAAATGCACCCTTTAAATTTACATCTAACACTTTATCCCATTCCTCTTCTGTCATTTTCAATATAAGATTATCTTTAGTAATTCCTGCATTATTTACAAGAATATCT
>JANXCA010000023.1 GCA_025060535.1 Endomicrobiia bacterium | reverse complement strand
AGAAGTAAAAGCAACATTTGTCCTTATGTTAAAACATCTAACAAGAGATTGCTTTATTTTTTCACCTTGAATATTTTAAAAAAATTATTTACATATAAGGTGATAGCCATCAAAAAGTGTAACTCATCCTTGTTGTTCAAACAGCTTAAAATGCGAGTTTACCTGGTGATTCCTCTCCTTTATCAGGTAAACTGCATATAAGGAAATTACCACCCTGCCTGTCAGCAGACAGGTTTTTATGGTATATGAACCACAAGGTTGCAGATTGCTTTTTCAAACAACTTATTAAATATATTATTTAAAATAACTTGTCAATACTTTATGTAAACGAAAAACACAATTGCTACTTTGTAAAATAACGGAAGATAATTAAAAAACTTGTTGAAAACTTGGATATACTCAAAAGTAAGGGAATCATATATTTATAGGGTAAAAAGCGGCATTTAATGAATTTAATGATATGTTTTTTACTAAGTTTCCTAAGTTAAGTGGTAAAGTTGAAATTGATGATACTTACTATGGCGGCAAACAAAAAGGTAAACGCGGAAGAAGCGCAGCTGGAAAAACCTACGCCTATATAAATGCGCCATTCACACCATCCCGATGCCATCCCAATGCGGGTTTGGGAGTTTGGTTGAAAAATCAACCTGATTCCGTCCCCGCGTAGGAGTAAATCTTTAGTTTCTTATTGTTTTGGTTTTTCTTCGGAGAATCTTATCTATAAATTTAATCCTGTCTTTTGCTTTTTTAGTATTTTCCTCATATCCCTTTTTGATAAAGCTTTTTAGTCCATCACTTGTTTCATAAAAGTTCAAAAACTTTTCATAATATTCTTCGGGTTTCTTATAGTATGGTTTGTATGGTTTATTTTATTATGATTTTTTTATTCTGTCTTTTCTTAATAATAATCCGACATAAATTAGATCTTAATCTTTTTATAATCGTTCCTTCTGATATATCTATCAAAGCCTTCTGATATATCTATCAAAGCAGTGGTAATTAATAATTAATATAAATAAATTCTCCTTTTGTTGTCAACTTAAGTAACTGAATTAGTTGAGGAAGATCTCACCATTACTTTTATAAAAACTTTGTCGGTCTTTTATGAAAAACTGATTTTTCTACTATATATCCAACTAAAGCAAAATAAATTATGAACAAAAAAATAATCAACATCTACTTTGGAATGTCCCTTATATGCTTTATATTGCCAGTTTTATATTTTACTTATGCCACTTTAAAATAAAAGTTTTAAAACTTAAAAAATAACAAATTATACGGATACTTTCTACATTATTAATTAAAATCTAGACCTTGACTACTTAATTTTTTTTTTATAAATTTGTTTTTAAAGATAATTCAAGGAGAAATTTATGAATATATTTGAGTATTTTAGAAAAAATAAGCAAAATATTTTAATAATAACTACAATTGGATTTATAGGAGGAATTTTTTTAGGATTTGGAGGCTACTACATAAGGGATTTTAATGCAATAAATAATGCGGCAGTGGTAAATGGTGTAAAAATACCTATCTCAAGATATAATCGGCTTGTGAGTCAATCTATTGAAAATTATAGAAACCAAAATAATGATATTACAGATGAAGTAATAAAGTCAATAAAACAACAAGTATTAAGAGATCTCATTCAAGAGGAAGTTTTCTGGCAGGAAGCAAAAAAATATGGAATTAAAGTAACAGACCAGGAACTTTATTCTTATATAATGAGCATACCAGCTTTCCAAAAAAATGGAATTTTTGATAGAGAAACTTATTATAAAACAGTTATTTTAAGATTAAAAATGACTCCAAAAGAGTTTGAAGAATCTCAAAGAAAAAGAATAGCAATGTTTAAATTAAGAGAATTTATAGTATCGGGAGTAAAACTTTCAAAAAAAGAAATAGAAGAATACTATAAACTAAGAAATCCCAAAACAGAAGAAGATAAACAAAAACTATATAAAGAACTTCTTCAAGAAAAACAAACTGCTGTGCTTGAGGAGTGGTATAAACAGATAAATAACAATCTAAAAGTAAAAGTTTATATTAAAGACCTATAATGCTCTTTTCCTCCAAGCTTCTCTTACTAAAACACCAAGAACAACAAATAGAGTAAGTAAATAAATTCTTGTAAAAATTACTACAGGAATATTTTCTTTAGGAACATTTTTGAGTAAAATCACATTTATTCCTTCGGTTGCTAAATATGCTACAAGGATAGTGATTAAAACTAATGGAGTTATATATTTTATTATAAACTTATAAATCCGTGGCAACCTCATCTGTGCTCCAAAATGCATCTCATCCCATGCTTTGTTTATTCCAAAAACCCAAGAAAATAAAATCGCTTCAATACAGCCAAAAAGGACTAAACAAAATGTACCACCCCAAAAATCAAGTTCATCTACTACTCCGTATTTTAACAAAAATATAGACGGCTGACATAAAAGAAAAGAAAGTACCCCATATATCAAAACAGCATCTTTTTTAGGAATATCAAATTCATCTTCTAAAAATGCTATTGCAGGTTGTGCTAAAGAAACAGAAGAGGTTATTCCAGCTAAAAATAACAAAAAGAACCAACAAAAAGAAAAAATTACTCCTAAAGGAATCTGCTTAAATATAAGTGGCATAGTCACAAAACCCAAATCAAAAGCACCATATTTTGCTATCTCAGCTGCTTTTTGTGCACCTAAAAATGTAAATGCTGCGGGTATAACAATACTTCCACCAAGAACAACTTCTACAAACTCGTTAGTAGCAGAAGAAGTAAGTCCTGAAAGTATAACATCGTCGGTTTTTTTAAGATAACTCGCATATGTAAGAATAACCCCAATCCCTACAGAAAGTGTAAAAAATATCTGCCCTGCAGCTGCAAGCCAAACTTTCGGATCTAAAAGTTTACTAAAATCAGGTGTCCATAAAAATTCTAAACCTTTTATAGGGTTATTCTCAGGAAATTGTGGATCAAAACTTTTTAAGGTTAACACTCTTATCACCAAAAATATAGCTAAACCTAACAAAATTGGCATAGCCCAGTTGCAAAATTTTTCTATTCCTTTTTTTATTCCAAAATAAACAACTAAAATATTTAGTAAAAATGTAATCACAAAAAATAAATATGAATATCCACTCTCTCTATACCAACTAAGAAACTCTCTTATTTGGTCTGCAGTGGATAAAGAAATATACTTAGGGGTTAGACTAAAAATTGTATATCCTAAAAGCCAAGATTCTATATATGTATAATACATAAAAATTACCAACGGTCCAAATATACCTATTACTCCAAAATACTTAATAAATCTGTTTTTTTGCCACATAGTATGAAAAACTCCAGGAGCAGTTCCATGCCCAAAACCTCCACCAAATCTTCCAATAGTCCATTCAATCCACATAAGAGGAAGCCCCAATATAAGAAAAGATATTATATAAGGAATCATAAAAACTCCTCCGCCATTCTTTACTGCTTGCACAGGAAATCTCAAAAAATTTCCCAATCCTACTGCAGAACCTGCTACTGCTAAAATTACACCTAATCTTGATCCCCAACTTTCTCGTTTTTTCTGCATAGGAGTTTTACCTCCTTTTTTCAAAAGTTAACTAAACAAATTCTTTATCTCATTTATTTCTTTTTTAGAAAGAACTTTGAATTTTTTACCTAAGGTTTTAACTATAAACAAAATTTTCGCAAGGTATTCTATTTTTTCTGTCAGAAATAAAGCTTCATCTAAAGTTTTTCCTATTGTTAATAAGCCATGATTTTTTAAAATAAAAATATCAAATTTGTTTATATATTTTTTGACACTCTCTGCTAACTTCTCTGTGTAAAAAGAAGTACATTTAATCTCTTTTATTTTTTCTAAAAAAGGCACAATCTCTACTAAAATTGGTTTGGAAATGTTATTTTCTACTAAAGAAATAGCTGTTGAAAAAACAGGATGTGTATGAATTACTGCGTTTATATCTTCTCTTTGTTTATAAATCATCAAATGAAGCCGCCACTCACCAGATGGCTCATTTTTGCCATATAATTTTTTACCATCATAATCTAATATAACTAAATCATCTAAAGAAAGTGTATATTTGTTTTTTCTCTTTGGAGTAATAAGGACTTGGTTGTTGTCTATTCTGTAAGATATATTTCCATCAAAAATATTAATATAATTTTTAAGTACTAAGTACTTACAGATGTTTAGTATTTCTTTTTTAACATTATTCATTAATAGTTCGTGATTTCCTTTCCTTAAAAATTTTGTAGCTTCTAAATAAATACTCTACTAATCCATATAGAATATATATAGAAAATATTATAAAAGCAGATGACTCAGGATATGAGATAAAAAGTAATAAAACTATTAAAATTAAACTAAAAAGTTTAAATGAAACTTTTTGTGTTAATCTAAAATTATTAAGTTTTGGATACCTTATTTTGGTAATCATCAAAAAAGCTAAAAATAAAATTATAGCTGGTAAAAAATTAAGCATCCAAGGAATAAGTGTAATTAAAAATGTAATATATCTTTTTGATAGAGTACCTTCTGAAGTTAAGGCTCCAAATAACAAAACAACCGAAACTATAACTCCAGCTGCAGCAGGAGTTGGTAAACCTTCAACGGATTTAATAGGTAATCCTTGTTGTCTATAAGATACAACATTAAATTTTGCCAATCTTATAGCACCAAAAAATACATAAACAAAGCAAACCACAACTCCAGGAAATTTGTATCTATACATTATTAGTTGCCAGATTAAAACAGCTGGAGATATACAGAATGTAATAAAATCCGCAAAGGAATCTAATTCCATCCCAACCTCAGATGTGATCTTTTTTTCTCTTGCTATTAGACCATCTAAACCATCAAAAATTATACCTAAAATTATCAACCAAGCAGCTTCAGTAAAATTTCCTTTTATACTTAAAATTATAGACAAAACTCCACAAAACATATTACCCGCAGTGAAAATAGTTGGAAAGAGATATAAGGTTGTCATAGATATTACTTTACTAATATAGCAACGGGAGTTAAACCAGCATATACTTTCTGATTTTTAAATACTAATAATTTAAAATTACTTTTAGGAATTTCAAGATCAACTTGAGAACCTAAAAGTATTGCTCCTATTTTTTGTCCCTGTTTTATTGCCATATCCTGTTTTACCCAACAAATAATTCTTCTGGCTAACTTTCCTGCTATTTGAGTAACTCTTATAAAATTATTAACAGCTTGTATATATATTTCTATTGAGTTTTTTTCATTTAAAATTGAAGCTGTTGCCTTACCTGCCAAAGTAAATTTGCCCTTTTTATATTCTATTCTTCTTACAACTCCACTTGCAGGAGATCTCTGGATATGAACATCAAAAATTGACAAAAATATTTTTATACAATAAAAATTTTCATCTTCAGTAATCTCAAAAATTTTTCCATCTGTTGGGGAATATAAAATAGTATCATCTATTTTTATTTTTCTTTCCGGATCTCTAAAGAAATAAACCAAAAAAAGAGTAGAAAATGCACCTAAAGCAGAAAAAATATAAAAAATTTTATATAAACATCCTAAGACAAAAAATACTAAACTTATAATCCAAAATATAATCACTAAATTTTTAGCTTCTTTAATCATTTACACTCTACTTCATCCAAGGCATCATTTCTCTTAATTTTTCTCCAACTTTTTCAATAGGATGTTCATCTGCTTTTTTTAATAATTCATTAAATTTTTTTCTGCCCGTTTTATTTTCTTTTATCCATTCTCTTGCAAACTTCCCTGACTGAATTTCTTTTAAAATTTTTTTCATTGTTTTTCTTACTTTTGCATCTATCACTCTTGGTCCACGAGTTAAATCGCCATAGCAAGCAGTATTAGAAACCCTTCTTCTCATCCCAGAAATTCCATACTTTTGAATCAAATCTGTAATAAGTTTTAATTCATGAAGAACTTCAAAATATGCAATTTCTGGTTGATAACCTGCTTCAACTAATGTATCAAAACCAGCATAAATCAAAGCACTCACTCCACCACACAACACTGCTTGTTCACCAAAAAGGTCTGTTTCTGTTTCTTCCTTAAAAGTAGTCTCAATAACTCCAGCTCTTGTAGCACCTATTGCTTTAGCATAAGCTAAAGCTAACTTCATAGCATTTCCAGTAGCATCTTGATATACAGCAACTAAAGCTGGTACACCTTTACCTTGTTGATACATCTCCCAGACTAAAGCACCAGGACCTTTTGGTGCAACCATAAAAACATCAATATTCTTTGGTGGTTTTATTTGTTTAAAATGAATATTAAATCCATGAGAAAAACAAATAGCTTTACCTTCTTTTAGGTGTTTTTTGATATATTTTTTATATACCTCTGCTTGCACATGATCTTGTGTCAAAATCTGTATTACATCTGCTTCTCTTGCAACTTCTTCAGCAGAATATACTTCAAACCCATCTTGTTTTGCTTGATGATAATTAGAAGTTCCTTCCAGTTCAGCAACTAATACTTTGATTTTTGATTCTCTTAAACACAAACTCTGACCTCTACCTTGAATTCCATATCCTATTATTCCAACAACTTTGTCTCTTAATATATCTAAATCTGCATCTTTGTCATAGTAAATCTTCACCATAATTAATTCTCCTCCTTTTATTTGAAATTTTTGTTACTCTCTTTTAGAATAAACACTCTATGATAAAAAATAAACAATAAAAATATTATCCTAAAGATTAATTATTTTTGTTGGTTTACAGAACTATCTTTTGTATAAATCTCAACTTTATGCGCTATCACTTCTATAAACTTATGTTTCTCTCCATCTATTTCTATTACTCTATTCACAAGACGTCCCTCTATTTTTACTGGTGTACCTTGTTTTACAAAGGAAGCTATTTCTAATGCCAAATCTCCATAAACAACAATTGGAATAAAAAGTGTTTCTTTTTTATCTTTAACATAAGTATTAACAGCAAGTGTAAATCTTAAAACTGGTATTTTTGTTTTAGTATATTTTAGCGAGGTATCTTGTGTTAATCTTCCGGATAAATAAACCCTATTTTCGTCCTTAAAGGAGTTTGGCATTTATCAAATTACTTTAGTTTCTTCTGAAGATTTTGGCTCTGTTTTCTTTTTTAATTTCTCAATTTTTTTAATTCCATATCTAATTATATCTTCATTAGTAGCAAAAAATTTCTTAAGTTCATCTGGAAAAGTTGTTTTCTCTATTTCACAAAAAATAAAATAATATATACCTTCATCAAATTTTTTAATTTCATATGCAAGTTTTTTTCTTCCCCAATCTTCCTCTTTTATTATTTTACCATTACAATTTGAAATAATACTTTTTATTCTTTCTATATCTGACTTAATTTTCTCTTCCTTAACAACAGGAGAAAAAATCGCAACAACTTCGTAATATCTTTTCATCTTTTGCCTCCTAAATAAAATTTAAAAAAAATAAACTCCGCGGGCTGGACTCGAACCAGCAACCACCCGGTTAACAGCCGGGCGCTCCACCATTGAGCTACCGCGGAATTATTTTATTTTTTACAAAACTAAATTTTTATTTTCAAGGCTTTTGATTTTTGTATAATTTAAACTTTAAAAATCTATTCCACAAAATTATACCCAAAATTATACCTATACCATCTATACCTATATCTGATAAAGCAAAATGTCTACCAGGAACAAATTTTTGATGAATTTCATCTGAAACCGCATATATAAAACTCAAAATAAAACTAAAAAAATCTGAATTAAACTCTTTTATGTTAAAAGAAACAAAAAAAGCATTTTTAAACAAAATCCCTAATATAGCATACTCAAGGATATGAGCTATTTTTCTTAAAATTAAATCCAAAAAGCCTAATTCTTTTATTTTTAAATCAGGAATGCTTGAAAAGAAAAAAATAACACTACACCATACTACAACATAAACCCAAGATAATATTTTTTTCATACAATAATTTCATACAATAATAATACTTATTTATTGAATTTTTACTATAAATTTTAATATATTTCAATCTTATAATGAAACAAAAATTTATAATTTTAATTTTTTTATCTATATTAATAGGAATAATTTCCTTTTATACCTTAAAACTTTCCTTCCAACAATCTCTAATTTGTAGCATATTTTCACTATCTATCCTGGGAACTCTTTTTTTCTGGGAATTTAGGGTTGGCTTTGTGTTTATAGGAAGTGGCTTTATGCTTCTACTTCATATAACAGATTTAGAACATTTCGTAAAATACGCATCTTTAGATGTAATATGGTTTTTAGTCGGTATGATGATAATTTTAGCAATGTTAAAAGACACAGGTGTGTTTTATTATATAACTACAAAAATACTCTGCATAAAAAATCTCACAGGAGTAAAAATTTTTATATACCTGTTAGTAATTTCTTATATTCTTTCAGGTATAATGGATGAAGTAACTTCTATTATTCTTGTATCCGGGGTTGTTTTTTCTTTATGTGACTTTTTAGAAATATCACCTTTACCTCTTCTTATTTCCTGCATAATAACAACAAATATAGGTTCAGCTACTACAGTATTAGGAAATCCAATAGGTGTGCTTATTGCAATAAGAGGAAAACTTTCTTTTGAAGATTTTATTATTAATTCTATGCCCTTAACTATTATTTGTTTAGTATTTAGCATAGCTGTGTTAACTTTGTTTTATAGAAAGTATATCAAAAAACTTTCTGAAAAACTTAAACCACATATAGAAAATGATTTTTTTATGTGTCTAATATCTACACCTATGGAGAAAGAAGGAAAAATAAGTAGTATTATTTTTCTAATAACAATCCTTATAATAGCTTTACACCGAAGATTAGAACTATTATTAAACTTAGAAGAAAATACAATTCTTATTATGGTTCCCATAATAATAGCTGGCTTTGTCTTAATTGTAAACAAAGAAAAAGCAAAAGAATACATCGAGAAAGAAGTAGAGTGGAACTCTCTTCTGTTTTTTTTATTTCTTTTTGCCCAGGCAGGAGTAATTCAATACTCTGGGATAGCAGAAAAAATAGCAGAAAAAATTATAAATTTAAGTAAAAACAAAAATATAATATCTTTTTCTCTTCTTTTCTCTTCTGGATTTCTTTCAAGTGTATTAGATAATGTGGTAGTAGTTGCTTCTTATATTCCAATAGTAAACAGTCTAAAAAAATTAATTGTAAATAATTCGTCTTTTTGGTGGGCAATTTTATGGGGAGGATGTTTTGGTGGTAACATAACTATGATAGGATCCACTGCTAATATTATTGCTTTGGGTCTCCTTGAAAAAAAATATAATATAAAGGTAAATTTTTTTGATTGGCTTAAAATTGGCCTATTAGTAGGATTTTTAACAATGATTATTTCTTATCTTTTTATAATTATATTCTTTTAAACTTCTATGAACTTCTTATCCACAATTTTTAATTCCGATAAAATTCATCTAACTCATTCTCAAAAAAATTTCATAAAAGAAACATATGAGATTTTATCAATTTTCAGAAAAGATATAAATAAAATAATTAAAGAAAAATTTAAATCTGCTATGTTATATTCAAACAATAAATTTAAAAACGGAAAAATTTTTTTTGAAGAAATATATAAACTCCGCTACCCAATAACATATAAAAAACTTACTCAACTTAGGAAATTTAAAATATTTTCTTTAGAAATTGATATAAATCAAACTAATATATATAGTGAAAAAGAAATATCTGAAATTAAAAATATACTAACAACTCTATAATAAATATGTCCATAAGAAAAACAGAGTTTATATCAAAATACTATTATGGCAAAGAAGTAGTTGATTTAGATGAATTTATAGTCTCATTAGCAGATAGTTGTAACTTAAATTGTGAATATTGTTATTTAAAATTTTCTAAAACTCCAAAAAAACCAGTTGTATATGAAAATATTGAAGAATTTATTAAAGAAATAGATGAACTATTTAAAAATTCTGAAGAAAAAATTTTTTACTTTCATTTCGGTGAAACGACTGACTCTCTCTTAAGCAAAAAACATATTCAACTTTTATATAAATTTTGTGAAGTAATTTCTGAGAGATCAAAGGTATATTCTAAAAGTTGTTTCATAGAGGTACGAACAAAGACATTTAATATATCTCAACTTACAAAATATAACTTTAATTTTGATAATCTTAAACTAATCTATACAACAAGTCTATCACCTCAAAACATCATAGATGCTTTTGAAAAAAAAACTTCTACTTTAGAAGAAAGAATAAGTTCATTAAAACAAGCACAAAGCATTACAAAACTTATAGGAATAAGATTAGAGCCAATTATTATTTATCCTTTAGTTAATATTGACTATGAAGGAATAAAAAAGTCAGTTTTAAACACAATAAAAGAATATAATGAGGTTTTAAAAAAAGTTTTTGATGTAGTTGACCCTAAAAATCTTCATTCAATTTCTCTTTCTACTTTAAGGTTAACAAAAAAACAATTTAAAGTTTTAAAAGAAAAAAAAAGTAAACTATGTTTTCCTGAAATGACTTTATGTATTGACGGAAAATTTAGATATTCAAGACCTATAAGAACAACTATTTACAAAGAACTTATAAATTTTATAAAATATCATCATACAAATCTTTTAGAAAAAATAATTTTATCTTTTGAATTTAAGTATATATGGCAAGATTGTGGTCTTCAAATAAAAACACTACCTAATTTATCCATAAATGTTGAATAA
Organism: Endomicrobiia bacterium; assembly: GCA_025060535.1. Classification (GTDB taxonomy): domain Bacteria; phylum Elusimicrobiota; class Endomicrobiia; order DTEH01; family DTEH01; genus JANXDG01. Next base: position 13,935 of record JANXCA010000023.1, on the reverse strand, counting down.
ATAAATGAATTATAACATAGCAGAACTTCCACTGCATACAGGGAAAGCTCCTAAATGGCTTTTTGAAAGACAAAAAAAATTACTATTTGAAATCTGTAAGGTAGTTATCTTAGAGTTTGGAACAAAAGAGCTACTTAAGCGATTATCTGATCCTGTATGGTTTCAAGTATTAGGTTGTATATCTGGTTTTGATTGGCATTCTTCAGGCGTAACAACTACAGTCACTGCTGCAATAAAAGAAACTTTCAAGAATAAACAAGAATACGGGCTATTTATATTTGGTGGAAAAGGAAAAACTGCACTCAATACTCCTAAAGAAATTCTTTCCTCAAAAATTGAAAATCCAGAAATATATATCACAATTTCAAAATTGACTGCAAAAGTTGACAACTCTTGTATCCAGGATGGTTATCAGATTTATCATCACACTATTTTTGTTGACAAAGATAACAACTGGTGTGTGATTCAACAGGGTATGAATACAAATCTAAAATACGCAAGAAGATATCATTGGTTTAATAAGCTGACTACCTCAAAAGAAGAAAATTTTATTATTTCACCTCATACTGGAATTGCCTCTCAAGAGAAACAAAAAATCACTCTAAACTTTATAGATGATAACTCTGAAGGTCTACAAAGAAATATACTTGAATATATAAACTTACAAAAACCAGAAAAAATAATAGAAGAACTTAAAAAAATTACCTCAAGCGAACCCGAATTATTTCTTCCTGAAAGGCATTATATCACTAAACAAGATTTTGAATATAATAAACTCTATAAGATACTATGCAAAATAAAAGACTTCTCTCCTTCAAATTTTAAAGATTTTATTTTAATTGAAGGATTAGGCCCCAAAACATTGTTAGCTTTAGGACTTATATCCGAAGTGATATATGGCTACCCAATATCAACGAAAGACCCTGCAAGATTCTCCTTTGCGTTTGGAGGAAAAGATGGACATCCATATCCAGTAGATAAGAAAAACTATGACACAACATTAAATCTTTTTAAAACAATAATAGATAAAGCACAAATTGAAGGAAAAGAAAAATTAAAAATTTTAAAATTTCTTTCCTCTTTATGAATAAGAACTTAGAAATAATTTATTCACCTAAATATGAAGTAAACTTAATGGAACATCCATTTGATACTAAAATATATAGATTAATAAAAGAAAAAATTCAAAAAGAATTTAAAAATATTTACTTCATTGAGCCCTCACCAGTTAAAATAGAATATCTTTTAGAAGTACATACAAAAGAATATATTGAAAAAATTCTAAACTTGAATCTATCATTAGAAGAGATACTACAACTTGAAATACCACTAAACAGAGAAATCGTTAATTCTTTTCTTATCACTGTAAATGGAACAATTTTAGCCTCGGATGTAGCATTAAAAAAAAGGATAGGACTTCATATAGGAGGGGGGTTTCACCATGCTTATTCTGATCATGGAGAAGGTTTTTGTGTGTTTAATGATATTGCTGTAGCTATAAAATATCTTAAAAAGAAAAAAATAAGAAAGATTGCAGTAATTGATTGTGATGTGCATCAAGGCAATGGAACAGCTAAAATATTTCAGGACGATAAAGATGTTTTTACATTCTCAATACATCAAAAAGATATATATCCCATTCCTAAAGAAAAAAGTACTCTTGATATTGAACTAAACCCAAACACAACAGATGATGAATACTTAAATATTTTAGAAGATGCTTTAAAAAAGATTGAAAAATTTTCTCCAGAATTTATATTTTATCAAGCAGGAGTAGATATATATGAATATGACCAATTAGGAGGGCTAAAAATTACAAAAGAAGGAATTTTAAAAAGAGATAAACTTATATATGAGTTTTTCAAACAAAAGCCAATAGTGGTTACTCTTGGTGGAGGGTATGCTCTTGATATAAATGACACTGTGGAACTTCATTATAACACATTAAAAATTTTTATCAATGGCTACTTTGATGAGGATAATTAAGATAATTTTGATAAATTTTATGTTGATAAATATTACTTTTTCTACACAAAAAGAAGATGCTTATTCCTCTGCTACTTATGTTGTACCACAAAAAGAGGCACTATTTTATAAGAAACTTCCCGATAAGAAAGTCCAGTGTCTTATATGTTTTAGAGAATGTATTATACCATTAGGCAAAAGAGGAGTTTGCTTTAATAGAGAAAACAAAGATGGAATTCTTTATAATATTGTATATGCTAAACCATCTGCTATACAGATTGACCCTATAGAGAAAGAACCACTTTATCATTTCCTGCCTTCAAGCAACATTTTATGTTTTGGAACTGCTGGATGTAATTTCAAATGTAAACACTGCCATAACTGGCATCTTTCCCAAAGGCAAATTGAAGAGATGTCTTACTCCTATGTAACTGCTGAGGAAGCAATAAGGATTGCAAAAAAATATAAAGCATCTATATCTTTCACATACAATGATCCAATATCTTTTTACGAGTATATGTATGACATAGCAAAACTTGCAAAAAAACATTCAGTAAGAATAATCTGGCATACTAATGCTGCAATAAAAGAAGAACCACTAAAAGAAATGTTAAACTATACTGATGCAATAACTGTAGATCTTAAAGGTTTTACAGAAGAATTTTATAATAAACAGTCATTCGCTAGTCTCAAACCAGTTTTAAATTCATTAAAAATTATCAAACAATATAAAAATGTATGGCTGGAAATAGTCAACTTAATAATTCCTACTTTAAATGATAATCCAAAAGATGTAAAAAATATGTGTTTATGGATAAAAGAAAATTTAGGAGATGAAGTACCAATTCATTTCACAAGATTTTTTCCCACATATAAAACAACAAATCTACCTCCCACACCAATTGAAACATTAGAAAATTGCTACAAAATAGCAAAAGAGATAGGAATAAAGTATGTCTACATAGGAAATGTACCAGGTCACAAATATAACTCAACATATTGTCCAAATTGTAACAAAAAATTAATATATAGAATTCACTTTGAAGTTTTAGACAATAATATTAAAGATGGAAGATGTAAATACTGTGGTTATAAAATAGCAGGGGTATGGAAGTGAATGTTTATTGTTTTACCAAATAATTAAATAATCTTGATTTTTAAACCAAAACCCATACCCGCATTGGGAGAATGGGAGGGTATAAAGGTATGGAACTTTTAGAAATAATAAAGTCCAGAAGAAGCATAAGAAATTATAAAAATAAACCCGTTGAGGAAGAAAATATAACTAAAATACTAGAAGCAGCCAGATGGGCTCCATCTGGACTTAATAATCAACCATGGAAGTTTATTATAGTACAAAATTCTAACACAATAAAACAAATTTCAAAATTTACAAAATATTCTTATATTATTGAAAAAGCACCTTCTTTAATAGTAGTATTATTAGACAAAAATCTAAGTTACAACAGAGAAAAAGATATACAAGCAATTGGAGCATGTATCCAAAATATGCTTCTTATGTGTCATAGTTTAGGATTAGGTGCTTGTTGGATAGGAGAGATTCTAAACAGAAAAGAAGAAGTAGAAAAGTTTTTAGGAATTCCGAATCACTTAGAACTTATGGCAGTAATTACAATAGGTTATCCATATGAAGAAGATATAAAAACCTCATCTAATAGAAAAAATTTAGAAGAATTAATAATTAAAAAAATTTAAAGGAGGATAAAAGAATGATCATACTAAAATATGATAATGCTTTAGATGAGAAAATTTATAATGAAGGGCTTTCAAAAAATCATCTTTTCCAAAACCAAAAAAAATTTGTAGAAATTCACACAACTTTAAACCAAAAAATAAAAGATGAAAATTTAATGCTTGGATGGGCAAAACTTCCATATATAAATTTTGAAGTAGACAAAATTTTAAAAATGGTCCAACAAGTAAAGAACAAATTTGATACACTTTTAGTTTTAGGAATAGGTGGTTCAGCCTTAGGAAACATTGCTCTGCAGATGGCTTTAAGAGATAAATTTTGGAATTCATTTTCAAAACAACAAAGGAAAGGTTACTTAAAAATATATGTTTTTGATAATGTTGATCCAGATACAGCAAAAAGTTTAATTAACCATCTTGACATTAAAAAAACACTAATAAATGTAATTTCAAAAGCAGGGGACACAGCAGAAACACTTGCTACATTTTTTGTGTTTTATAATCAACTTATAAAAAAAGTTGGTAAAACTAAAGCAAAAGACCATATAATTATTACTACTGGTCCAAAAACTGGATTTTTACGAGAATTAGCAAATCAGGGATATTGCAGGTATGATTTTACAATCCCAGAAAATGTAGGAGGAAGATTTTCTGTATTATCACCTGTAGGGCTTGTATCTGCTGCTTTAGCTGGAATAAATATCAAACAACTCCTTTTAGGTGCAAAAAATATGGCTGAGTATTGTAAAGTAGGAAAACCTGTAGAACAGAAAGATATGTTAAATAACCCTGCATTTATGTTTGCTTTAATAAATTATCTTTTTTATCAAAAAGGAAAACACATATGTGTAATGATGGCTTACTCTGATAGGTTATACGGATTTGCTGATTGGTTTAGACAACTTTGGGCTGAAAGTTTAGGAAAAGAAAAAGACAATCAAGGCAACACAGTAAACATAGGTCCTACACCAATTAAAGCATTAGGAGTTACAGATCAACATTCTCAACTACAACTTTATCGTGAAGGTCCAAATGACAAAATAATTGTGTTTTTATCTGTAGAAAAATTTGCAGCTGAAGTAAAAATTCCAAAATTTCCAAAACCTCACTATCTTTCTGGACATTCATTAAATGAGCTTCTAAAAGCAGAAGAAAAAGCAACTATGGCTTCTCTTACTCAAGCAAATAGACCCAATATAAACATTATTCTACCTCAAATCAATGAAGAATCTATAGGAGAACTTATATATATGTTAGAGTTAGCAACTGCATATGCAGGAGAATTATTTAATATTGATGCATTCAATCAACCAGGTGTGGTCTTAGGTAAAAATTATACATACGCACTGCTTGGAAGAAAAGGCTATGAAAGTTATCTTCAAGAATTAAAAAAGTTTTTAGATATATCATCTTAAATTATTCAAAAAATCTGTTATCTGTTTTAGGTGTTCTTCTTCGTCATTTTTAATACCTTTAAGTTTAATCTTAAATTCCCTGTCAGTTATATTTTCAATCAATTCCTGATAACTCCTTATAGCTTTTATCTCTCTTTCAATATGAAACTTCAGTGATTCTCTAACTGACTTTGACACTAAAAAATTTTTATATTCCCAAATTGGTTTTTCTTTTAAATCTAAAATCTTTTTTGAAATAATCTCAGCATGTGTAAGTTCATCTAAAGCAAAATTTTTATATAGGCTTTTAAGTTTTGCTCCATTTTTAATTTTATTTTCCAAAAGTTCGGCTTCAGTATTATATATAAAGACATCAGTATACTCATAATTTAGCATTTCCTGAAGTTTTTCTATGAGTTTATATTTATCCATTAATTCTTATTCTTTTTTTATTACTATATTATTACTAGAATCTATATCAATAATAATTTTATCATTTTCTTGAATTTTTCCTTCAAGTATATTTTTTGCAATTAGGTTGTAGATTTTTTGATGTATTATTCTTTTAAGAGGCCTTGCACCAAATGTAACATCAAATCCTTGTTTAGCTAATAACTCTTTCACATCTTTAGTAAAATTTACTTCTATGTTCTTTTCTTTTAATCTTTTTATAACTTCTTTAAGTTGAATATCTACTATTTTAATTATTTCTTTCAAACCTAATTTATTAAATATTATTATCTCATCAATACGATTTATAAACTCTATTTTGAAAAACTTCTTAAGTTCATCTATAACATATTGTTGAATTTGTTCATATGAGAGTTTTTCTTTTGTTTCAAGTTCTGTTATCATATCAGTAGCTATATTTGAAGTCATTATTATCACAGTATTTTTAAAATCCACAGTTCTCCCTTTACCATCTGTTAATCTACCATCGTCAAATATCTGAAGCATTATATTAAAAACTTCAGGATGAGCTTTCTCTATTTCATCAAATAAAATCACAGAATATGGTTTTCTTCTTACAGCTTCTGTGAGTTGTCCTCCTTCTTCATATCCAACATATCCAGGAGGTGCTCCAATTAATCTAGCAACAGAATGTTTTTCCATATATTCGGACATATCTATTCTTATAAGATACTTTTGATCATTAAATAAAAATTCTGCCAATCTTTTAGCTAATTCTGTTTTACCAACACCTGTGGGTCCTAAAAATAAAAACACTCCTAAAGGACGATTCGGTTCGGAAAGTCCTGAACGTGCCCTTCTTATACAATCTGAAACTTTTTCTATAGCATGATCTTGTCCTACAACATATTGTTTTAGATACTCTTCCATACCTAAAAGTTTTTCCCTTTCTGTCTGAACAAGCTTCTTTACAGGAATTCCTGTCCATTTGGAAATTACCTCAGCAATATCTTCCTCATCTACTTCCTCTTTTAACATTCTTGAATCTTTCTGAACTTCACGTAGTTTAGCATATAAAACATCAAGCTCTTTCTCTTTAGAAGGTAATCTACCGTATTGTATCTCTGCTGCTAAAGAGAGATTTCCTTCTCTCTCTGCTTGTTGTTTTGTAATTTTTAAATTTTCAATTTCCTGTTTTATATTTTTTATATTGGTTATTAACTCCTTTTCTTTTTGCCATTTAAGATAAAGCGATTCATATGTTTGTTTTAAATCCAAAATTTGTTTATCAATCTCATTAAGTTTTTTTTCAATTTCTTTTTCACTTACAGGTTCATCTCCCATACCTGCTTTAATAGCTTGTTTTTCAATTTCAAGTTGTTTAATTTTTCTTTGAATATCATCAATCTCTGCTGGCATAGAATCAATTTCTATTCTTAACTTGCTAGCTGCTTCATCAATTAAATCAATCGCTTTATCAGGGAGGAATCTATCTGTTATATATCTGTTTGATAAAACAGCTGCTGCTACAATTGCTTCATCTTTGATTTTAATCCCATGATGAACTTCGTATCTTTCTTTTAACCCTCTTAAGATAGCTATAGTATCTTCTATAGTTGGCTCTGAAACTAAAATGGGTTGAAATCTTCTTTCTAATGCTCTATCTTTTTCGATATATTTTCTATACTCTTCCACAGTTGTGGCTCCAATACATCTTAACTCTCCTCTTGCAAGCATAGGTTTTAACATATTGGATGCATCTATTGCTCCTTCTGCAGCTCCAGCACCAACTAATGTATGAATTTCATCTATAAAAAGAACAATCTGGCCTTTTGACTCTGAAATTGTTTTTAGTACTGATTTTAGACGTTCTTCAAATTCTCCTCTAAATTTTGTTCCCGCAACAAGTGCTCCTAAATCTAACTGAAACACAATTTTGTCCTTTAAACTCTCAGGGACATCACCAGCCACAATTCTTTGAGCTAAACCCTCAACTATTGCTGTTTTTCCTACACCAGGATCACCTATCAAGACAGGATTATTCTTTGTTCTTCTTGAAAGAACTTGTATTGTACGTCTTATTTCTTGATCTCTACCTATCACAGGATCAAGCTTACCTAATCTTGCAAGACGTGTGAGATCTCTTCCATATCTTTCTAAAGGCTTATATCTTTCCTCAGGAGATTGATCTGTTATGCGTTCTGTACCTCTAAGTAGTTGAAGAGCTTTCAATACGTTATCTTTATTAACTCCATATCTTTCAAGTATCTTAGCAGAAATTCCACCTTCTTGTATTATACCAAGCAATAAATGTTCAACAGAAACATATTCATCCTTAAATTCTTCCATAATATCTATTGCATTATCTAATACTTTTTTTGTCCTTCCTGTAATATATATAGAAGAGTCAGACCGTCCAGCAGGTAGTTTAATTTGAGGTAAAGCATCTAACTGCATCTGGACTTCACCTGTAATTTTCTTAACATCAGCTCCTATTTTCTTTATTATCTCAACTGCAAAAGAATCTTCAGTAGTAAGCAAAGAATACAAAATATGCTCAGGTGTAAGCTCAGGGTTAGACCTTTTTTCTGCTAATCTTTGAGCATTATAAAGGACCTCTTGAACTTTTAAAGTAAATTTTTCAGGATGCATAAAGTTTTTCTCCCTTTTAAGATTTTTAGCTATTTAGCTATTATAATTAGATGTTAAAAACAATTTTTTAGTTTCTGAAAAGCTAAAAATACTCTATTATCAACCCAGAAATATTTTTTAAAAAACTTTTAAAATCCGAGAATTTCAATTTAGTTCTCAAATTATTTAAAAATTCAGGCAGACAGTAAAAGCTCATTGCTAAAATTTCAGCTAATTCTTTATCAAAAAAAATAAACTTTTTCAAAAAAGCAATAAATTTTTCCTTATTATATATCTGAGACACTAAATTAGAAACAAGTATCACATTTAAAATTCTCAAAACATAAACTACACCAGAAATTAATCCTTCTTTACTAACAGAAAAAAAAATAAAATCAAAAACACTATTTTCTGATTTTATACTAAAAAGAGGAACAAAAAATGCAAATATTAGAATCCATAATATATTTTTTAAACTAAATAAAAACTTATTTATATCTTTTCTAAGAAACAAATATGTAAAAAACAGAGTAATCATCATAATACCTAACACACCTACACTTTTTAAGAACAATCCAACAAATAAAAGAAAAAATAAAAAAACCAACCAAAAAATTTCGGAAGTAGAAAGAAACAAAGGTGTAATTTTAGTTGTTGTTTCTATTATTTTATTTTGGTCAAATTTTTTTTCATTTAACTTCTTTACAACCACAGATCCAATCCATCCATTTATACTTCCAGAAACTACACCAAAAAAAATTAAAAAGGGCGTAATCCAAAAAATTGTTTTTTGAGGAATAAACAAAAGATAAACTATTAAAATTTGTGTTAAATTATGAGTTACAGCACCAATTACAGAAATACCTAAACAACTAAGTTTTAAAAAACTAAAATAAGATATTAAAAAAAATAACCACATAACAAATGTTGAAACTATACCCGAAAAGAAACTGAGAAAAAAAGAAACTGACAAAAATGTTCCAAGAAATAGAGATGAAAGTAATGTTCTTGCTATAACAACTTTTATTGCAAATTTAAATCCATAATTAATTAAAGCAACTAAACTTATAAGATTCGCAAGGCCTAATCTTACTGCAGGTATAGGATGAGGTAAAAATGACTCTAAAATTTGAAAAGATGAAGCAACTAATACATAATTTATTATTTTTTCATTATTGAGTTTCATTCCAATTTTTAATATATAAAAAACAAAACTTTACTTTTCAACATAAATTAAAAATGATGCAACAAAATCTGATATATTTAATAATAATAGTTTATTTTTTAGGAATGTTAATTATAGGATGGTTTAGTAGTTTGAAAATTAAAGGTTTAGTAGATTTTTTAGTTGCTGGGAGAAGATTAGGATTTTTATTAGCAACTGCTACAATGTTTGCTACCTGGTTTGGTGCTGAAAGTGTAATGGGAACTGCTGGAACAGTATATCAACAAGGACTAAAAGGAGTTATAGCTGACCCATTTGGTGCAAGTTTGGCTTTAATACTTGCTGGTCTTTTTTATGCAGTTGCTTTTTATAGATTAAAACTTTTAACAGTAGTTGATTTGTTTGAAAAGTATTATAACAGAAGCTTAGAAATTTTTGCATCTATTCTTATGATACCAGTATATATAGGATGGTTAGGAGCACAAATAGTAGCGATAGGCTATATCTTCAGTACATTTACGGAAATACAACCAACGTTAGGTATGATGATTGGAACTTTAGTATTGTTAACCTATACAATCACAGGAGGAATGTGGGCTGTGACATTAACTGATTTTTTTCAAATGTTTATACTAATATTGGGAATTCTTATACTTTTTCCATTCGTATTAAAATCTTCTGGAGGGTTAACCACTATTTTAAATTCTACTCCTAAGGAATTCTTTCATCTTTTCCCCCAGCAACATACATTTTCAGTATGGTCTACATTTTTAGGTAAATGGTTTATAATAGGCTTAGGATGCGTTGTAGGACAAGATCTTATTCAACGCTCACTTTCTAGTAAAAATGAGAAAGTGGCCAAATGGAGTGCAATTGTAGCTGGAGTTATATATTTTTTATTAGGGAGTGTAATCATCCTAATAGGATTTGCTGGAAAAATTATTCTTCCTGACTTAGAAACACCAGAACTTCTTATCCCTACTCTTGCAAAAAAATTTTTGTTAGAAATACATCCTTTATTCTTTAGTATCTTTATCTGTGGACTATTAGCAGCGATAATGAGTTCAGCTGATAGTTCTCTTTTAGCAGGAGTTTCTTTATTTGTAAATAATTTGATATATAAAAGTAATCCCGATCTTTCTCAAGAAAAAATACTATTTTTAAATAGAACTGCTGTAATAATTTTTACATTACTTTCTATGATAATTGCTCTATATGTACAACAAATCTATAATCTTATGGTAAACAGCTGGGCTACTTTGTTAGTTGCAATTTTAGTTCCTTCTACAGTAGCTTTGTTTACGAAAAAATATACTAATATCTATGCAGGGTGGGCTTCTATGATATTGGGCATTGGTGTATGGTTAGGATATATATTTATATCAACTGGAAAATTTATGATTGATGACACTACAATGAATTATTTTTATTCTGCAGCATTTTTTGGATTTTTAGCAAGTATCTTAGGATATTTCTTTACTTATCATATAACAAAAATTTTAAGGATATCTAATATGTGATACTGTCTATCTTCTTTAAAGATAGTGGTTCAATACTTATATATATTTTGTTAGGAATACAAATTATCTGTTGGTAGGCGTTGCTAATCCAACCTGTATGCACACATACCTGAAAAGGACAGTTTGAAGTTTTCACTCGGACTTTTTTATTTTTTATCTCTATAACAGCATTTTTAAGCTGTATTTCTTTTTCTTTTGACAATTTATCTTTATATATGAGATTGTTCTGTTGTAGAATTTTTACAACTAATTCATTAGAGCTTTTATCTTTTAAAATTTTAAAAGATAAAACAGAAACAACTAAAAACAAAAAAATCACCAAATAATCAAAAAAAGTTGTTTTAGTAAACATTTATAAATCAAAATTTTTATTTTTTAAATCTTTTGTAGTATGAATATATAATTTATTGTGTTTTTCTGAAACTATAATACAACTTATCTTTAATTCTTCAGCTAACTCTATTCCTTCTTTTTCTCCTAACACAAAAATACCAGTAGCCAAAGCATCAGCAACTACAGGATCATCACACAAAATAGTAACAGACACAACACCTTCTTTAGGATAGCCACTTTTAGGATTAAAGATATGATGATATCTTCTATTATTTATCATAAAAAATCTTTCATAATCCCCAGATGTCGCACAAGATGTAGTGTAAAGTTCTAAAATAGTAAGAAATTTATTTCTGTCCCTCGGATGTTGAATAGCAATTCTCCAAGGATTTTTTGTTTTATTTTTTACATATATATCTCCTCCAAAATTTATCAAAAACTTCTCAAAACCATACTGTTCTAAAATTTCCTTTGCTTTTTTAATAGCATATCCTTTCGCTATTCCTCCTAAATTAATTCTCATTCCTTTCTTTTTAAGAAAAACACTTTTTTCTTTCTCATCAATTAAAATTTTATCATATCCTACAAGAGACAAACAAGAAGTAAGTTTTTTTGGATTTGGTAATTTAAAGTCTTCTTTTTTAGAAAAATTTTCAAATCCCCAAAGTTCACTTAACACGCCTACTGTAATATCAAAGGCTCCTTTAGTTTTTTGACTTATTCTTATGCTTTCTTTTATCAACTCAAAACACTCCTTTGATGGTTTATAAGGCATAATCCCAGCAAGAGAATTTATTTTTTCAATTTCACTTTCTTTGGAAAATCCAAATTTCTTATCAATTTCTTCTACTTTAGAAAATACTTCTTTTAAAGCTTTTTCAGCTAAATAAGAGTTGGCAGTCTCAATTTTCACTTCACATACAGTATCCATTAGAAACTCTGTTTCTGAGAACTCTTTGAGTTGTCTGTGACAATTACTACAAAAGAATAAAATTATAAAATATAAAAAAATTTTTCTTTTCATAATTTTATTTTTGTTTTATAATATATCCAAAACATTTTCAACTTATTGATTTATATATTAACTTTTTAGTAAATTAAGTTCAAGGAGGGGTGGCCGAGACTGGTTTAAGGCAGCTGCCTGCTAAGCAGTTGTCCGGGGTAAAACCTGGACCGCGGGTTCGAATCCCGCCCCCTCCGAATGAAACTTACTAACAATTTTTTTATTTCCTCTGCTACAAAACTAGCATGTTAAGTACTGCTTACACTTATAAATATTCAAATAATCAAAACATTATCTCAAATAAAGAAATATTTACAGCTTTCTTATCCTTTAAATACTATTAAAAATAATTTTTAAATTATAGGAGGTAAAAGATATGCTTATAGGAATAATCTCAGACACCCATGAAAATATGTCTGCAATTCAAAAAGCAGTAGAAGTTTTTAACTCAAAAGGAGTAGAACTTGTATTTCATGCAGGTGATATTATCTCACCAATTACATTTTCATATTTTGATAAACTAAACTCTCCAATACATCTTGTCTTTGGCAACAATGATGGCGAAAAACAGATGCTTAAAGAAAGATATTCAAAACGAGGTTCAATTATTCAAAACCCACCACTTGAATATACGGTTGAGGAAAAAAATACCAAAATAAAATTTATTATATTCCATGCTCCTCCAAACAACTTAGATGATTTAGCAAAATCAGGAGATTATGATTACATAATATATGGACACACACATAAAAAAGATTTTCAAAAAATTGGCAAAACTATAATAATAAATCCTGGCGAAGCAGGTGGTTGGCTTTTTGGAGAAAAAACCATAGCAATACTAAACACTGAAACAAAAAATGTAGAATTTGTAGAACTTTAATCACATTTTATAGATATTTAGAGGAGGGAATTTATGAAGATAATTATATGTGTAGTAACATTACTTACCTTTATAGATGTCATAACTGGTAAAATAAAGATTTCTCCTATAATAAATATTTCACTTTTGACTGGACAAAGCACTTTTGAAGGAAAAACAAGTGGTTTTAGTGGATATTTAGATGGAAATTTATCATTTCCATTTAGATTTTCCTACTCAACTACACTTCTTCCTATTGTAAACTTAAAATATTCTGGATTTAAAGAAGTGGAGGAACTTTTAGGTGGTGGTACTTTATATCAAGAAACTTTTGACACATTTTTAGTAATAAAATTGATTCAAAAACTTACAAATGATTTCTATCTAAAACCAAAGATTATCTTAAAACACGAAGCAATAAAAGAAACAAAAGAAGAAACTTGGGAAAGTGGTCTTTACAATTATACAAGAAGTGGGGCAGGACTTGAATTTTCTAAAAATTTTAATAAAAAAAACACCTTATCATTTGGGATAAATCTAAGTAAAATTGTATTTCCAAATTATACATCTGTTGCTTATGAATCAAGAGAACTTTTAGGAGCTGAGTATTCTATAAATGCAGCTACTCGTCCTTTAGACTACAATAGTGTTCATATTTATGTTGAAAACGAATTAAAAGTTTCCAAAAATTTAACTTTAAAAGTTTCTTTAAACTCAAACACTAAAAATTTTATAGAACAAAGCTTAGTAATAGATGGCCCCCAATATACAGAAGAAAAAAGAAAAGATCAATCTGTCCATTTAAATTTAGGAGTGGATTATTTATCTATGCATTTTAAAAATTCTTTTTCCAATATAGGTGTATATTTTACACTTTCTAAATTAGATTCCAATCAAAATCATTTCTATGTAGATCCTGACTATCCAAAGTTTATTAAAGA
>JANXCA010000235.1 GCA_025060535.1 Endomicrobiia bacterium | reverse complement strand
CTGGCACAAGTAATTTCAGATATTCACCTAAAGGATAATAATACGAAACATCATAAGTATGTTTAAAATGGAGAAGAACCTGAAATACGAGAAAAATTTTATTTACTACACTTAATTTGTGTGAAGATAAAATGACCTTTATAGCTTCATTACGAGTCTGTCCCACTAAAGTCTGCCCTGTAATCCTTTCAATATTTGAAAACTTATCTTCTATTTTGAGAGCTTTTACTGTTCTTATACTGTAATCAATCCAATGTTCTCCCGGTCTATTTTTTCTAGCATAGAACAAGATATCAGGTATATACGCAAACTCACCGAGCAGAGCCAACTCCAAAAGTAGGATATAATCAGGCGACCAAACTTTTCTGATAATCTCCGTACTTTCAAGAGCTTGCCTTCTAATCAAACCATAAACTGCAAAAAAATCAGTATTCCAAAGCACATGAAGAAATCTTTGTACTTCCGGGAGACCTCTTGTATCCATTTGGTTTTGAGATATTGA
>JANXCA010000234.1 GCA_025060535.1 Endomicrobiia bacterium | reverse complement strand
AGAAAATCACAAAAATCAAATATATTAAAAGAAATCTATATTAAACCTAACATTACAGACCACGACCTTCAGATAAAGCTTAATCATGTAAAAGAATTTCTTCAACATTTGCATCCTACAAAAATTATTATTACTTGCACAGGAAGATTGCTACAGTATTTTGAAGAGACATCTAACAAGTTGATACAGAAAATTACATCTGAATTGCAAAATTTAGGAAAGTTTGTAGATATTAGAAAAGACAATAATAAGGTAACTATGATTATAGAACCTATAAAAGATAGAAGGGAGAAAAAAAATAATGAAAAACAAATTAAAATCACATAGTGGAGCTAAAAAGAGATTTAAATTTACAAAGAAAGGAAAAATAAAATACAAAAAATCAGGTTTAAGACATCTGCTTATAGGTATGAGTTCAAAGAAATCAAGACAAGCCAAAAGATTAAAAGTTTTAAAAGATGTAAATGAAAAAGTAGTAAAACTTAATCTTCCATATGGAAATTAAG
>JANXCA010000233.1 GCA_025060535.1 Endomicrobiia bacterium | reverse complement strand
CAATTTTTTCTCTTTTTGTATCTTTTCAAATATTACTTCCAATTTAGCAAGTAAAGGTAATCTATCAAACAACTTCTGCCTTGTTATCATCTAATTCAATTACTTTCCTTACCAAAATTAAATCTTTTGGAATATCTATATAATCTCCAATATTATTCTCGTCAACATTAAGTATTACTCTTATATAATTGTTATCTTCTTTCCCTAATATACCTGCTGTTTTCTGTATCATCAAAGACCATTCACTATCAATATGTTTATTACTACACCAAGTAGGGTCTTCCCATACAATATAAATTATTCTTATTTTTCTTTCTTCCATTCCATCAATTAATATCCAAATATAACTTGTAAAGGTTTATCTTTATCTATATCTATATGGACAAACTTTTTATTAAAATTTATTCCAATTCGTGGTATACCAAAATCAATAAAAGTTTTTATCAAAAAATATAATTCTCTTGAATTCTTAAATTCTATATCTACCGCCAAACCTTTAAGATGTGCG
>JANXCA010000232.1 GCA_025060535.1 Endomicrobiia bacterium | reverse complement strand
AACATGAAAGTAGTTTTTGAATATGTAGAACAAATTCCGAGGGAACCAAATGGTAAATTTAAGTTTGTTGTCTCTCATGTTAAAGCAAACGAATTGATTTCTAAAATATGAAAGTTGATTATAGTCATTATAGAATTGAAAATATGCTAATCAAACTCTCAAGATATATACATTCCCAAGATTTCAAGGGTTATGATCCTTATGATGCATTGAACAGCCCAATTTTAAAGATTTTGACATTTAACAATACGCTTGCTGGAATATTTTGGATTCAGTTATTAAAGTTCTTGCCTGTAAACCTAAGGATATTTCTTGGGATAAAGAAGGAATACAATCCTAAAGCAATGGGTTTATTTTTATCAGCTTACTCAAAAAAATATGCTATAACGAGGGACAAGACAGATTTAGAAAAAATTGACTTTTTTTCTGAATGGTTGGTGCAAAACTCTGCAAAAGGTTATTCAGGGCTTTGCTGGGGTTATAATTTTGATTGGGCAAATAGAACATTT
>JANXCA010000231.1 GCA_025060535.1 Endomicrobiia bacterium | reverse complement strand
TTATGGTGAGTTAGTTAACAAAGCAGCTGAACTTAAAAAGCTTGCAAAACAGTTTAGCCGGAGTATTATTGTTGAAGAAAGAAGGTCAACTTAAATGAAAAAATATAAAATTTTGGTAATTGACGATGACGAAAATATTTTATCATTAATTACTGATATTTTAGAAAAAGAAGGATTTTTAGTGATAACTTCAACAAATACTGAAGATGGATTTAAAAAAGCTGTAAATTCACAACCAGACATTATAATCACTGACGTGTCTTTACCCAAAATTGGCGGGATAGAGCTAACAAGGATGTTAAAATCCGACAAAAAAACAAAACATATCCCTGTTATAATGCTTACAGTTTTATCTTCAGAAACAGATAAAGTTATCGGCTTAGAAGTAGGCGCTGATGATTATATAACAAAACCATTTAGTCAAAAAGAACTTGTTGCACGGATAAAATCCTTGTTAAGATTAAAAGAAACTTTACAACAAAAATATCAACCAAGGATATTAAAACTCAA
>JANXCA010000230.1 GCA_025060535.1 Endomicrobiia bacterium | reverse complement strand
AACTTTCCGGTGCTGAACCAGAGTAGTACAGCATATCTAACCCCCATATCGCCGGTTGTTTACCATTTGTTATAGTTTTTATGTAATCTAATTCATCATTAGAAGCAGTATGAGAACTCCACTGCCCTGAGATTATTTTCTTTCCATAGTTGTCAACTAAAAAACTTATCAATTTTTTAGCATTTGGAATAGCATTAGGGTTAACAAGTGTCTTAGATATATTAAATGAAGATATGTTAGCTTTTACTAAAATAAAACTATCTAACTCAAACCATCCCCAAAAACTTTGAACTTTAAGTTTTACTGTACCTGAACTTAAATATATTTTTCCGCAAGAAACTGTAGAAAAAGTTGTAGTTTCAGGAAAACTTATTGAACCTTGAAGTTGGTCGTTAATATATAGATAATTTTCTTTATAGCCATAAGGTGCTGCATATCTTAACTGAATTTCATATATTCCTGGCGAAGTAAGATTTATTGACACCTCAACACTATCATTTGTGTTTTCAT
>JANXCA010000022.1 GCA_025060535.1 Endomicrobiia bacterium | reverse complement strand
GATAAAGAGTTTTTAAGTAATTTTTTATTTTATACAATTCTAATAGGTTTTTTAGGTGGAAGAGTTGGTTATGTTGTAGGTAATTTTGAATATTACAGAAATAATTTGTTAGATATTTTTAAAATTTGGGAAGGTGGTTTAGTGTTTTATGGAGGATTTATTTTAGGTTTATTGTTTGGAATATTTTATGTGATATTAAATAAAAAAGATCTTTTAGATATTATGGATATTTCTTCTGTTGGTTTATACTTAGGTCTAAGCATAGGTAGAATTGGTTGTTTTTTTGCTGGTTGTTGTTATGGGATGCCTACAAAGAGCGTTTTAGGTGTGGTGTTTAATCACCCTGAAAGTTTAGCTCCAATAGGTGTTAAGTTGTTACCTACTCAGCTATTTGAATCATTTTATTCATTTTTGATATTTTTAATTTTACATTTTTTTCTGATAAAAAATATTCTTAAAAAAAGGTTATTTTTTTTAGGAGGAATGATGTATGCTGTTTTTAGATTTATAAATGAGTTTTTTAGGGGGGACAATAAAGATACTCTTCTTTATAATATTTTTTCTCCCGCCCAAGTTATAAGTATAGCAGTTTTTATATTGTTTTTGGCTTTATTTTTTTATATAACTAAATGGAAAGAAAAGTTTTTAAAGTAGAAGATATAGAGATGCCTATAAGGATTGATAAGTATTTAAGTAGTAAACTTAAAGATTACTCAAGAGAGTATATTAAAGCTCTTTGTTATAAAAATTTGGTTAAACTTAATGACAGATATGTGCAACCAGACCATAAGGTAAAAAAAAACGATATCATAGAGATTTTCTTACCGGAAAGAAAAGACTATATTATAGGTGAAATAAAAGATTTACAGATAATATATGAAGATGAGGATATACTAGTTATTAACAAACCTCCATTTCTTAAAGTTCATCCTGCAAAGACTTTTGATAGTGAGATTACTTTAGTTGACATATTATCTCAAAAAATTCCACAGGCACAAGATTGGCCTCTAAATAGAGCATATCTTGTGCATAGATTAGATAAGGAAACATCTGGAGTATTAATAGTGGCTAAGACCCCCCAAGCTCAGTATTTTCTTGCTAATCAGTTTAAAAAAAGGGAAGTTAAAAAGACATATCATGCTATAGTTTTTGGAGAGATGAAACAGTCCGAAGGTAAGATAATTGCTCCGATTAGAAAAGATAGGAATATCTCTAAAGTAGATGGTGTTGGGAAAGAAGCAATAACTGTTTTTAAATGTTTATCTAAAAACAATGGGTTTTCATATTTAGAGATTTATCCACTTACAGGAAGGACGCATCAGATAAGAACCCATTTAAGTTTTATTGGTTATCCAATTATTGGAGATGTAATCTATAAAGGTATTAATAAAATAGGTACTATAAAAATTCCAAGAGTGATGCTACATGCTTATTCAATAGAATTTATTCATCCCAGGAGGAAATTATGGCAAAAACATATAGCAGATTATCCAGAAGACTTCAAATTTTTTTTATCTTATTTATCTTTGGAAATTTAAATTTTAAAAATATCTTTGTTAGTGATTTATTAGCACAATCTAAATCTTCTACACAGTCAATTTCTTACAGCAAAGCTATTAAAGAATTATCAGAGATGTTAGAAGAACTACGAAAAGATGTAGAAAGTATCAAGCAACAACTTTCTTT
This sequence comes from Endomicrobiia bacterium, assembly GCA_025060535.1. Taxonomy (GTDB): domain Bacteria; phylum Elusimicrobiota; class Endomicrobiia; order DTEH01; family DTEH01; genus JANXDG01. The sequence goes on along the minus strand of JANXCA010000022.1, from coordinate 23,929 downwards.
AAACTCTCAAGACATACAAGAGACTTCTTCTTCTCTTATAGAGCTTAATAAAAAGATAGAAAAAATTAATAATGATATATTAGATATATTAAAAAAAATAGAAAATATCTCCCAAGAGATTTCTCTTTTAAAAAAAGAGAATATAGAATTGAGAGAAAAAATAGAAACCCAAAAACCACTTGAGGATATCTCTACCATACCACCTCAAAAAGACACCATAAATTTGTCTTCAAAAAATATCGACTTTGATGATTATCAAGTATTAAATAAGAGAATAGAAGATATTAAAAAAGAACTTCAAGAAATAAAGGAAACACAAAAATTACAAATGGTATCTGAAATAAAAGATCCTAATTTAAAAAGAATAGTTACATCTCCATATTTTACTCTTACTATTTTTTTTATTTCAATTTTTGCTTTAATTGCTGCATTTTAACTTAATATGAACAAAATAAATAAAATTCTAACTTTGTTGTTAGTTGCATTAGTTTTATTCTCATTTCAAAAAAAGAAAAGAAGCTTCAAGGAGGTAAAGTGTATGAAAATAGCAATGATTATTGCTAAAAACAATTTTAGAGATGAAGAGTATCTACAGCCTAAAGAAGTATTTATTAAGGCAGGTTTTATAGTTGAAACATTTAGTAGTTCTTTAGGGACAGCAAAAGGTATGTTAGGAGCTACACTGAAAGTAGACAAAGTTTTAAGTGAACTTAAAGTTGAAGAGTATGATGCTGTAGTATTTGTTGGAGGTGTAGGCTCTTCTGAATATTGGGATAATTCTTTAGCACACAAAATAGCACAGGAGGCTATTTCTAAAAATAAAGTGATAGCTGCAATATGTATTGCACCTGTTACATTAGCGAAAGCTGGTATTTTAAAAGGTAAAAAAGCAACTGTTTATCATACAGAAGCATATCAGCTTAAACAGTTGGGTGCTGATTATATTGAAAGTAATGTAGTAGTTGATGGTAAAATAATAACAGCTTCAGGACCTCATGCTGCAAAGGAATTTGGAGAAAAAATAAAAGAGGTTTTACTTAAAAAGTAAGATGGATGTTGGTTTTATAATTAGTTTTTTTATTATTTTACTTTGTTATGTTTTCTGTTTTGGTAATGGGTTTAATGATGCAGCTAACATTATAGCTTTACCTATAGCAACAAGAGTAATCTCTCCTTCTTTAGCTTTAGCTGTAGCGTGTGTGTTTGAATTTGTTGGTTGTTATTTTTTAGGTGATTTAGTTTTTAAGACAATTGTAAAAGATGTAATAGAATTAAATTTTTTAAAAGTTTCTAACATATCATATGTTCTTTTTTCTGCGTTATTTGCTGCGTGTGGATGGGTTTTAGTTTGTACAATTTTTGGTTTTCCAATTTCTTCCTCTCACACCTTAATAGGTTCTATGATAGGAAGTGTTTTAGGTATAAATTTTTATGCTGTAAAGTGGGAGAGTGTTTTAAGAGTTATTTTAGTTTTAATCTTTGCACCTTTTGTTGGGTTTGTAGTTGCTTATTTATTCACAAAAATTATATATATAATGTTTAGTAATGCTTATAAAGAGATAAATAAAATTTTTAAATTTTTGAATGTGGTATCTATATGTTTTTTTGCTTTATCTCACGGTGCAAACAATGGAAAAAAAGGAGTTGGGTTGTTAATGTTTTGTTTGATAGCATTAAATTTTTATGAGATTGAATTTAATATTCCTAAGTGGGCCTTATTAAGTTGTGCTTGTATTATAAGTTGTGGGATTTTATTAGGAGGAAAGAAAGTAATAAAAACGATTGGGACGAGGATTTATAAAATTAAACATTGGCAAGCGGCTGTATCTCAACTTACAGCAGCTGGGCTTACTTATTTAGGAACACTTTTTGGTTTTCCTCTTTCTACTACTCATTTGATTGTAGGTGCTATTACAGGAAGTGGATCCGCAGAGAGGATAAAATCTGTGAAGTGGGATGTTAGTTTAGATATTTTTATTATTTGGGTATTAACATTGCCTTTTAACATTTTTTTGTCTTTTTTTATTTTTAAATTTTTAACAAGTATTAAGTTATGAAAAGTTTTAAACTAATTTTTATTTTCTTTGTTTTTAATCAATTTTTGAATTCAATAGAGATTATTTCTTATGGAGTGGATGGAAAAAATTATAATATGAATGTAGTAATTAAAGAGAGAAATCCTATTATATTTTTTGAATATAAAGAAGGCAATATTGTAAAAAATTTTGAGATAAAACTTGCTACTACATCTTTAGGATTAATTACAGGAACTACCATTTGGTCTATAAACCAAACAACCACATCTTTAAATACTATAAATAATATCACTAGGATAGAAATTCCTACACAACAGGTAGGTTTAAGAACAAGAACTACATATTATTTGATGATGACAGTCTATGATATTTTTTCAAGTAGCACTGTCTTAACAGATACTTTTTATACTACACTTTCAGCTGTTAGTTTGGAAGATACTTTGTTGGAGATAGATTATAAAAATCCTTTTTCGCCTAAAATAGGTGAAAAAACTCAGATAAGATATAGAATAAAAAATAAAGATGTTCAAGTAAAAATATGTCTATTTAGTATATCAGGTAGATATATTACCACTCTTATGGATGGTATAGCTTTAAAAGATATGGTTTATACTTTAGAGTGGGATGGTAAAGATGAAAATGGAGAAATTTTGCCTCCTGGCGTGTATATTGTTTCTCTTATGATTCCTGCTGAACCACCAGTAACAAGATTAGTTGGTATAGTTGAAAAAAAATGACAAAAAAATTTTTTATTTTTATTTTTTTATTTGTTAGTTTTGTTTATTGCATAGATAATTTTGATTTATTATTAATACCTTTTGGAGTTAGAGCTACTGGAGGAGGTGGGAATTTTGTATCAATGTATGATACTTCTGAAGGACTTTTTTACAATCCTGCAGTAGCTGTTGCTTCAAGATATAGTGAAGTAGTTGTAGGTCATCATATTTATTATGCAGATACTTCTTTACAACAACTTGCCTGCAATGCATCGTTTGGTTGGTTTGGTTTTGGAATAACTGCTGTTAGGTTTGCTACTAGTGAGATTCCTATTATAGATAATTATTATCCTTATGATGAAACCTTTAGTATGAGTTCTTTATTAAGCGGTGTTTCTTTATGTTTAGCACCTATTAAGAATATATGTTTAGGTTTTTCATATAAATATATAGAAGAAGAAATTTTTAGAGATATAAACTCTTCTTTTCTCTATGATGTAGGTTGGATTTTAAGAACAAACAATGATTTATTTTCTATAAGTGGTGCTTTACAGAATTTTTCGACTACAGAAAAATATAATATTCCTACACTATATAATTTAGGTTTAAGACTTTATCTTGATTTACCTCACCAAGCTACCAAAATAAATATTTTAGCAGCGGCAAAAATTGATTATAAAACGAATGATGTAGTGTATAGTTTTGGAATAGAACATTGGGGTTCAGATGTGTTAGGTATAAGAGTGGGGTATATAGTTGATGAAAAAAAGAATAATCTTAATATATATGAACAGATATCATTTTTTACAGCAGGTATCAGTTTAAATATAAGCAACTTTGGAATAGACTACTCTTATTTGCCTAACTCTGCTTTAGGTACAACACATAATCTTGGTGTGAGTTTTAAATTTAAAACAAAGAAAGAGATAAAAATTTCAGAACTAAGTTGTGGTTTAAATGTATCTCCATTATATTTTTCACCTAACAATGATGGAGTTTTAGATAATGTTTTCTTTAGACCTGATATTTCAACCACTGCTAAAGTGACAGATATTTTATACAGCGTAAAAGATATAAATAATAAGGAAGTATTTGTATTTACTTCTACATTTGTATCTACAATGGTTGATACATTTTATACTTTTGATGGAAAAGATTTAAACAAAAACACATTGATGGATGGAGAGTATTATGTAGAATTTATGATGAGACAAAAAGAGAATGGTAAGATAAACATTTATAAATCATCAAAAGAAAAATTTATAGTAGATACAATTTCGCCAAATATAAATATAAATTTGTCAACTAATACAATTTCTCCAGATGGAGATAACATTGACGATTCTTTAAAATTTTTCGTTTCTATTTATGATGAAGGTTCACCAATAGAAAGTGTAGATTGTGGTATATTTAATTTTAAGAATCAAAAAATTTATACATATAAAGTTGAAATTTCTACACTTCAAAATAAATTAGATTTAGAATTAATCTGGGCAGGAAAAGATGAAATATATGAAAGCGTAGTGCCTAATGGAGAATATAAAATTATAGTTTTAGCAAAAGACAAAGCAGGAAATAAAATGACAAAAGAAGAGAAGTTTAGAGTATATGTAGCACCTAAGCAGATGCAACAGAAGGTAGTAGTTGAGAAGCATTCTGAGATATTTTATATTAAAGGAGCTAAAGTTACAATAGAAGACAGAGGTATAGTTATAACTTATCCTACAGATGAATTGTTTATTAAAGAAACAAAAGAAATTTCTCCTAAATTATATAGTTCATTAGATTCACTTGCTGAAATTATAAAAAATAAGTATTCAGACAGAAAAATTTTAATTGAAGGACATACTGACTCAGTAGGTGATGCTCAAGAAAATAGGGCTAAATCTTCAGCATTTGCTTGGAAGGTTTATTCTTATTTAGTAAAAAATTGTGGATTAGATGGAAAGCTTTTAGAGGTTAAAGGTTATGGTGAAGAAAGACCCATTGCTTCAAATAGAACTAAACTTGGAAGAGCAAAAAATCGTAGAATTGAAATAGTAATACCTATACCTAATCAATAAAAAGGGGGCAAGATTATGCCAGAAGAAGTTCGTCAGTTACCGAAAGGAGCAAGCATTTTGATAGTTTTATTTATTTCTTTAGTAGTATCTTTTGTTGTAAGTTTTTTTTCATATTTTTTTATCTTTCCTCAGATAGAAAAAAGATATCTTTATGTTCGTGTACCAGACATAAGGAAATTGCCCTTATCAGAAGCTACTAAGTTACTTCAATCTTTAAATTTAAACTATAATGTAGTAGAGGAAAAAGAATCAGAAGAGATTCAAGCTGGTTGCATAATCTCTCAGCAGCCGCTACCTAAGACATTAGTTAAAAAATATACAGAGGTCTTAGTTGTATTATCTAAAGGAGTTGAATTAGTAAAAGTCCCAGATGTAAGACAGAAAAGTTTAGAAGAGGCAAAAAGAATTTTAGTTGAAAATGGATTAGATATATTAGAAATCAAAGAAGCCGAATCAGATACTTTAGAAAAAGGTTTTATATTATCTCAAGAACCTCAACCTGGTGTTGAAGTTAAAAAAGGTTTTAAAGTAAATTTGGTAGTAAGTAAAGGTAAGTTGGTAAGAAAAAGCCCTTCTGTAGAAAAAGTTGTTGTTCCAGATGTTACTAATAGGACCTTAATAGAAGCAAAAAAGATTCTTGAATCAAAAGGGTTAAATATGTGATGAAGATAAAGATTTTGATGTGATAGTCTCTCAGTTTCCTAAACCCGGAAGTTTTGTTCCTGTAGGAAGCAGTGTGAGTGTGGTTTATAATACAGAAGAGGAAGAGTAAAGCCTTTTTGTTTTTGTCCCTGTAGCTCAACCTGGATAGAGCAGCTGCCTTCGAAGCAGAAGGTTGCAGGTTCAAATCCTGCCAGGGACGAGAAGTTTTTTTCTTTTAGGGATGTTCTTTCTTTAATAAATTCCTTATCTTAAATCCTTGACAAAATATATATTTTTTTGTAAATATAATCAAACATTTTAGTTTAATTTAAAAGGAGGACAAAATGTATAAAAAACTTATATACTTGATATTGTGTTTATCATTTTTTGCTTGTCCTAAAAAAGTGACTCCACCTACTCCACAAGAAGTAACTCCTCCTACTGTAGAGGAAAAAATTGAAGTAGAGGAACCATCTGTTAGAGGGGAAGAGTTTATTTCTATACCAGAGTTACAGAATGTATATTTTGAATTTGATAAATTTGATTTGACCAATGAAGCAAAGGAAATACTACGCAAAAATGCAGATTATTTAATTGCTAATCCTCAATATGAGATTCTTGTAGAAGGTCATACTTGTGAATGTGGTTCAAATGAATACAATTTAGGTTTAGGACAAAAACGTGCAAGTGCTGTGAGAGATTATTATATAAACTTAGGAGTTAAAGCAAATAGAATAGCTACTATTTCATATGGAGAAGAGAAACCAGTTAATCCTAATGCTGGTCCACCGGATTCTTCTCTTTGTAAACCAAACCGTAGAGCTGAAACTAAAGTAAGAGTAAAAAAATAATTTGTTTTTGTTATTTTTATTATCAATTATAGAATAAATGAGAAATATTAGAGAGGTCATATTTTATTTAGTTTTGTTTAGTATGTTATTTTATGGTTGTTTAGCTACCTCTGAAGAAGTTAACTCACTAAGAGAAGAAATAGCAGCATTAAAGTCAGAGATGGTTTCACTTAAAAGGAATCAGGCAGAACTTAACTCTCAGATGAAGCAACTTAATACTAATTTACAGATCTATACCGAAAAGATTGAAGAAAACAAATATAAAATGTCAATGTTATCTCAGAGGATGGATGATATTCATTCAAGTTTATCTCAAAGGATGGATATTTTATCAAAGCAACTTCCCAAAGTGGATATGGGGATAATGCCTACTCCTACAGAATTTTTTAATATGGCTTATAATGATTACTTAAGAGGAATGTATGATTTAGCTATAAGAGGATTTAAAGATTATCTTGTAAGATATCCTGAAAGTGAATTAGCAACCAAAGCATATTTTTATTTAGCTGACTGTTACTATATAAAAAAGCAATATCAAGAATGTATAAGGATAATAGATGAATACTTAAATAAATATTCTAAAGATGATTACTATATAAGTATGTTATATAAAAAAGCTTTATGTTTGGAAAATTTAGGAAATAAAAAGCAAGCACAGGAAATTTTTGATTTTATTACATCAAAGTATCCTAACTCAAAAGAAGCACAAGAAATTTTAGGCAACTAATTTATGTATGGATTCTTTGAGAGTAAAAATATCTTTTTTGCTGTCTTGTTTTTTGCATTTTTTATTATTTTTTGGTGTGAGATATATTCCAAAAAATAAACCAATAGTGATATCTTTTCCTGTGGAGTTAATCACTTTACCTTCTGTAGAAAAAGTTATAGAAGACAAGGTTACTTCTAACTTAGTTAGAAAAGAAGAGATAATTATTCCTAAAAAAACAAAGAAAAAAAAGCAAGAAGTAAAAAAAACTGAGGAACCTAAAAAACAAGAAGTTCCACAAACCACTGCATCTAACAAACCTACTACTTTACCTTCATTATCTCTTGAAACAGCAAAATTTCCTTTTAGTTATTATGTTAATCAGATAAGAAAAAAGATTGTAGAAAATTGGATGTGGTCACATAATTATCCTGGTGAGCTAAAGACGGTAGTGTATTTTAGAATACTAAAGGATGGAAATATATATGATTTAAAAATAAAAGAATCTTCTGGAAATAGATTTTATGATAATTTGTGTCTTCGTGCTGTAGAACTTGCACAGCCATTTCCTCCATTACCAGTAGGATTTAATGAAGATTATTTAGGTGTATTTTTTGAATTTAAATATCATGAATAAAAATATAATTATTTTTATATTTTTTTGTGTGCTGATAAATAATAGTTTTTCTGGTATAGATATATATGTACAAGCAATAAAATCAGGCAAAAGGATAGATTTAGGGATTTCTAAGTTTATAACAAAGGATTTAGAGGCGTTTAAAGCAGCACAACAGATTCAGGAAGTGGTAAAAAATGATTTAATGTTTACAAGGTTATTTAATGTAGTAGAACCTGGATGGCAGTATATACCAAATAAAGTGGTTTCTGAAAAATGGCAGCAATATGGGATAGAAGTGGTTGTATGTGGCGAGGTAAAAATTGAAGATGGTAAATATGTACTGATAGGAAGTTTGTATGATGTAGCTTCTACAGAGAAAATATATGAAGAAAGGTTTTCATCTAATGATTTAAGATTTGTTTCACATCTTTTTTCTGATAATATAGTAAAAGTTTTTACTGGTGAGTATGGTATTGCTACGACTCAGATAATTTTTGTAAATGATACTTCTGGTTATAAAGAGATTTATAAAATGGATTATGATGGGTACAATATTAAACAGCTTACAAATGATAAAAGTATAAATATTTATCCAAGAGTTTCTCCTGATGGAAAAAAAATCACTTACACTACCTATAAGTATGGAAATCCAGATTTATACATTATGGACATTAATGGTTTAAATAAACAACCACTTTCTACATATCAAGGTTTAAATGTTACAGCTAATTGGTCTTTTTGTGGAGAGAAATTAGTACTTACTATGACAAAAGGGAAACATTCTCCTAATTTATATATATTAGATATAAACACCAAAGTGCTTAAAAAACTAACATATGGAGATATTATAGATGTTGCTGGTTTTTTTTCTCCGAACAACAGAGAAATTGTGTTTATATCAAACCGTTCAGGCAAGCCACAGATGTATATTTCATCTTTAGATGGTTTTAATATAAAACATCTTCCTACTAATGGATACACTAGTTCACCAGTTTGGTCTTCTAAAGGAGACAAAATAGTTTTTACTATGGAGACATCAAGGAATATGTTTGATATTTTTATTTATGATATAGTTAAATCAGAGTATTATCGGCTTACACATTCGGAAGGAAGTAACGAAAGCCCGTTTTTTTCACCTGATGGTAGGTTTATAGTTTTTGTATCTAACAGAAACGGAAAATGGGAGTTATTTACTATGTTTATAGATGGTTCTAATCAAAGAAGGATAAGGGAACTTAAAGGTAATTGTTACTATCCTTGTTGGGGACCAAGAAGGATTTAGTTTTTAATAAGATAACAAAAAAGGAGGTCTTAGAAGATGAAAAAAGAATTTTTTAAACTTGCCTTGATAGGTTTTATAGTATTGTGTATTTATTTTTTAATTGGGAGGCCAAATTTTTTTAAAAATTATCTTGGTAGAGTTAACACAGAAAATGTTAAATTAATAAGCAAATCTCCCCAAGTTTCTTCCTATGATGCCTACTCAGTACAACAAGCTATAGTAAATGTTGTTGAAAAAGTAAAACCAGCAGTAGTAAGTATTACAACTATATATAAATACAAAGTAGAAATTCCTGATTTTTATTTTGGAGACCCTTTTGAGGAGTTTTTCAGAGAATTTTTTGAATTTCCACAGAGTCGTCCAAGAAGACAACGATATAAAGAATATAAAGCAGAAGGTGGAGGGAGTGGTTTTATTATTTCTCCTGATGGTTATATTTTAACAAATGAACATGTTATTGCCAATGCCTCAGAAATTAAAGTTATAGTGAATATAGATGGTAAAGATAAAGAATATACTGGTAAAGTTATAGGTAGAGATCCAAGAACAGATATAGCGGTAGTAAAGATTAATGCAAAAAATCTTCCATATGTTAGGCTGGGTGATTCAGACAAAATAAAAGTAGGAGAATTTGTAGTAGCGATAGGTTCTCCTTTTGGTCTTGAACAGACGGTAACTTCTGGTATTATATCAGCTATAAGACAAAGAGTAAGAATAGAAGGTAAAGAATATAAAGAATTTATTCAAACAGATGCAGCAATAAATAGAGGTAATTCTGGGGGACCGCTTTGTAATTTAGAAGGAGAAGTAATAGGTATAAATACCGCAATTTACGCACCTACTGGTGTTTTTTCAGGGATAGGTTTTGCTATTCCCATAAATAGAGCAAAGGAGATTTTAGATACATTAATAGAGAAAGGGAAAGTTTCAAGAGGATGGTTAGGGATTGAAATAATTGCTGTAGATGATGCAATAGCTAATCAGTTTGGTTTACCCAAAAAACAAGGGGTACTCGTAAATAGAGTAATTAAAAACTCACCTGCTGAAAAAGCAGGAATTAGAAGATCTGACATTATTCTTTCTATTAAAGCAAAAAATAAACAGACAGATCTCTTTACTCCGCAGGAGTTACAAGATATAGTTTTTTCTTTACCACCTAATGAAAAGGTAGAACTCACAATTTGGAGAGAAAATAAACAACACAAAGTAGTTGTGAGTTTAGGAGAATTACCTGAAGAGATTACTAGTTTACCTGCAGCAGAAGAAAAAGAAACAACGAAAGAGAAATATGTTTGGTTGGGATATAATTTTGTAAATTTAAATGCTGATTTGATTGAAAAATTATCATTAGATGAAGATATAGAAGGAGTTGTAGTTGAAAGTATTGATGTAAGAGCGAAAGATTATGAAGATGTAGGATTGATGGAGATGGATGTTATAGTAGGAATAAATCAAAAGAAAATAAAAAATATTGATGATTTAGAAGATGTATTAAGTAAAGTTAATCTTAAAAAAGGTGTTGTTTTTGATATAATAAGAAATAACAGACAGATGTATTTAACCTACATAAAACAATGAAGAAAGTATTTATTGTAGAAGATGATTTAGAAATACAAGATTTAATGAAGTTTTCTTTTCAACAAGTAAATTATGAAGTATATCAAGCTTATAATGGGAAAGAAGCTTTACAGAAAGTAAAACTAATAATGCCAGATATTATTATTTTAGATGTTATGATGCCTGAGATGAATGGGTTTGAAGTCATAGAACATCTTCGTGGTGATCCTGATACTTGTCTTATACCTGTTATAATGTTAACTTCTTTAGGACACACAAAGGATAAACTTACCGGAATAAAGCTTGGTGCAGATGAATATTTAGTAAAGCCAATAGAGCCATATGAACTTATATTTCGGGCTGAAAATTTGATAAAAAAATATTATGAAAATGTTAATACTGTGACTCATCTTTTAGGGTTAAACTCTCTTGAAAACTATATAAAAGAGTTGTTAGAAAACAAAAAAGAGTTTATAATAATACTTCTTGACATCACCAATTTTAAACCTTACAATCTAAGATATGGTTTTAAAAAAGGGGATGAAGTACTTAAATTTTTTTCAAGTATTTTAAGAACATCTGTTGCAAATTATGGAGGTAAATGTGAATTTCTATTTCATTTAGAAGCTGACAAGTTTTGTATAATTACACAAAAATCAGAAATACAAACAATGATAGAAAATATATTTTCTTTATTTGATAATTTATCAGAGAAAATATATGATAAAGAAGATATATTAAATAAATTTTTTACATACAAGTTAGAAGAAAATATTGAGTTAAAGTCACCTCTTATGAAAATAGCAGCTGGTGTGTTAAAGGTGGGTAAAGATACTCCTCAGCATTATGCAGAGGTTTTGTATCGGGTAAAAGAAATACTTAATACAGCAAAGCAGAAAAGTAAAGAAAGCGGAGAACATAGTATAGTTATTTTATAAAAAAAGAAATCACTAAAATAATCACCAATAAAGAAATGGATGTAGCTAAAATAGTTCCTAAAGAAATACCTTTTTCTGTTTCAGTTTGCTGTTTTACATTTTCTTTTTTTTCTTCTTTTGATAAAACTTTAACCCTTTCTATTTGATGTTGAATTTTTGTTTCATTTTCTTGGGTATCTTTCGCTATAATTTCTATTTTATTTATACCTAAATTTAATAATAAAGCATAACTAAATTTCCCATCTTTATCTACTTCTACAGGATTATTATTTATCTTTAAGAAAACATTTGGTTCTGTCTCACCTGATATATGGAGAATCTCTTGATCAGTTTTTGTTATTTCTTGTATGTTAGTAGAGAGTTTTGGAGGAGTGGTATCTATTATTATGATTTTAGGTTCAGAAGGATTTTCAAATCCTAAATCATCTACATAAGAAACTCTAAGAAAATATTTTCCATCTGGTAGTTGTAGCGATTTTAAGTTAATATTTATTTTTTGATCGGGTTTTAACTCATTTGTTTCTTCGTATATAATTTTTTTAAAGTCCTTTTCTTTAGAAATTTGTAAATTATATTTCTTTATTATCCTACCTATAGTTTTAGGTTTTAGAGGTTGTGGTATTTTTTCTTTTTCTTCTTTAAGGAGAGGAGGAGTTGTCTCTTCTAAAATTACTTCTTTTTCTATTTTAGGTTCTGAGAGAGTTAAAGAAAAAGCGGGGATATTTTTTGACAATACTAATTCATTTTCAGGACTAACTTTGGCAGCCTCTATATAGAGTTGGGGTGGTGTAGGTAGTGCTTTTGGCAATGAAGGTGGAGATAATGGTTTTACTTCTGTTCCAAAACCTTTGGGTACATAGACAGTCTTTCCTTGAGCGGTTACATCCACTGCTCCTTCATAAACTTCCACCAATGTGGTTTTATCTTCTTCTCTAATTTTTGTTCTGAAATCAGTCTTTTCTGTTTTTGGTTCTATTCTTGGTGTAATTACAGCGTTATCAGTTATTATTTTTGCCTTAGTAGCACGGACAGCTCCTTTGTGAAGTGAAACTTCTTCTTGCTTTAATTCTGGTCTTATTGTTACAAATGAGTTTTCATCTATTGTTAGAATTTCGCCTGAGTAGAATTTTATATTAGCTCGTGATTTTTCATAAGTAGCTATTGCGTCATTATTATATAGTTCCATATTTATTGTTGGTTCTTCCCATATTACAGAATCACTTTTTTTATATTTTACTTTGTTTAGAATATATATAAGATACGCTGGACGGAATTTTTCTTTTACAATAAAAATTGGTACTTTTAATTTCATACCAGGTAGTGGAGCGTATATATCTTTTATATCAAGTTTGTTATATTTTAGAATTTCAGGCCATAATTTTGGGTCTTTAAAATAATAGTTTGCTATATATGAAAGTGTTTGCCCTTCTTTTACTTCTATTTCTTGTAAGAGTATTTCTTTTTCTTCAGCTTCTTGGATTTTATATTGTTGTGAAAAAGTTAGATTATAGTTATATAAAATAAGAAAGATTATTATAACTTTCATTTTGGTAACCTAAAAATAAACTTAGAACCTTTTCCTACTTCTGATTCTACCCATATTTTACCTTTATGCAATTCAATAATATATTTACATATAGTCAATCCCAAACCAGTTCCTCCTTTTGATTTATTTTTTACTTGTCCAAATTTTTCAAAAATTTTGTCTAAATACTCCTTTGGTATACCTTCACCAGTATCTTCTACAAAACTTTCTAAGTAGTTTTCTGATTCATATACATCTACTTTAATTGTACCTTCTTCTGGAGTAAATTTTATAGCGTTTCCTATAAGATTAATATATACCCGTTCTATGAGTTTAGGATCAACTAATACTTTTATGCTATCCTTTTGTGGATTAAAGATAAGTTTTATATTTTTCCTTTCATACTGTGGTTGTAAAAGTTCAATAACTGATGATATAATTTTTGTAATATTTACTTCTTCTAACATAACTTCCATTTTTCCTGCTTCAAGTTTTGCTATATCAAGGATATCATTTATCATATTTAATAATTTAAAAGATGCTCTATCTATGGTCTCTAAAATTTTTTTCTGTTGTTCATTTATTTCTCCTGCAGTACCATCTAAAAGAAATTTTATAAATCCACGAATAGATGTCATAGGATTTCTTAAGTCGTGAGTTATGGAATGTAAAAAGTCATCTTTCATTTTATCTATTTCTTTTTCTAAAGTTATATCATGCAAAACAGATACTATGCCGATTTTTTCATTTTTAGGGGTAGCTACTGGTAGAGAGATTGCTTGATAAAATTTTGAAAAATTTTCTGTTGAAAGGTCTATTTCAAAAATTTTGTTTGGTTGGTTTATTACATCCTTCATAATTGGTTTAAGTTTTTCATCTAAAAGTTGGAAAATATTCAGGTTTTCTAAGTTTTCACTTTTAATATTTAAAATATCTTTTGCTCTTTTATTTATTAATAAAATATTTCCTTCATAATCAGTTAAAATAATTCCATCTTTTATAGAAAAGATTATAGCTTCTGTTTTTGTTTTTTCAGCAATAAGTTTATCAAGTTGTATTTCAGCATATTCATTTAATTTCTTAGCCATATGGTTAAAAGTGTTTCCTAAAATTTCAAGTTCATCATATGTTTTTATATTTATTGAAACATTAAAATTTCCAGAAGCTACACTTCTTGCTGCTTCAATTATCTTAAGTATAGGTTGAGAAATTCCAGCTGCTATTATAGAAGAGATTATAGCAGAAATTATTAAAAGTAAAATTATAACTTGTGTAGTTTGTTTTGTCAAAATTTTTACTGGTAGATATGCTTCTTTTTGTGTTTGTTGCAGAAGTAAAATCCAGTTAATATGTGGTAGAAATATATATGAAACAATATAATCTTCGTCTTTAATTTTTGTTTCTTTTGAACCGATTGAGATTGACTGTTTTGCCGTTTCTAAAATTGGATTAGATAAGATGTCATTTAAAATTTCTTTGTGATATTGGGTTGTGAAAATTAAACTATTATCTTCGGCAGATATTAGGATAATAGAGCCTGTCTTTCCTATTTTTGTCTCTTTTAATTCTTCAAATAAGTCATTTATAGACATTGAAATTCTCAAATAAAAATTTTGTTTCTTATAGAAGCTGTTTATTTGAAATAAATCCTCTTCAGAAATAAATTTAAAAGTTCTATTTTCTTTTGAATCTCTAAATTTTATAAAGAAAGGTTGTTGACTAAGATCTTCTAATTTTGGTTCTGATATTATATCTGGATTATAAATTTTAATTTTTTCTTTTCCGTTAATATCCAAAACAGAAATAGAAATTATGTTTTTATTTATACTCATTAAGGACTCTAAAGTGTTTTGCTTATAATTCCAATCTATATCGGTTCTTGAAATGGTTTCTTCAACAAATGGCAGTATTCGTGAGAGTGTTTCAAAATAACTTTGGATTTTCATAGAAATATTAGAAAGTGTTTTAGTATGTAGTTCTAAATATAGTGTTCTTAGAGATGGTTTAAGGATACGGTTGGTTTGAAAGCTTAAAATTAAAATAGGAAGTGTGGAGATTATAATAAATATCAATATAAATTTAAAAAAGAATGGTAAGTAGAATTTTCTCATAAAATTTATTTAAAAATTGTTTCATTTCTATCTCTACCTAATGAGATCATTTTTATTTTGACCCCACAAAAATGTTCTATAGCTTCAATATAATTTTTAACATTCTTTGGTAAAGATTGATAGTTGGAAATAGAGTTTATATCCTCAGAAAACCCTGGAAATGTTTTATAAATAGGCTTTACAAGCCATTGTAATTTTCTTGAAGTTGGGAAATCATAATAAATTTTATTTTTATATTTATAAGCTACACATATTTTTAAAGGATGTATATTTCTTAAACAATCTAATTTAGTAAGGACTAATTCTTTAATTCCATTAATTTTTATAGCATGTTTTACTACTATACTATCAAACCATCCACATCGTCTTGGCCTACCAGTGGTAGCTCCGTATTCTTTACCTTGTTCTCTTAGAATATCTTGTAGTTTTGATTTTATCTCTGTAGGGAAGGGACCTTCTCCAACTCTAGTAGTGTAGGCTTTTGCTACACCTATTACTTTTGAAATATATGATGGTGGTAATCCTGTTCCTATAGATATACCTCCAACTGTTGGGTGAGATGAAGTAACATAAGGATAACTGCCAAATTCTACATCTAATAGTGTCCCTTGTGCACTTTCAAAAATTACTTTTTTATTTTCATTAATTACCTTTATTAACAAGTTGGTAGTATTTGTTACAAATTGTTTAATAAATTTTGAGTATTTTTTATGTTGTTCAAAAATCTGTTTAAGAAGAGCTTTTTTAGAGATAAATTCTGATATCAACGGATATTTTTCTTCAATATTTTTTTCTACTAAAGATCTAAAAGTATCTTCTTCTAAATAATCACAAACTCTTATACCTACCCTTGCATATTTATCAGCATAGCATGGACCTATTCCCTTTTGTGTAGTCCCTATTCTTTGTGTTTTTTCTTTTATAGCATCTAAGTATTTATGATAAGGTAAGATTATATGTGCTTGTTCAGATATAAATAAATTTTCTTTATTTATTTTGATACCCTGTGACCTTAAAAACATTACCTCTTGATATAAAGCTTCTGGGTCAATTACAACACCATTAGATATTACACATTTTTTATTTTCTAGTATTCCTGAAGGTACAAGATGAAGAATATGTTCTTTCCCATTAAATACCACTGTATGGCCAGCGTTATTACCTCCTTGATATCTTACTATATAGTCAGCATTCCTAGATAAAAAATGTACTACTTTTCCTTTCCCTTCATCGCCCCATTGTGTCCCTATTATAGCTATTGTATTTGGTTTCATGATAGTTTAGTTTAATATAAAATAATATATTGAAATTCAATAAAACTTGCTTAATTAATACATTTTTTATATAAATAAAATTTAACTATGGATAAAAAGTTTATTTCTTATTTACTTAGAAAAGTAGGTAAAGCTTTAGGTGACTATAATATGTTATCTGAAGGAGATAAAGTATTGATAGGTGTTTCTGGTGGAAAAGATAGTTTAACCTTGTTAGATACTATGGTATTAAAAAAACGTTTTTTGCCTTTTAGTTATGATATTTTTGTAGTCAATGTAGATTTTGGATTTTATAAAGATGAAAGTTATTTTGAAAGATTAGAAGAATTTTTTAAAAAATTATCTGTTAATTATTATTTTATAAAAGGAGAACTTTCAAATTCTAAAAAAGAAATCAATTGTTTCTGGTGTAGTTGGAACAGAAGAAAAGAGATATTTCTTTTAGCAAAGAAGTTAAACTGTAATAAAGTTGCATTAGGACATACATTGGATGATGTAGTAATAACATTTTTAATGAATTTATTTTATCATGGAGAGATTTCCACAATGCCTCCGATATTAAAGATGTTTTCTGGAGAAATTACCTTGATAAGACCTTTAGTTTATGTTACCTCTCAAGAAACGAAGAAATATGCTGAGTATAAAAATTTACCTGTAATTGACTTTGAGTGTCCTTACTATAATAAAAAATTTCGTCAAAGAGAATATCTTAAAAATTTATTAGAAGAATTAGAAAAATTTTGGCCTAATATAAAAAAGAATATATTCAATAGTTTAAAAAAAGTTAAACAGGAATATCTTGTATGAATGTATGAAAATTTATAAAAGAAAAATAGAAATAAAGACATCTTCTCGTGTAGAATTTATAGACATTACTAAGAGAGTTTTAGATATAGTTAAAGATTCTAAGATTTCAGAAGGTATATGTTATATTTTTGTACCTCATACTACAGCAGCAGTTACAATAAACGAGAATGCTGATAGGGATGTTATTAGAGACATTATCTCCACATTGAACAATCTTATTCCACAAGAAGGTAATTTTAGACATATGGAAGGTAACTCAGATGCTCATATAAAGAGTAGCTTAATTGGTATATCAGTTGAAGTCTCTGTAGCAGGAGGTATTTTAGAATTAGGGACTTGGCAAGGAATATTTTTTTGTGAATTTGATGGTCCTAGAAATAGAGAAATTTGGATAAAGGTTTTAGGAGAATGATTTATTTTAGTTAAGGAGGTTATATGCCAGAAATAAGACAAAACATAGCTACTAAGGAATGGGTAGTAATTTCTACTGAAAGGGCTAAAAGGCCTGAAGATTTCAAGTCGACAAAAGAAAAGAGGACTCTTTCTGAGATTTCTGAAAAATGTCCTTTTTGTCCGGGCAATGAGCATATGACTCCTTATGAAACTTATGTAGTAAAAGATGAGTTTAATAAATGGAAAATAAGAGTAATTCCAAACAAATATCCTGCTGTTGTTCAAGAGGGTACTGTGGAATATAGATCTGAAGGGATTAAAAGATGTGTATCTGGAGTTGGGACTGCTGAGGTAATTATTGAGTCAAACAAGCACAATGATATACTTCCTCTTATGCCAGAAAAAGACATTGAACAGATAATAAAGGTTTATAAAGAAAGATATATTGCAGCAGAAAAAGATAAAAGGATAAAGATGATAATTATATTTAAAAATTATGGAGAACAAGCAGGTGCCTCAATTGAACACCCACATTCTCAGCTAATAGCGATACCTGTGGTTCCTTTTCATATAAGGTACAGAATCGAAGAAGCTATGAGATATTATGATGAAACTGGTGAGTGTGTGTTTTGTAAGATGTTAAATGAAGAGTTAAGATATCAGGAGAGGATAGTTGTGGAGACAGGACATTTTGTTTCTTTTGTCCCATATGCTGCTTTAGCTCCTTTTCATATGTGGGTATTACCGAGGAGACATATGGAATCATTTGGAGATATAAATGATAATGAAATTACAGATTTAGCAAAAAATTTAAAAATTACTTTATCTAAACTTTACATAGGATTAGATAATCCTGACTATAATTATGTAATAAGAAGTGTTCCAGTTAATGAAAAAGGTAAGGAGTATTATCATTGGTATATTACTATAATGCCACGACTTACAAAAACAGCGGGATTTGAAATAGGTACGGGTATGTCTATAAATTCTTCTTTGCCTGAAAATGATGCTAAGTTTTTAAGAGAAATTAAAGTAAGGTAATTTTCTTAAGAAAGGAGGTTAAGAGTTGTTTTTATGAAAGTTTTATTTGCGAGTTTTGAATGTGCACCTTTTGCTAAAGTTGGAGGATTAGCAGATGTAGTAGGAAGTTTACCATTATTTCTTAAAAAACACGGAATAAATGTAAAAGTAATCCTACCATTACATAAAAAAATAGATATAAAAAAATTTAAAATTAAAAATACTAATTTAAAGGTTTTGATACCTATTATAGATGAATATATAGAGGGAAAAATATGGGAAGGAAAATTAGACAAATCCGTCGATGTTTATTTTGTAGAAAATGAAAGATTTTTTTGGCGAGATGAAATTTATGCCACTCCTTATGGTGACTATCCTGATAATCATTTAAGGTTTATATTTTTTAGTAGAGCAGTTCTTGAGGCTTCAAAAGCAATAGATTTTCGGCCTGATATTATTCACTGTCATGATATGCAGACAGGTCTTATACCAGCCTATTTAAAAACGCTTTATAGAATAGATGCTTTTTTTCAGAATACAAAGACAATTTTTACAATTCACAATATAGCGTATCAAGGCTTATATGGACCGGAAGTTCACTATATGGCAGGCTTTGCTCCATATGATTTTACTCCTGATAAGTTTGAATATTATGGTAAGATAAATTTTTTAAAAGTTGGTATTGTTTTTGCAGATTTTGTAACAACAGTTTCTCCTACTTATGCTAAGATGATCTCATCTTTACATTCAGAAGCAAGAGGGCTTGAAGGCGTATTATCTAAACGTTTGTCGGAAGGAAAACTAATAGGGATTTTAAATGGTATTGATTATAAAGAATGGAATCCATCTATTGATGAGAATATAAAAGCAAATTATGACTTAGAGAATATAGAAAATAAAAAAATATGCAAAGAAGATTTACAAAATGTATGTAATTTTCAACTGAAAGATGTCCCATTATATGGAATGGTTTCTCGCATAGATCCACTTAAAGGGTTTGATATAGTTACAAAAGTAATGGATAGATTTCTTAGGGAATATGATGTTCAAGTTGTGATTTTAGGCAAAGGTTATAAGGATTTACAAGATAGATTAAAAATAATAGAGAAAAATTATTTTGATAAATTTAGAGTTTTTTTTGAATTTAATAATAACTTAGCTCATAAGATATATGCTGGATGTGATTTTTTCTTAATGCCCTCAAGTTCAGAACCTTGTGGTTTAGGTCAGATGATAGCTATGAGTTATGGAACTATACCTATAGTATATAAAACTGGAGGATTAGCTGATACTGTTAAGAATTTTAATATAGAAGATGCAAGCGGTAACGGTTTGGTTTTTGATGTTTACTCAGAAGATGCATTGTATGAAAAACTAAAGGAATCTTATGAGATGTTTTATAAAAAAGATATAATGAGTAAAATTATATCAAATGCAATGAAAGAAAATTTTTCATGGGAAGAATCCTCTAGGAAGTATATAGATTTGTATTCTAGAGTATCTGGCATAATTTTATCTAAAAGATTAAAAATTAAAGAAAAAAAGAAAAGTAAAAAGTGATTTTATTATCTAGAATAGTTTTATTTCTTAGTTTCTTAATAAGTTTAATAAATATATTTAAATTTTATAATTGGTATAGCAAAAAAACATTAGACATAGTATTAGATATTGATTATTTTGTTAAAAATGGATTTGAGTTAGAAAAAATTTATAGCTTTATTTCAGATTTTAAAATAGATAAAGTTGCTTTAGATGTTAAGAATTTAAAAGGGAAAGATGTAAAATTTTTTGTTATTTTAAAGTTTTTCAGTGATGAAGATTATGATAATGAACAAATTTATAGGTGTTTTGATATTTATAAAGGAAAAGTTTTTTCATTGATTTATTTAAATAAGGAAGAAAAAAAGGTTATTCCAGAAATTAAATATTCTCATCAGCAACTTTTTAAACATTTATCATATCTTAATTTTATAAAATTAAATTTTGAGAATTTTTTTAACTATAGAGTTCTTTATCCTTTTAGAAGTAAGTTTTCTCTAAGAGCTTTTGTATGTGATTTGTCATTATATAGGAACAATTTTTTATTAAAGATAAAAAAAGCTATTAAAGAAAGAAGTTGTAGTATAATATACATAGTTCCATCAGAATTTATAAGTGTAGAAGAAAATTTAAGTATTATTCAGCAGATATCTAAAGAGTTAGAAAATTCATTATCTAAGAAATTTGTAAGTTTTTCTACAATAAATTTCAAAGTATTTAGTAATCTGTTGGGGATTTTTTTAGCAGTTTTTTATCCTTTATTTTTTTATAAAAAAGAATTCCAAAATATTTGCAATGATTCCATATTTTATTCGTATTTTAAGATAAATTTCTTGGCAATATTTTTAGGGATAATAATTTGGGGAATACTGCAGAATTATGATTATATATCTTTTGAAAAACGTATATATGGGATAAAATTAGCATTTATTTTACCCTTGGTATTTTCGTTTTTTATAATTTTAAATAAAAAAGACTTTTTAAAAATTTTGTTTTATAACATTGAAGTGAAAGATTTTTTTCTTATTGTATTGGTTTTTATTTTTTTAGCTTATTTGGTATTTAGAATGGGTAATGTTTCTGATAAATTTATTTTAGTAACAGAGATTAAGGTAAGAGAATTTATTGAGAATTTTATATTATTTAGACCTAGGTTTAAAGAAGTTTTTTTCACTCAGCCAATTTTATATTGTTCTATTTTTTTAATTAAACAAGGGCTGAATTTAAAAAACAAATTATTTTTTTGTTTTAGTATATTATCAGTTTCTTCAATTTTAAATACATTTCTTCATACACATACACCTTTACATCTTTGTGTTTTAAGAAGTGTATTAGGATCAGTTTTAGGACTGTTTTTTGGTGTAGTATATATGAGGTTGTATATAGCTTTTGAAAAAGTTCTTTTTTGCAATGAATAGAGTTTTAATAGTAGGTTATTTTGGTTTTGGAAATTTTGGAGATGAGTGGTTATTGATAAATTTGATAAAATTGATTAAGAAATTTTCAAAGAATAAAATAGAAATTAGTTTGTTATATAACAATAATGAGTATAAAGTGATCAATAATATTCAATATATTCCAAGATGGAAAATTTTTTGGTTAATTAAGACCATATGTAAAGTAGATAAAGTAATATATTGTGGAGGGTTATTCCAAGATTATAGCAGTGTATTTAGTTTTCTTTACTACTTATTTATATTTTTTTTATCTAAATTATTTTTTAAAAAAGTAATACTTCTTAACACAGAATTTTCTTTTAGAAAAATTCCTTATTTCGTAAGGTATATTTTGTCATATATATCTGATTTTGTAGTTTTTAGAAACGATATAGAATTAAAAAAGATTAAAAAATTTATAAATAAAAATAAGTTTATATTTTCTCCTGATATTTGCTATATTGAAGAAAATATAGTAGAAAAAAACAAATTGTTTCTAAAGAATTTTAAGAAGATTGGATTAATAATAAAATCAGAAAAAAAAGATAAAGATTTATTAAAAAATTTTTGTGAATCTTTGGCAAAGAAACATCATCTTATATTTATTCCATTTCATTTAGAAGAAGATTACAAATTTATTTTAGGAATAACAAAAGACATTAAAAATTGTGAAATTAGAGTATGGGATAGGATAGAAAATTATAAATATATTTTTGAAGATATAGATTTAGTAATTACCTCAAGGTTGCACGGGGTTGTATTAAGTGATAATCTTAAATTGCCTTTTATATGTTTTTCAGAGCAAGAAAAAATTAGAAATTTTATTTTGAGTATTTATAAAAGTTATCCTCCTACTTTGAATGAACTGAGAATTGCATCTTTAAGCGATTTTATAATTTATCCTAATTTAAAAAATAATTTCACAACTCAGATAGAAGAAACTTTTAGATTTTTAGCTACACTAAAGTATATTTAAACTGGAGGATAATGATGAAATATTTTGATTTTATAAACAAAATGATTAATTTTTTTATAACTCTTATAATTTTAGTAACTACCTTTGGTATATATGATATTTTTCTTATTAGTAAATGGTTACAAAAAAGATTTTTAGAAAAATTTTCTGTGGTTTTAGTATTAAAAGATGGTTCAGATCCAACAAATATAATAGAAAATGTTAAAAAAAATATTAACTTATTAAAAATTAAAAACATATCATTTTTAGATAAGAATCAAATATATGAAAAAATAATTGAAAACAAAGAAATGAAGACACTATTGAGTGTAATAAAAAATAACCCTTTTTCAGATGTTATAAAGATAGAATTTATGAACTACCATGATAAAGAAATAAAAAAAATTTTAACATTAGATAAAATTTTTCCAGAAATTAGAGAAATAATTTTTGACTATAACATAAAAAGTTATCTTAGTAGATTATATAGTATTAAAAATTTATTCGATAAAATCTTCATTTTGTTGTTTATAGTCGGAATTTTAATTATTTTTTTAAGAGTGATGTTATTTTGGAATATCAAAATTTCTTTGATTTTTATAGTATTATTTAGTGGTGTATATTTTTTATTTATGGTTTTGAATATAAAATTTATGAATAATTTTACGTCGTATGAGATTATAAAATTAGATTCATTTAATTTAATAATTCATATTTTGATATATATTTTTTGTTTATTACAAGCAATTAACACAGATATTCTTCAACAGCAAAAGTAAGGGTTATTATGAAAATTTTTTTAATTATTTTATTTTTACTAAGTTCTGTTTTATATTCATCTGATAAGATATATCAAACACAGAAAAAGTTAAATCAAACAAAGCAGGCAATAACTGAAAAGAAAAAGGAAAAACAGATATATATAGATAGACAAAAAGTTCTTCAAGAAGATTTAAAAAAAATTGAAAATCAGCTTAAAATTATAAATATGGAAAAAAAGGAAATAGAAAATAAAATATATCAAACTAAAATTTCAATTTCTGCCTTAGAAACAAATCTTAAGATATTGTCCTCAGATATGGATTTTTATGTTAGAATGTTAACTGCTGGCATAAAGAGTTATGTAGAGAGGGAATACCTTATAAATAATTTTTTTGAGAATAATTTTGAAAAGAGATTAAAGAAAGATATATTGAAAGAATTTTCTAAACAAATAATAAGAATAAAGGAAACATTAAATTATACAGAAGAGCTTAAAGAAGAATATGAAAAAGAAAAAGTTAGGTTTAATATGCTAAATGCTCAATTAGAGAATAAAAAACAGCAACAAATTTCTTTATATAAGATGAAAGGAGAGTTATTAAATGAATTAAAATTAAAACAAAAACAAATTAGTTGGGGTAAACTTGTTTCAATGGGTGTAATCGAGTATTTGGATGCTGATGAAGAAGAGCATGCT
>JANXCA010000229.1 GCA_025060535.1 Endomicrobiia bacterium | reverse complement strand
AAAAAGTTTTTAGATTTTCTGTCAAAATAAGCTGTTATAACTTTGTTAGGTCCTGTAGAATCATTAACTATTAATATGTAAAAACTTTATTTTGTTTAGTGAAGAATTTGAAATAATGAATATTTCCATCATTTCTAATTTCTTTATAATTATACGCTTCAATTACCGACAAAACTATTTCTTCTGGAATTTTTCTTTCAACATTTCTTTGGCATGATGTGAGAAAACTGTTTTCATTATTTTATATATAACAAACATAATTTGTACAATATTTTAATGTAAATTTTTGTAAATAATGTTAAAAAATAAATCAAAACATACATCCCAAAAATCTTAACACAAAATTAATTTTTTGTTTATACTATCTTAATAATTGTTTTGTATATTTAATTAAATGAGAAATATAAGCAATGAGTTGCAGGAATTAGTGTATTCTATTGCATTAAAATATAAGACAAATTTTGTTGAATTAGAAGATTTAATTCAAGAAGGTTTTTTAGGCTTGCAAAAAGCGTA
>JANXCA010000228.1 GCA_025060535.1 Endomicrobiia bacterium | reverse complement strand
AACGTGTTTCTAATTGTACATGTGTTATATCACGATATTGGTTTAAATCCCACATAGTTCAGATCTAACTTATTTTTTGCAATTGTTTTAATTATCTTTTCCATAGTTTAAATCCCACATAGTTCAGATCTAACAAGATATGAAACAATCATGAAAGAGCACGTGATAACTGTTTAAATCCCACATAGTTCAGATCTAACACACAACCGTCTACACCTCCTTCACAACCACCGCAACCAGTTTAAATCCCACATAGTTCAGATCTAACAAAGAGATTTAATGTTATTGAAGATGGCGGATATTTTGTTTAAATCCCACATAGTTCAGATCTAACAAATAGACAAACCTTCTATTACACCATCTCCAAAATTGTTTAAATCCCACATAGTTCAGATCTAACTTTTTAAAGCTTTTCAAGAACATAAAGAATTACCTGGTTTAAATCCCACATAGTTCAGATCTAACCAATCTCCCGGGGAAACAGAAATCTGAATACGATTGCAGTTTAAATCCCACATAGTTC
>JANXCA010000227.1 GCA_025060535.1 Endomicrobiia bacterium | reverse complement strand
CAAGAGGCTGGTATTGATTCTTTATATCCCACATGGTTCAGATAAAACACGGCTTCCTGATGGGGACACAGTGGAGTTGTTCTCTGCTTTATATCCCACATGGTTCAGATAAAACCTTAAATGTATACCCTTGACCAATTCCAGAAATTTACTTTATATCCCACATGGTTCAGATAAAACGTAGAATTCTTATTTGTGTTGCAGGGAATGGTGTATCTTTATATCCCACATGGTTCAGATAAAACATAAATCCTAAACCTACCCCGCAAACACGTCCCCCTTTATATCCCACATGGTTCAGATAAAACACCTTCACCCTACTCATCACCTGCTGCAACAACACCTTTATATCCCACATGGTTCAGATAAAACCCCATGCTTTTGCCATCGTTCCCCTCCTCCTTTTACTACTTTATATCCCACATGGTTCAGATAAAACGAGGCTCGATGAGGGAAGCCGCATTGGTAGTACACTTTATATCCCACATGGTTCAGATAAAACCAGATAACCCATAATCACCATACTCTGTC
>JANXCA010000226.1 GCA_025060535.1 Endomicrobiia bacterium | reverse complement strand
ACACAGAGTTTCAAATCCTTATAGGTAGAATAAAAACAAAACATACTTAAAAGAACGCAGTATATGTTTAAACGTTTCAAATCCTTATAGGTAGAATAAAAACTAAAATCCCTATCACGCCCTTCAGGAATTATGCTTAGTTTCAAATCCTTATAGGTAGAATAAAAACAAAAATCGTTTAAACTGTCATATGAGTTCTTCGTTGGTTTCAAATCCTTATAGGTAGAATAAAAACACCGGCAAAAACCTTACACCGCCAGACACATCTTGATATAGTTTCAAATCCTTATAGGTAGAATAAAAACCATGCACCCGAAAAACTTGTCTTTCCTCTTTTTCAATCTCAGTTTCAAATCCTTATAGGTAGAATAAAAACGATATCCATATTTTTTTCTCTTTTGAAACAGAAAAGTGTTTCAAATCCTTATAGGTAGAATAAAAACTCTAAGTAGTCATCTATGTATTTTCCTTTTCGCAAACTGTTTCAAATCCTTATAGGTAGAATAAAAACCTACTTTGTTAGAGACGAATT
>JANXCA010000225.1 GCA_025060535.1 Endomicrobiia bacterium | reverse complement strand
CAAGGGAATTGGATGGTAGTAGGTAGTAGATAGTAGTGAGGGATCAGGGATGAATTGAAAAGAAAAAAACCTCCCTGATTCCTACCTACTGTTCCCTATCTACTATATCGTTAGAAGATGCCCGCATTCAAGGGAATTGCGACAAAATAACGCCCGTCTCGTTTATTATTATGTTGTCTATGTGCGAAAAGATGCCCGTATTCAAGGGGATTGCGACCTGTATTTAACAAAGCACCATACATAATCATTTTTCCTAAGTGCGAAAAGATGCCCGTATTCAAGGGGATTGGATGGTAGTAGGTAGTAGATAGTAGTGAGGGATCAGGGATGAGTTGAAAAGAAAAAAACCTCCCTGATCCCTACCTACTGTTCCCTATCTACTATATCGTCAGAAGATGCCCGCATTCAAGGGAATTGCGACCCACCCACCCTCACAGGACTAGCCTTCTTCCTATTTTAGTGTGAAAAGATGCCCGCATCCAAGGGAATTGCGACTCTTCAATAATGAGATCGAACAAATTTCGAATTTCTTCGTG
>JANXCA010000224.1 GCA_025060535.1 Endomicrobiia bacterium | reverse complement strand
TTCTTGCACTTGCATAGTTTTACAATTATAGCACTGGTACGACACACAGTGTGAGAAATGCTTTCTCACCGAGAGAATAAATCTTCGTTGCTAATTTGTTTCATGTCTACAGTTCCTATTTCTATAGTCATTTATTCAACTACAGAAACACTTTTTTGAGACATGGCTTTTTGCGTCATGTATGCTGTAAACCTACTTTTTGACATTGAGTGAGAAATTAGAAAATTGAAAAACTCTCCACCAAAAAGCTCATAACTTTCATCTTTAATAAGTCATTAACCTTCATTGCAAAGTTTTATGCCTGACTGGCGAAGGGTATTCTTAAAAGCAATCTCAGGAAGTTCAATACAAACACTCGCAGGCTCTATTCTTGCAAAACTTCAGAAGGAAGTAGTTTCTCCCCCAGGCGTATGTGCGCTGTAAACATCGTCTTTCCCGCTTTGGAGGAGTTTAAAACAACTCGTTGATTTTTCTCTGCTATGTCTCAAAATGCTCTCTGGGACTTGATATTCAGAGAATTCCAAGTTTGAGTTTGTCTTTATAAAG
>JANXCA010000223.1 GCA_025060535.1 Endomicrobiia bacterium | reverse complement strand
AAACGTTTAATTGATATGTTGCTTCTTGCTTTTAAGGTTAATCGTAATAAAAAAAGAATAATTTTTAAAGCAATTTTAGATGGTCTTAAGGGAAATTTAGGATGATGAAATCGTATATCTCAATAATTATACTTTTTGCTTTTTCACTGATTATATCGTACTTACTGTTTTTAGAAGAATATAGTATTCTTGCTGTTATAATCATTGTGTTTTTATTCATCATTTTAACTGCTATCAATTTTAGGTTTTTGATTTATTACTATTTCCTTTTTGGGGCTCTTACTGCCCCGGGACTTGAAAAAATAGGTGGGCTGATTAGCTTGGGTTGGTTGAGAAATGCGTTGCTTTTACTTTTGTATTTCGGATATATTTTATTCTTATTTAACAATTTATATAAGTTAAAAAAGGACGAAAATTTCAAAATTTACCTTTTTGGTATAATTCCGTTTATCTTATACATATCTTTAACATTTATATGGTCAATCTCACCAATTGATTCATTTAGGTACATTCCAAAATATTTTTTAGTTGTCGTTTTAAGTTTGGC
>JANXCA010000222.1 GCA_025060535.1 Endomicrobiia bacterium | reverse complement strand
GTCTAAGCCCAGACTTTCTCTCTCCAGATTCCTCTTGTTATCTAGCTTGTACTTTATATCCCACATGGTTCAGATGAAACAAACCTAAACCTTTCAGTCGTAGTAGATTCAAATTTTCTTTATATCCCACATGGTTCAGATAAAACGAAAAAACTTGGCAAGACTTAATCCGAAGATTTAAAACTTTATATCCCACATGGTTCAGATAAAACTTAAGAGAAGAAGACGTTTTTAACGAGATTAACTTTATATCCCACATAGTTCAGATAAAACAGTGCTTTAAGACAAGCTTATGTTGCTTCAGTTTTAAGACAGGCAATATTAAGTGATAATCCAAATCTTGCTTTAAGTGTTATAGCAACGAGTCAAACCGTAAGTCAGTTTTGGGGGCTTGGAATTCATGCTAACGCGTGGATCCCCGTACTGAAAGCAAGTTTAACCGCATTTGCCATTGCAATTACTCCTTTGATAGGATTATTTATGATAACCCCCATAGTGGGTAGAGCTTTTTCACTGCTAATAGGTTTATTCGTATGGTTAACCTTGTG
>JANXCA010000221.1 GCA_025060535.1 Endomicrobiia bacterium | reverse complement strand
CTTAAATATATTATCTTTATCAAAAAAAGAATTCACTCTACAACCTCCTGTTTTTAATTATAAAAATATCATAATAAAAGTATAATAACAATGCAAACAACTCTACCTATTTAAATGACATAAAAAATATAAATATAGCTAAAGGACAAAAAGGACAAAAAACTATAAAATTTTTAATTTTTTATAAAAAAATGTCCTTTTTGTCCTTTTTTTGTCCTTTGGAAGGATTAAAAAATCATAGATGTAAACCATAAATGTAAACTTGGTTTGTAAGTTTCAAATCCTTATAGGTAGAATAAAAACTGGGATGTATACGAGCGTAGCATATAGGAGAGGCTTTAGTTTCAAATCCTTATAGGTAGAATAAAAACTACGAAAATTTACCAGAAATTACGGTAGAAGAAAACAGTTTCAAATCCTTATAGGTAAAATAAAAACCGGGGCTGTGATAGTAATAGACAGGATAAGGTTTTTCCTATTTCAAATCCTCATAGGTAGAATAAAAACGCATAGTTTTTATTTCATCTTTTGTATAGTTATTTGGTTTCAAATCCTTA
>JANXCA010000220.1 GCA_025060535.1 Endomicrobiia bacterium | reverse complement strand
AGAAGTATCAATAACATAGATTTCAAATTCACCATCTCTTAACAATGCTTCTCTTAGCTTTTTTACATAAATTGAAGCACCGTGATATGGAGGTGGAAAGGAAGCGATTATCAAAATTTTCATTTTTAGCTAGATGTTACTATTTTTCCTTTAAATCATTAACTCTTTTAATTAATAGTGCTAACAAAACAAATAAGAAACAAAAGTTCATGGGTGAATAATTTAAAACATGGTCTACAAAGGACCAAGCAAAAAGCCCAGCTGTATAAGCACCAGCAGATAAACTTATGAATTTGACCAACTTGTCATCATTTTTTCTGTATCTCCAACTTATTTTGAATAAATTAAACCACATAATCAAGTACAGTATAAATCCCAAATACCCACCTTCAATTAGATATTGTAGTGGATCATTGTGAATTTCAAGATATTGCCCGACAATTTCTTCCATTTTAACTGCTGTTGTTGCTAAACCTTGCCCTATAATTCTATTTTTGAATAATTCTAGGCTTGCTTCCCACACTTCAAGTCGTCCCTTGAAAGCAATTAAACTAAAA
>JANXCA010000021.1 GCA_025060535.1 Endomicrobiia bacterium | reverse complement strand
GAAAGGAGGAACTAAAAATGGCAAAAGGATGTGGTAAAAAGAAAAAGGAAAAAGAAAAAGACAAAGAAAAAGAAGCAAAATAGTCTAATAAATTAATTATACACTTCAACATAACAATTCATAGTGTGAAATTTGACAAAAAAACTAAAAAGAGGATGTTTTTACTCTTTTAAATATGTCTAAAAATCTTACATATTTTATTTTGTTGATAATTATAGGAACCTTGTTGGGAGCGTTTATAGGTAAAGCATTTTCTAAGCTTTTTCCAAGAGACTCAACTGTTAAAGAAATGTTAGCTGTAGAAATTAAGCCTGGCTTACAGCCGACAACGATTGACTTAGGTATCTTAGAGATTACTTTTGGAGCTTTAGTAAAGCTAAATATTACTGCTGTGATTGGCTTAATCATTACTGCTATAATTTTTAGAAAACTCATAATATGACGAGACTTGTGTTAGCTTCTAGTTCTGAAAGAAGAAAAGAAATTCTTCGTTTGTTAGGTTTTAATTTTTTAGTTGATAATCACAGATTTGATGAGCCTAAGATAAATTTTCATGCCTCTCCAGAGAAGTTTGTTGAGAAAGTTGCCATAAATAAAGCAAAATCTGTAGCAGACTATTATAAAGACAAAATAATAATTGCTGCCGATACTATAGTAGTTTTAGGTAATGAAATAATAGGTAAACCTATTGATGAATTTCATGCTCAAGAAATTCTAAGAAAAATTTCTAACACAAAACATAAAGTGTTAAGTGGATTATGTCTTTTTTATCCAAAAAAGAATTGTTTAGTCTCAGGGGTGGAAGAATCAATAGTCTATACTAACAAACTCTCTGATAAAAAAATTAAAGAAATCTCAAAAAAACATTTGGATAAAGCAGGAGCTTATGCAGTTCAAGAAAAAAATGATAAATTTGTAAAAAAAATAATAGGTGATTATTATAATGTAGTAGGTTTTCCTGTTTTTTTATTTCTTGATTTATATAAAAAACTTTTAATTAAAATTAAAAAATTATAATGGAAGAAAAAAAAACACCTTCCTGTGAGATACGCTTAGATCAACTTGTTGATTATAGCCAGCCTTATGCTGTTTTGGAAGAAGTAAAACATAATTTTATATTTCACTACCCAATTTCAGAATTTATTCAGTTCAGGTATTATTTCAATGACTTTATTGAATTGATGGAAGGAAGATATCCTGGATATAGAAAATATAATACAAAATTTCATGATATTCAGCATACAACTGATGTATTGCTTGCTATGTCTCGTCTTATAGATGGCTACAATATCAAAAATAAAAAAAACAAACTATCACTCCAGAAAGTAAAAATAGCTTTAGTGGCTACACTTTTTCATGATACTGGTTATCTTCAAACAATTGATGACCAAGAAGGAACAGGTGCAAAATATACTCTTGTTCATGTAGAAAGAAGTATTGAGTTTTTATCTAAGTATATGCAACAAAAAGGTTTTTCTTATCAAGATTTTGAAATAGCTAAAAATATTGTACTTTGTACAAAACTTAGCTTAGAACCATCAAAAATTAATTTTTCAGATGAAGAGGAAAAAAAATTAGGTTATATGTTAGGCACAGCAGACTTAATAGGTCAGATGTCAGCAAGAACTTATCTTGAGAGATTAGTATTTTTGTTTTATGAATTTAGAGAAGCAGGAATTACAGGATATACTTCTGAGTTTGACTTACTTAAAAAAACCCAAGAATTTTATAAAATGGTTTTAGATAGAATAGATAATCAACTGGATAGAACTTATGAATATCTAACCTATCACTTTAAAAAAAGATACAAAATAGAAAAAAATTTATATATTGTTGCAATAGAAAGAGCAATAAATTATATAAATACAATCAACTCACCACAAGAGATGTTCACAAAATTAAGAAGAAAAGTTTAAGCCTTCTAATATGATGCAATTTACTTCATTAGTTGAAAAATTTTTAGAATTCATAAAATTTGAAAAAGGTCTCTCTCAAAATACAATCGATGCTTACAGGAGAGATTTAACGCAATACTTTAATTTTCTTCAACAAATAAACAAAGATATCCATACAGTCTCTTCTGAAGATATTACAGATTTTTTATGGCAACTAAAAAAAAATAATCTAAAGAATAATTCAATTTATAGAAAAACATCTTGTATTACACAGTTTCATAAGTTTCTAATTGCTGAGGAGATAACAAAGAATAATCCAGTTGAATTTATCTCCAAACCAAAACTTCAAAGAAAACTTCCTCAGGTTTTATCTTATGAAGAAGTTGAAAAAATTTTAAACTTTATTCCTAAAAAGAAATTTAATGATATAAGAAATAAAGCTATGTTGGAGATGCTTTATGCTACTGGTATGAGAGTTTCTGAGCTTGTAAATTTGAAGTTTAATCAATTGGATCTTTCAAACAAATATATTCGGGTAATAGGAAAAGGAAATAAAGAAAGAATTGTTTTGCTTAATTCAAAAAGTATACAAGCGTTAAAAGATTGGTTAGAAATAAGAGCTAAAAAATTTCAAAAAAGACTCATACCTGAGTATGACCAATATGTTTTTTTATCAAAACTTGGAAAACCCATTTCAAGAATTGATTTTTGGGAACAGTTAAAAAACTATGTAAAAAAAGTAGGTATTTCTAAAAATGTTTCTCCTCATACTTTAAGGCATTCTTTTGCCACACATATGCTAAAATATGGAGCTGATTTAAGAGTAGTTCAGGAACTTTTAGGTCATTCCGACATTTCTACGACACAAATATATACACATATAGATAAACAACACTTAAAAGAACTTCACAAAAAATATCACCCAAGAGGGTAAAGCTAAATATTATTTAATTTACTTGAATTTAAATAAAAGTTTTTGTAAAATAAAATTTAAAAGTTTTTTTCTAATCCTAAAAATTAAGATTAGATAAGAAAAAAATTCACATAGGGAGGTTAATTTATGGAATTGGTTATAAATAGAGAACAATTAGAAAAAGTTCTACAGCTTTTAGATCCAATTGTTAGTTCTCACACAGCTATGCCTCTTACTTCTGATGTTTTAGTATCTGCTGAGAGTAAAG
Source organism: Endomicrobiia bacterium (assembly GCA_025060535.1). Taxonomy (GTDB): domain Bacteria; phylum Elusimicrobiota; class Endomicrobiia; order DTEH01; family DTEH01; genus JANXDG01. The sequence continues at coordinate 22,551 of JANXCA010000021.1, read as the reverse complement.
ACAAATGTGTACTTATAGGGAGTGATATAGAAACTTCTCTAGAGATAGAAATTAATTGTAAAGTAATTTCTCCTGGAGAAATTTGTATTCCTGCAAAAAAATTCTACAATGCTGTAAAAGAACTTGAAGATGAAGAGGTAACTATTAAAACTCAAGATGATAAAACACCAATTGCTCAGATGTTTTGTGGCAGAACAAAAAACACGTTTATTGGTCAACCAGCTAAAAATCATCCAGGAATGCCACAATATGATGAAAAACAAGCAAAATCATTGGAGATATCTATTGATTCAGAAGTATTGCTTGATGCTTTAACAAAAACAGTATATGCTACCTCTAAAGAGGAAACAAGATACTATCTTAATGGTGTATACTTTAATATTCAAAAAGATATAATTAAATTTGTTGCAACAGACGGAAGACGTTTGGCATATGTTACAAGGACTATAAATCCCACTAAGGTAGTAACTACAGGAATAGTCCCTACTAAAGCTGTTGAAAGAGTAATTAAAATATTAGAAAAAAGTAAATCAGATAGCTGTAGCTTTTCTTTGCTACAGGAAAATTTTATATTTAAAATTGACAATATGTGTTTTATAAGTAGATTAGTTCAAGGTGATTTTCCTGCTTATGAACAGGTAATTCCTAAAATAACCACCACTTTAAAGGTCAAGGCAGAAGATTTAATAAAAGGCATAAAACAATCTTCCTGGGTTGTGGGTGAAAAAGGTTTTGGAATTAAATTTTTATTTACAAAAAAAGGTTTAAAACTTTCCTCTATTGTAGAATCAATAGGTATTGCAGAAGTGGAGGTGGATATAGAATATGATGGTAAAGATGTAGAAGTAAAGTTTGAACCGTCTTATATTTTAGATGTTTTATCTGTAATAGATAAAAAACAAAATGTAATAATAGGAGTAAACGAACCCACAGCTCCTTGGTTAATACAACCAGAAAATGACAAAGATTATATTTATATTGTTATGCCGATGAAGTTATAATTTCCTTTCAAATTTTTTTCCTTTCCATGGAAAAGTTTGTTAAAATAGATGAAATAATAAAAAAATTACTCAAAAAATATGGAATATCTGAAGAATTAAAGTTTCTCTATGATGTATGGGAATTAGTTTTAGGTAAAGATATGGCGGAAAAAATAAAATTGTGTGGTATAAAAAATGATGAGTTATTAGTAAGTGTAGAGTCGGCTATATATCATCATCATTTAAAGCTTAATCAAAATGAATATTTGCAAAAAATAAATGAGCTTTTACTAAATAATAATTTTAATTGTGAATTTAAAAAAATAAAGGTTGTTAAAAAATAATTTTAATGAAAGACAAGTTATTTGGAACAGATGGAATTAGAGGTATAGTAAATTCTCCACCGCTTACAAAAAAAGATATTGCTGTTATAAGTAGATATGTCTCCTTAATTTTAAATAAAGTATATAATAATCAAAAAGTTGTAATTGGTTGGGATACAAGGGAATCAAGTTTATGGATTTCAGAAATTATATTTAAGGAGTTTTTGAAAGCAGGCTATGAAGTCTACAATGTTGGAGTTTTTCCAACTTCGGCTATATCTTTTTTATGTAGGGATCTAAAAGCAATAGGAGTGGTAGTTTCAGCTTCACATAATCCATATAATTTTAATGGTATAAAATTTTTTTCTCCTTTTGGAGAGAAATTACCAACTAAGTTAGAAGAAGAAATTGAATCTCATATAAGAAATAAAATAAAAATTTCTTCTTTAAGAAAGAAAGGCAAACTTTTTGAATATTATTCTCAAGCAGAACAAAAATATATAGAATTTCTTACAAAAAATTTTTTGAAAGATATAAAATTGGAAGAAAAAGTAAAGTTTCCTTTGGTAATAGATTGTGCAAACGGAGCAACTTATAAAATAGCTCCTAAAATTTTTTCAAATTTTTTTAGTAATGTAAGATTTATAAATACTTATCCTGATGGTAAAAATATAAATCATAATTGTGGTGCTGTATGTCCTGAGGTTTTAAAAAAGGAAACTTCTTTAGGTGAAATTGGGATTTCCTTTGATGGTGACGGAGACAGAGTCATATTTATTGATGAAAAAAACACAATAAGAGATGGTGATTATGTTTTGGGAGTACTTGCTACAGAATACAAAAAAAATAAAATTTTGAAAAATTCTTTAATAGTGGTTAGCGTTATGTCAAATTTAGGACTACTTAAGTATCTTTGGGCAAAGAATATAAAGGTAATTCAATGTCCTGTTGGTGACAAATATGTTTCAGAGTATCTAAAAGAATATAAAGGAAATTTAGGAGGAGAACAAGCTGGACATATAGTTCTTTATGATTATCTGCCTACAGGTGATGGTATTCTTACTGCGTTAGAGATTCTTAAAGTTGTTTTGAAAAATAAAAAGAAATTATATTCTCTTTGTAGTATTTTTGAGAAATATCCACAAATAATTAAAAATGTAGAAACAACTAAAAAGCCCCCTCTTGAAGAAATATTTGATAAAGATTTTATTAAAAATTTAGAACAGAAAATCCAAGGAAGGATAGTTTTAAGATATTCAGGTACAGAACCACTTTTTAGAATAATGGTGGAAGGTAAAGATAAGCTAAAAATAAAAAAAGCAGCAGATATTATAGAAGAGAAATTTTTGAAAAGTTTAAAAAAATTTAACTGAATCTATGGTAAAGTTAGGTGTAAACATTGACCATATTGCAACATTAAGGCAGCAAAGAAAGGTAGGTTATCCTTCTGTGTTAGAAGCAGCAAAAATTGTAGAGGAGGTTGGTGCTGATCAGATTACTGTGCATCTTCGTGAAGATAGACGTCATATTCAAGATGAAGATGTTGTTCAACTTAAAAAAATTCTTACAATACCACTTAATTTAGAAATGTCTATTAATAAAGAAATTGTCAATTTTGCTTTAAAAGTAAAGCCAAATGAAGTCTGTATTGTACCTGAAAGAAGACAAGAACTTACTACAGAAGGCGGTTTGGATTTAAAAAAACATTATAAAAAGTTAAAAACTACTATAGAAAAATTAAAAAAAGAAGGAATTTTTGTTAGTTTATTCATAGAGCCTAAAAAAGAAGATGTTTTATTATCAAAAGAATTAGGAGCCGATGCAGTAGAAATTCATACAGGTAAATACTCTCTATGCAAAGTCGGTACAAAAAAATTCCAAATGGAGCTTGAAAGAATAAAAAATGTTTCTAAAATTGTCTTACAGCAAAATTTAATTCTTAATGCAGGACACGGGCTTGACTACAATAATGTTAAACCTATAGCAGAAATTGAAGGTATGAATACGCTAAATATTGGTTTTTCAATAATCTCAAGGGCTGTGTTTGTAGGTTTGAAACAAGCAGTGGAGGAAATGTTAAAGTTAATAAGGTAATCTTATGTGTGGAATAATAGGATATATAGGTAAAAAAAATATAGTAGATGTTTTAATATCGGGACTTAAAAAACTTGAATATCGTGGATATGATTCAAGTGGAATTGCTATATTAAAAGAAAACAAAATAATAAGACACCGTTCTGTAGGCAAAATTTCACAAATGGAAGCTTCTTTGCCTTCAGAGTTTAAAAATTTATCTTCTAAAGATGATTGTATAGGTATTGCTCATACTCGTTGGGCAACTCATGGAAAACCCTCTGAGGAAAATGCACATCCACATATTGATTGTACTAAAAGTTTTGTTTTAGTCCATAATGGAATAATAGAAAATTATTTTGAGTTAAAAACAAAACTTAAAAAACATAAATTTCTTTCAGACACAGATACAGAAGTGATAGTTCACTTAATTGAAGAAAACTACAATGGCTCTTTAATTGAAGCAGTTAAAAAGACACTAAAATTGTTAGAAGGCTCCTATGCTTTTGTTTTACTTTCTAAATATGACCCCAAAAAACTCTTTTTTGCAAGAAAAGATTCTCCTTTGATTATAGGTTTAGCAGAGGATGAAAAGCTTATCGCTTCTGATGTGACTGCTATGTTAGAGTATACAAATAAATTTATTTTTTTAGAAAATGAAGACTTTGGAGAAGTTTCAGCTAAAGATATAAAAATTTTCAACCTTAAGAGAGACTCAATTCAACAAAGACCCATTACTTTGGTTAATTGGTCTGCACAGATGGCGGAAAAATCTGGTTTTAAACATTTTATGTTAAAAGAAATTTATGAACAACCACAAGTGTTAAGAGAAAATATTACAAGTCGTGTGTTTGGTGAGGATATTATATTTGATGATGAGTTAAAATTTAAAAAAGATTTATTAAAGAAAATTGAAAAAATTTTAATAATAGGTTGTGGCACATCCTATCATGCAGGTTTAGTATGTAAATATTTTTTTGAAAATATTTTAAAGATACCTACAGAAGTAGACATTGCTTCTGAATTTAGATATAGGAATCCTATTTTAAAAAATAATACTCTTGCTATATTCATCTCTCAATCAGGTGAAACAGCAGATACATTAGCTTCTCTTAGACTCATAAAACGCTATAAACTTCCTACATTAGGTATTTGCAATGTTGTAGGTTCCTCTCTATATCGGGAAGCAGATTCAACAATTTATATCCGCTGTGGTCCTGAAATAGGTGTTGCCTCAACTAAAGCATTTACAGGACAACTTATAAGTTTATATCTTTTTGGTTTATATCTTGCAAAAATTAAAAAGACAACTTCCCATCAAAGATACATAGAACTTTTAAATTCACTATATAAAACTCCTACATATATTGAAAATATTCTTTCAGATACTTCTTTTTTGAAACATTTAGCAGAATTGTTTTATAGTAAGAAAGATTTTTTATATCTTGCAAGGGGAATAAATTATCCTGTTGCTTTAGAAGGTGCTCTAAAGCTAAAAGAAATCTCTTATATTCATGCTGAGGGATATCCTGCTGGTGAGATGAAGCATGGTCCTATTGCTTTAATAGATAAAGATATGCCTGTTGTGATTATTGCCACAAAGGGAGCACTTCTTCAGAAAGTTTTTTCTAATCTCGAAGAAGTAAAATCAAGAGATGCAAAAGTTATAGCTTTAACTAATTATGGAGTTGAGTCAAAAAGTATAGATTACAAAATCATATTGCCTGAAACAGATGAACTAATTTCACCTATTTTAAATGTAGTACCTCTTCAACTTTTAGCTTACTATATAGCAGATATTTTAGGCTGTGACATAGATCAGCCTAGAAACTTAGCAAAAAGTGTTACTGTCGAGTAAGATTTTAATTTACTCGGATAGTTTTAATATCATACCTGTTTTTTTTGCTCTGTTATAAGCTAAAGATATTAGATAAAAAAATATAAAAATATAAAATACACACAAAATAAACCCTTTCGTTAATCCAAAACTGAAATTTTGGCTAAAACTTAAAGATTCTCTGTAGTACTCTAAGAAGTATGTCAAAGGTATTAACTGTGCAATTGTTTGAAGCCACTTAGGTAAAATGTTTACTGGATAGTAAATTCCACATATCAACATAGCTAATACAGATAAAGACCAAGCAATTATATCTACTCTCTGCCCATATAATAAGACAAAAAAATTCACTAAAAGGCCTATTATTAATGCATTCATAAAAATACCAACTAAAAACACTATAGCTCTAAAATAATCCGGAATATAAAATCCAAAAAGATAATGTGATAGAAAAGAAAGAAGAATAAACACAAGAATTCCCCTTGCTATTCCTACAATCCAACTACCAATTATATATTGATAAATTTTTGTCGGTGAAATAAAAATCTGTTTTATACTTTTAGACCATATTTCATAAAGTATTCCATAAGACACTTCAAGTTGTGCAACTTGTAGCACTCCAGATGTAATAGCACCTGTTAGAAGAAAGGAAATTAAATTCTTCTCTAAATTTAAAAAATCACTCATAACACCTACAGAAAGAATTCCTATAACAGGCCAAAAAAGAATGTCAAAAAAAGTAAATACATTTCTTATCGCAAATATGTAATTTCTAAAAATATAAGCATATATTTTTAATAACTCAGTTTTAACAGTTCTCATGGGCTAATTTTACAAAAGCTTCTTCTAAATTAGAAGAGTTTGTACTATTTAGAACTTCTTGCCTTGTACCTATAGATATTATCTTACCATTGTTTATAAAAGCAATTATTTCAGAAAGTTCCTCTGCTTCTTTCATATAATGAGTAGTTAAAAGTATTGTTATTTTTTCTTCTTGATGAATTTTTTTAATAAACTCTCTTAATTTTATAGAAACTTCTGGATCAAGCCCTAAAGTTGGTTCATCTAAAAGAAGTATTTCAGGATTGTTTATTAATGATTTTGCTAAAGCAAGTTTTTGTTTCGTTCCTGTTGAAAGTTCATCAAATCTTGTGTTTATGTGTTTTTGTAATTCAAAAATTTCTATAAGTCTTTCAATTCTTCTTTTTGATTCTTTTGGTGAAATACCATATAAATAACAATAAAACTCTAAAATTTCTTTTACCTTCATACACCAAGGAAAGTTTGGATTACCTGAACACATATTTAGTTTTGATTTTATACTTAAAGGTATGTTTTTAGTTGTGTCTTTACCCATAATAAAAACTTTTCCTCTATCTGGAGTTATAAGTCCAATAATTATATTAAGAAGAGTCGTTTTTCCTGCTCCATTTGGCCCTAAAAGTGTAAAAATGCTGCCTTTTGGAATTTCAAGTGTAATGCTATCTAAAGCAACAGTTTTTCTTTTTCTCCAGGAAATATATATTTTAGAAATTTCCTCTAATTTTATTGCTGTTGATAAGTTTCTCATAAATTTTTAAAATTTTATAAAAATGCATAGTTTAAATCAATATAAATAAAAAAATTAAAAGACTTGAAATATTAAAATAATTTTTATAAATTTTTAAAAAATGAATTTATCACATAAGAGATTAAGGTTAAACTTAATTGTTTATTTTTTTCTTCTTTTGCCAACCTTTGTTTACTCTCAAAAAGATATCAAAGCAGTTAATTCTGGGAATTGGAATGACCCTTCTACTTGGGATTTAGGAGTACCAAGTTCCATTGATAAAGTGATTATTCAGAAAGGACTTACGGTTTGGATAGATACAGCTGCTGTTTGTGTTACTGCAAGTTTATCTATGGAAACGGGTTCTAAGTTAGTATTTTCTCCTACTTCTGGAGAAACCGCTTCTTTAGTTGTTTATGGTCCTGTAAATCTTCAGGAAAAAGCAGAAATTGTTCTTTCTCCATTAACACCTAATACTACTGTATATTTTAAAACTTTTGACTTTATAATTCTTGAAAAAGAAAGTACAGTATCTCTTTTTCATAATATAGACTCCTTTGTAAGATTAGACATTTATGGTATAAAAATTGGGAAAGACTGCAGTTTTAAATATTATATTTTAAATCCTTTAGGAAGAAGTGACATATTAATTACAAATGTTGAAAATGATGGGACTTTTGAAGTTAGAAATTTCACAGATGCAATAAACAAAATTTCCTTAGGGAAAGTTTTAAACAAAAGTAAGATGTATTTTATAGGTCCTGATCCTAATGTAGCTAACCAAAATAAACCAGATCCTCCAACTACTCCAAGAAAGTTAGTAATAGAAGGTTTGTATAATGAATCCTATATTAATACTATTCGTGAAAATGATTATAATGAAATGCCTTCAGTTGGATTGGTGATGTTAAATGTTAAGGTTGTAAATGTTGGAGTTTGGGATGGTAGAGATAAAAATGGTAATCCTATTTATGGCATAGGATTCATAGGCAAAGTAGCTCCGATAGATGGAAGTTGCGATTTCATTACTATTTATAACTCAGAGATAGTTGGTTCTGCTGATACAGGGATTTTTTATAAAAATTGTAAAAGGATTAATAAAGATTGGGGTAAGATAGGAATAAGTTCTAATGTTATTTATAATTGTAAGACTGCTGGGATATGGTTTATGGATGAGGTAGAAAAGTGTGATGTGGGATATAATATTATTTATAATGTAGGTGGAGGAAATGTCGGATATGGTATTCTTTTAGGTATGCCTATTAGATATGGTACTCCTTCGGCTAAAGGTTTTGCTAATGAAAATAATTTATTTAAAAATACTGTTCATAATAATAAACTTCGTGGTATTTATCTATATCATTCAAATAAAAATTTAATAGATTCAAATATCTGCTACGGTCATTCAGAAGAAGGTATTTCACTAAAAAATTCAATTAAAAATGTTGTAATATTAAATGAGTGTTTTAATAATGATGTTTACGGAATAGCACTTGATGGTGTTCATAATGATCCAAAAAGTGGTTCAAGGCAAAACTATATTGCTAACAATAAATGTTTTAACAATAAAAATAGTGGATTAAGAGTAAGATATAATTCTAATCAAAATATATTCATAAATAATATCTCTTCAAATAATGCAAGAGCAGGAATTACTTCTCATTCTTCTGTAGGCAACTTGTTTGTAAATGAAGAATATCTCAATAATGGGTGGGGAGATATATACATTGAGGGAGAACAAAATCAGGGATACATCTCTCAGATGTGGTTAAAGAATTGTCTTTTGGGTTCTCCTACAGAATTTGTAAATACACCTGAAAAGCAAGAATTTACAAAAGAAAACTCTTGGGTTTTCTCACAATGTCACGATAGAATTTTAGGGCTTACTAGGATATGGGGTCAGTTTTCTTTTCCAGATAGTTATCATAGTTGGCACACTAATGATACTTTAAAATTTGTTTATGATGAACCTCTTTATCAGAGCAAATCTCATGGTTGGAATACTACACTTACTCAATATGATACTCCTATGCTAAGGTATGATGATGGAGGAGTTGATGGTCCTGAAGGCACAAATGATATAACTTCTGTGACAATTACTTCTACAACTAAAGCTGAAGTTTGGTTAGTGACATATAATGTAGAAAATAATAAATGGATTGTAAGAGGTACTGTTTCGGGAGTTCAGACTAAACTACTTACACATGATACTGATTATGAAAGTGATAATGGAGAAATAAAATTAAGAATCACACATAGATACTCTCCAATTGCACCTGGAGAGCAATATGTATTTGTTACAATAAAAGGTTCAAACGACGAAGGAGTGCAGAAAGTAGTGAATCTTTGTGATTTTTCAGAGCCGGTTTATATTGGTGCTAGTATGAAAATTTTATCTGGAGGAACTTTAGAAATAGCAGGAAAAGAGGGTTTACCTGTAGTATTTACAAGAAAGTTAGCAGAGGATAAGAAATATTCCATCATAGCAGCTACAGAAGATTTTTACTATGGCGTTTCTTTTGGGGGACAGATAAACAGAATAGAGTATGCAAGTTTTACCTTCTTAAATAGTGATGGGTTAGAATTAAATTCTTCTCCTATTAAGAATACAAAAAATGTCTATATTTCCCGCATACAACCATCTCCACAAAGTTGTTATATTACTGCTAATAATATTTCTCATACTTTTGACAACATAATTCTTGATACAACCACAGCTTCTTTAGGTGTTGTAAGTTATAATGTAAAAGCTTACAATTCTGTTTTAGTTTTTAGAGATTACTTAAGAGCATTTTTACCTGATAGAGTTGAAAATAGTGTAATTTATTGGGATCCTACAATAGTATGGTCTGGGCTTTCTGGGTTTACAGATGATGGAGTTGAACCAAATTCAATAAATAAGTTTAATAGTGTGGAATTTACAATTAAGTATATAGATTTAAATAATAATCCTCCTACCACTGTTCAAGTATGGGTAGATCTTGATGATGATTTGATGTTTTCTTCTACAGAACAATTTGGAATGAAGTTAAAGCCTGCTGTAGGAAATGATGGTGATTATACTAATGGTGAAATATATCATTTTGTTTTGTCAAACATAAATTATCCTTCAGTACCTTCCTTAGGAAGAAGTGGAGGAAAAATAAAATATAGATTTTATGCAACCAATCCTTATAGTTTTACTATTTCTACTTATAGTTTTAATCTTTATAATGTATTTAACAAAGTAATTTCGGTAAATGAGGCAACAGGTGTAGGTACTCAGATTCAAACTTTTTCAGTAAGAGGGACACCTCCTGTTGTAAAAGTAGAAACACCTATAGGAGAACAAACAGATTTAGTAAGAATAAATTATATACTTTATGACTATGATGATAAACCCGAACCATATAATCTTTGTTCAATAAAAGTAGAGTATAGAGAAGGTGCAACTTGGAAAGAAGCTACAAGACATGATTCTTCAGAGCCTACCGAGAATCTTGCTGCTTCATTGGTTGGCACACCGCATTATTTTATTTGGGATTCAAGGAAAGATTTACCTAATAAGAATATACCTACCGCAATAAGAATTACTCCAAAAGATGAAGATGGTGTAGGTTCTCCTGTAGAAACTTCATCTTTTCAGATTGACAACATTATAGCGACACAGCTTGTATTTTTGACACCTCCACAGGAGTTGAAGACAGGTAGTACTTCTCAACTAATAATTGTTCAAGCACAAGATGAAAACGGGAACAAAGATTTAGATATTAATGGGACATTGAACTTAATTACAACTTCTACAGGTGGTGTTTTTTTGAGTATTAATGATGTAGTAATAAGTAGTGTTAATATGGTTTCAGGAGAAGCTAGATTTAAGTATAGAGACGATATAGCTGGTTCACCTATAATTACTGTATCTTTAGCTGGACTTTCTCCGGCTCAACAAACATTTTATATAACAAAAAACATAAGCGTTTTAGCCTCAACTGTTAGGATTTTATTAAATGAAGAGGTTGATTATGCAGAATTGCCAGTGGGTACGACAGTAACTATAGTGGTTTCTCTTAAAGATGTAGACTTACAACCAGTAGTTGGGAAAGAAGTATTAATATATGCTACAGGAAGTGATTTTATAATTACTCAACCCCAAAGTCCAACAAACCAAGAAGGAAAAGTATATGCTACATTATTTACTACAAAAGCAGAACCTAAAATAATTACTGCAAGAGTGAAAGGTGAAAATTTACTTTTAGTTTCTTCAGCTACAATAAACTTTTATCCTTTAGACCCATCAAGTGAGAATTCTACTATAATTGTTTCAAAAAATACAGCTATTGTTGGAGAGACAGTTTCTGTAGTGGTAACTTTATTAGACAAATATAAAAATCCTATAGGTTCTTCTACTCCTATGGGGTTGATTCCTGTCTATATAAAGGTAAAAGATCAACCTTCAGAAGATGTTCTTGTGATGTTATCGACTTTTACAGACATTGATGGAAGAGTTCGTGCTTTATATACTGGAAACATAGAAGGATTAAAAATATTCACTGCAGAGACAGACAAAATTGTTTTAACTGCTACAGCAACAGTTAATTTTGTTTTAGGTGATATTTCTCCTCCAAGTGTAGTTTCTGTGTATCCTCCTAATAATTCTATTATAACTCAACCAATAAATCAAATTTCTATAGAACTTTCAGATGTTTCCGGAATTTCTGAATCCTCTACAACAATTATATTATATGGCCCAGATAATAGAGTAATTGCTGGTACAAAAAGTTTTTCAAACAACATCTTTATGTATAGCTTTTCTCCATTAAATATAGATGGTACTTATAGAATACAGCTTATAGCTGTAGATTTAAAAGGTAACTCTCAGGAATACAATTTTTATTTTAGTATACAAACAAAAGATGCACAAAAAGTATTTAGTGCAAGTCTATTTTTATATCCTAATCCTACTGAGATAGGTAAAGTAACAGTAAGATATAATTTATTAAACAATGCAGACATTAATGTTAAAATTTACAACATACTAGGAGAACTAATTTTTGAAAGTAATTATTCAGATACTGCAGGAGAAGGAAAGATTTTTGAATGGTTGTGCAAAAATAACCGAAATGAAGATGTAGCTAGTGGTGTATATATAATAAAATTTTTAGTAGAAGATAAAGTTTTAAATAAAAAGTTTAATATAAACAGAAAAGTTGTAGTGATAAAGAAATAAATGAAAAAAGCAATAATCATTTTAATTTTTTATATTATAAATGTAATAGCTGCTGTTGGTAGTGGTTTAACTACATCTTTAGCTTTGAGATTTTATCCTTCAGCTGAAGCTTCTGGAATGGGGAATACTTTTTCTTCCATTGGTGAGACTGCTGAAGTTATTTACTACAATCCATCTAATCTTTCCAATATAGAAAGAGACAAAAAACAATTTTTCATAAACTACGCAACTTGGATATTTGATATGTATGACGCCTCTTTGGTCTTTGCATATCCTATAGCAGATCATACAGTTGGTTTTGCTTTTAGGTATTTTTATATAGGTGAGATAACTGAAACTATAGATCCTCAACAGCAAGAGAGAAAACTCCTTTTATATAATCTTTTAAGTTTAATAAGTTATTCTTATAAAATTTCTAACATAAAATTAGCAGTTAATTTAAAAAACTTATTACAAGATTATGGCAGATATAAGATCTCTTCAATAGTGTTTGATATTGCTGGTGGTATGGATGTAGAGAATTTTAAGATAGCATTAAATCTTTCAAATTTGGGAGGCTCTTTAAAAATTAATAATGTAGACAATCCTCAGCCGTTTTTAATAAAAATCGGTGCTGGATATAAACTTAATAAAATAAAATTAGGGTTAGATTTAGATATAGTAGAGGATAATATAAAACTTCATATTGGAGCAGAATATAAAATAACTAAAGAGATGAAAATAAGATTTGGATATGAACAAATAGACGAGTTTAATTTTTTAAAAGGGATATCTTTTGGTTTTGGTTATGAAGGGAAGTATGAAGAAATACCTACCTTTAAGAGAGAAATAGTTCCTATAGTTGCAATTTTTAATTACTCTTTAACATATCTTACGGAAGAATTAGGTCTGTCTCATCGTATATCAGTTGGAACAAAGTTTTAACAATCCTATCTCCTTCTTTTTAATTTATTGAAATTTTGTTAAATAATTTATATTAGAATAGAAAAATTCTTATATTATGATATTAAGAAGAATACATTTTATATTTATAAGTGTAGTTTTTTTTATATTTTTGCCTTCAGTATGGATTTTTGAAGAGAAAATAAGTTTTGGAAAAGATTCTTTGTTTGAAGATTTTCCTAAAAAATTAGTAAGTTTGACATTTGATGATGGACCTCATCCATATTATACTCAAAAAATTGTAGAAATTCTTAATAAATATAAGGTTAAAGCAACATTTTTCTTTGTTGGTAAACAAGTCAAAAGATATCCAGAGATAGTTAGATACATATTAGAAAATAGCGATTCCAAAATAGCAAATCATACATATTCTCATAGAAATCTAACAAAGTTGAGCCCTTTTGAAATACAGAAAGAGTTAATTTTTACTCATAATTTACTTTTGGAAATAGCAGAGGACAATTATATAGAGAAAATAATTCCTTATTTTAGGCCTCCTGGTGGTAACTATGATGAAAAAGTTCTTAAAGAGGCAGAGAAATTGGGTTTTAAAATTACTCTATGGAGTATATTTGTAGATGATATTAACTGTAGAGAAAAACAACAGCTTTTAGAAAGAATTTTCAATTCTAATTTACAAAATAAAGAAATAGTTTTACTTCATTCAGGACACTCTACTACAGTTGAAGCACTACCAGAGATTATAGAATTTTTTAGAAGTAAAGGATATGAATTTGTAACTGTTAATGAAATATTAGATGAAACCTATAATGTCAATTGATTATGGAGAAGTAAGAATAGGAATTGCTATTTCTGATGAGTTAGGGATTGTTGCTAAGCCTTTAAAGGTTATCAAAAATAAAAAAAATGTAGAATATGAGATTTTAGAAATTGTAAAAAAATATAATGTTGGGAAAGTAATAATAGGTGTTCCTTATTGGGAACATCCGACGAGTATCGTTGATAAGATAAAAAATTTTATAGAAAAATTAAGAAAGATAATTAATGTAGATATTGAGTTAGTTAATGAGTTTTACTCTACTAAAATTGCTCAACAAAAATTAGCTTCTTTAGGTAAAAAGTTAAAGAAATATAAAAAAAATATTGATTCTTATGCTGCCTGTGTAATTTTACAAGACTATTTAGACAGTATAACCACAAAATAAAATTTTTAATCTATGGTTAATAAGATTTTAAATGGTTTAAAAATTATAATAGCTATTTTGGTTTTAATAGTTATAATTGATTTTATTCCTAAAAAGAAAAAATTAGTATTTATCCCTAAAAATACCTCTGTTAAAAAAATAGCAAAGATTTTAAAAGGAGAAAACATAATTTTAAGTGAAAACTTTTTTAAAATACTAACTCTTTTGAGTTTTTCAAGTAAAAAAATAAAATATGGTAATTATGAGTTATACTTTTCTTTCACTACTTTGCCTGTATTATATAGATTAGTTCGTGGCCCAGAAGTGGTAAAGATCACAATTCCTGAAGGTTTTACTGTTGAGCAAATAGCAGAGCGACTTTTTGTAAACAAAGTAATTTTAGATCCAATAGAGTTTATAACATATGTAAAATCAAATAATTTAGAAGGTTTTTTATTTCCTGAAACCTACTATTTTTATAAGTTTGATAATGTAAAAAATATAGTAGAAAGAATGGTAAAAGAATTCTATAAAAATTATAATTTAGATTTTACAAAGAGAGCATATGAGATAAAATTTACAACTTATCAAGTAGTGATTCTTGCTTCAATTATTGAAAAGGAAGCAAAAACTCCTGAAGAAAAACAGCTTATTTCTGCTGTTTTTCATAATAGATTAAAAAAAGGTTGGAATTTAGAATCTTGTGCTACAGTTAGATATGCTTTAAAGAAATTTAAAGATCGTCTGACATATAAAGATTTAGAGGTGGATTCAAAATTTAACACCTACAAATACTATGGACTCCCTCCACACCCTATATGTAATCCAGGATTAGATTCAATAAAAGCGGCTTTATATCCTAAAGAGACTGACGCTATGTTTTTCTTTACTAAAGATAACAACACTCATATTTTTTCAAAGTATTATACACAACACTTAAACAGACAGAAAGGGAAAAATTAGATATGAAAAAAATAAAAATAAAGTTCCCCTCTTATAATTTAGAGATTATTTGTAATTTTAACAATACAACTATAGCAGACAAGATATATGAAATTCTTCCCCAAGAGTCAAAAGTGAAAGTATGGGGAGAAGAGATATATTTTGAACTTCCTTTAGAACTTAATAATGAAAGTCCTACATTAGATGTGGAGGTAGGAGATGTTGCTTGGTGGCCTGATGGAAGTTGTTTTTGTATATTTTTTGGTAAAACTCCAATTTCTACTACAGATAAACCAAAACCGTATAGTGAGGTTACAGTTGTTGGCAAAATCGAAAGTAGTAAAGAAATAATTAACAATATGAAACAAATAAAAACTAACAGTAAAGTAATTTTAGAAAAATATTTATGAAAAAAACAATACTTTTTGTTTATAATCCCCAAAAGCAAAATGCTTTAGATGTGGTTAAATCTTTATCTTTGAAACTAAAAAACACATTTAAAGAAAAAATTGATGTGAGACTAATTAGTTCAGAAAAATTAACAAAAAAAAATTGTGTGGGTGATCTAATACTTACTTTTGGTGGAGATGGTACAATATTAAAAGTTGGACCTTATGCTATAGAAAAAGAGATACCGGTAGCTGGGATAAACTTAGGAGGGCTTGGATATTTGGCAGAATTTAAACCAAAAGATATTTTTTACATTATAAAGAATTTTTTAGATGAAAAAATTAATTTTCAAAGACGAACTGTGCTTGAAATTATTTATAAAAACAAAGCTCACTATGCTATAAATGATTGTGTAATAAAGCCTCTCTCATCTAAAGTTTGTAACATAGAAGTCTTTATAGAAAATCAAAAAATAACCGATGTGATAGGTGATGGAATAATAGTTGCAACTCCCACGGGCTCTACAGCATATTCATTAGCGAGTGGAGGTAGCATTGTAGAACCAGACGCTGAAGTTATACTTATTACTCCCATATCTCCTCATACTTTATCCATCCGTCCGATTATTATTTCTTCAAATAAAAAGATAAAACTTAAAATTCCTATCTTTAAATCAAATAAGAATCTTTTACTTTCTTTAGATGGACAGAGAAACTTTATTATAAAACCCCAAGAAGAAGTCTTTATTTTTTCATCTGAAAGAAAACTATTTTTTGCTCCACACCCCTCTAAAAATTTTTTTAAAATTTTAACACAAAAACTTTACTGGGGTAAAAGATAAAATTTTGTATATAACAATGATAAGTCTTTTAGGTATTTCAAAAGAAGAGTTAAAAGATATAGTTTTAAATGAGTTTTATGAAAAATCTTGTAGGGTGACTCAAATATTAAAATGGCTATATGAAAAAAAAGAATTTGAAATTGATAAATTTACAGATTTACCTAAAAAATTTAGGGAAACACTTCAACAAAAATTTAAAATTTTTACTTTGGATTTGGTTTCAAAAGAAAAATCAAATATAGATGGAACTACAAAATATAGCTTTAAAACTTATGATGGATATAATTTTTCTGCTGTTTATATACCGAAGTTATCAAGAAATGTAGTATGTTTGTCTACTCAGATTGGATGTAGTATTAAATGTATATTTTGTAATTCTGGCAGAGTTGATTTTGTAAGGAATTTAGATTGCTGTGAAATAACGGAACAACTTTTAAGAATAGCAAAAGATGTTGGCAAGATAGATAGTGTATTATTTATGGGTATGGGTGAACCATTATTAAATTATGAAAATCTTATAAAGAGTATTAAAATTTTTTTATATCCTGAAGGATTATCTATGAGTAAAAGAAAAATAACTGTTTCTACAGTTGGAGTAGTCCCCAACATTTATAAATTGGCGGAAGAAAATTTAGGAATAAAACTTGCTATTTCTTTACATTCTTATGATGATAATAAAAGAAAAAAATTTGTGAAAAATTTAAAATTTTCTATAAAAGATATTTTAGAAGCAGGTATTTTTTATGCAAAAAGGACAAAAACAAAACTTACTATAGAATATGTATTAATAAAAGATGAAAATGATAAAGAAGAAGATGTTTTAGGTTTGATTAGATTGTTAAAAAAACTCTCCAAAGATATAAGTATATTTAAAATTAATATTATTCCTTACAATTTCATAGAAGGTATAGAGTTTTTTTCTCCTACTGAAGAAAGAATAAATAATTTTAAAAAAATTCTTATAAATAATGGTTTTTTAGCATTTATAAGAAAGCCCCATGGATCAGATATAAAAGCTGCTTGTGGGCAGATTGGATTTTAACTAATATATATTATAATGAATTTTTCTGAGCTTACTAAAGCATATAAAAAATTTTTAAAAGATATAAAAAAAAGAAAAAAAGAATTTTTGTCAAATAAAAATAATAAATTAAAAATTTTAAAAGAGTTGTGTTTTTGCATATTGACACCACAATCTAAAGCGACAAAATGTTGGTCAGCTGTTGAGGAGATATTTAAGATCGGATTTCCTAAATGTAGAAAAAGTATGATTGAGAAGATTCTTAAATCTAAAGTTAGATTTTATAAAAATAAAACAAACTATTTATTTGAAGTTGCAAAGAAATTTGATTTAATATATAAAATTATAAATAAAAATTTTGAGCCCCAAATTTTAAGAAAAGTGCTTGTAAAAGAAATAAAAGGGTTAGGACTTAAAGAGGCAAGCCATTTTTTAAGAAATATAGGATATTCATTTGATTTAGCAATACTTGACAGACACATATTAAGAAATTTAGTAAAATTGAAAGTTATAAAAACTCTACCAAAAAGTTTAAAAGAGAAAGAATATATAACAATAGAGCAAAAATTCATAAATTTTTCAAAAAAAATAAAAATTCCTTTAGTAGATCTGGATTTATTATTCTGGGCAAGTCAAACTGGTTTTGTATTTAAGTAAGTTTTAATTTTTAACAAAATTTAGTTGTTAAATGATAGGCATAGATATTATAGAAACAAAACGGATAAAAAGATTGATCAAGAATAAAAGATTTATTGAACGTGTATTTAGTATAGAAGAAATAAAATATTGTGAAAACAAAAAAAACAGGGCTCAACATTATGCAGCACGTTTTGCTGCAAAAGAAGCGATTTGGAAAGCACTTGCAGGGAGATATAGTATACCGTTAAAAGATATTGTTATAAAAAATATCCAAAATGGCAAACCAGAAGTTTTCTTAAAAGATAAGAAGCTTAAAAACTTTAAAATAGAGGTTTCTTTATCACACACAAAAGAATACGCAGTAGCAGTTGCTATTTGTTTTTCCCTTTTACCCAATGCGGGTTTGGGTAGATTGGGAAATAAAAAATAATTTTTTTATGTGTAATAAACACCAACTAATAACGAAAAATATAGCAAAAGAGTTTTTACCAAAACGCCCTGATGTAGCACATAAATATGATTTTGGTCATATCTTAGTTATTGGGGGTTCCAAACAATATATTGGTGCTCCTATTTTAGCAGCAGAAGCAGCTTTAGTTGTAGGAAGTGGACTTGTAAGTTTAGCAGTTCCCGAAAGTATATACAATATTGTAGCTTCTAAAGTAAGACCAGAAATCATTCTGTTAAGTGTTCCTGCTACTTTAAATGGGAGTATTTCCTCAAAAGCAGTAGAAGTTGTCTTAGAATATATAGAAAAAAGAAAAGTAAATACGATTTGTTTAGGTTGTGGATTATCAAGAGAGGAAGATACAGGTATTTTTGTAAATAGTTTACTTAAAATTCTTTTATCTTCACACACAAAACTTGCAGGTAAGATAAATATCTTAGTTGATGCTGATGGGTTTAATCTTCTTGAAGTTGAAGGTAAAGTTATAAACCCATTAAAAAACTCTAAAATACGCATTGTGCTTACTCCACATACTGGAGAGTATAAAAATTTGTTTAAAATTGATGATGTAGAATGGCAAAAGAAACTTTACAATTTTGACTTTTGCGATGAAGTAAAAGAGTTTGCAAAAATAAACAACATAGTGTTAGTTTTAAAATCAGCAATAACAACAATTTCTGATGGAGAGGTAATTTTTAAAACTAACACACCAAACTCTGCTTTAGCAAAAGGTGGTTCCGGTGATGTTTTAGCTGGAATAATTTCGGGCCTTATCTATCAGGTAGAAAAATATAATAAGACTCTTCTAAATTATTCTTCTGTGATTAAATCAGCAGTTTTAGGAGTATATATACATCAACAAACAGCAGAATTAATAAGACCTCAAAAAACAGAGTTTTGTTTCACTCCAAAAGATATAATAGAAACAATTCATTTAGTTTTAAAAGAATTAAAATAAATTTTTTTGATAACTCTTGACAAATTATTTTATTTTTAATAATTTAAAATATGTAATAATTACAAATATGTAATAATTACTAACAAAATGAACACAAAAGAAATTCTATCTCAAAAAGGTCTTAGACCTACTATACAGCGGATAAAAGTATATGAGTACTTATTAACTCATAGGACTCATCCTGATGTTGAAAATATTTATAATGACCTTAAAAAAGAAATACCAACGATTTCAAGAACTACAATATACAATACATTAAAAGAACTCGTTAAAAATGGTTTAGTTTTAGAGATTCCTACTGAGTATAAGTTATGTTTTGATGGTTACATGCAAAATCATTCTCATTTTATATGTGAGGTGTGTGGAAAGATATTTGATTTAAATTTAGATTTAAAGTTTAAAGAAAACAAAATTTCTGACCATATAATAAAAAGCTTTTGTGTTATGTTTAAGGGAATATGTATAAATTGTCAAAGGAAGGAGAAAAAATAAGTATGGACTTAAAAGCACTATATAAAATTGGATATGGGATGTATATTGTTGCTACTAAAAATAAAGAAGGTAAATTTAATGGTCAGATCGCTAATACGGTTTTTCAAGTTACAGCAGATCCTCCCCAGATTGCAGTGTGTCTAAATAAACAAAACTTAACCACAGAATATCTAAAAGAAAGCAAGATTTTTTCTGTATCAATTTTAACAGAGCAGACACCAATGAAGTTTATAGGACAGTTTGGTTTTAAATCTGGTAGGGATATAGATAAATTTAATGGAGTAAACTATAAAATTGGAATTTCTGGCGCTCCAGTAGTCTTAGATTATACGGCAGCTTATATAGAAGCAGAGGTGGTTTCATATACCGATGTAGGTAGTCATATTGTTTTTGTAGGTAAAGTTGTAAATGCGGAGGTAATAAATGAAGAAACTCCTATGACTTATGCTTACTATCATATTTTAAAGAAAGGAAAATCACCGAAAACTGCACCTACCTATATAGATGAAAAAAATTTAGAACAAAAGGAGAGCAAAATGAAAAAATATGTATGTAGTGTATGTGGTTATATTTATGATCCAGAAAAAGGTGATCCAGAAAATGGTATAAAGCCTGGTACAAGTTTTGAAGAACTTCCTCAGGATTGGGTATGTCCTGTTTGTGGGGTTGGTAAGGATCAGTTTGAGGAGTTAAAATAATTTTTGAGATTTAAAAATTATGAATTTAATTTTAATATCTTTTTTATTAGGTTTGTTTACTTGGTTTTTGACAAGTTTAGGAGCTGCTATGATTTTTTTAAGTAAAAATTTTTCAAGAAAGTTTATTGATGGGGCTTTAGGACTTTCTGCAGGGATTATGCTTTCTTTGAGTATTTGGTCTTTACTTATTCCTTCTGTTGAAATATCAAAGGATTTAGATAACTATAAACTAATTCCGCCAGTTTTAGGATTTTTGATAGGAAGCTTTTTTATGTATATATTAGATAATTTTGCTCCACATCTTCATATTTTTGATAGCGAGGACAAAAAAGAAGGTTTAAAAGTAAACTTTAAAAAAACCACATTATTATTTTTGGCTATGACAATACATAACTTTCCTGAAGGTTTAGCCATTGGTGTAAACATAGGTAGCAATAATATACTAAGTGGTTTGTTTTTAGCTTTAGCTGTTGGAATTCAAAATATTCCTGAAGGTTTAGCAATTTCTTTACCTCTTCATCTTGAAGGTTTATCTAAATCAAAGAGTTTCTATTATGGTCAGATAAGTGCAATAGTTGAACCTATTGGTGCTGTTTTAGGTTGTTTAGTGGTTTCTTTGTGGAGAAAGCTTTTGCCTTATGCTTTATCTTTTGCTGCAGGAGCAATGGTTTATGTTGTAGTAGAGGAGTTAATTCCAGAATCACAAAAGGCAGAAAATACAAATTTAGCAACTTTGTCATTGCTTGTAGGTTTCATACTAATGATGATTTTAGATTTAAGTTTTAATTGAAGGAGAAAAAAACTATGAAAAAGATTTCAATATTTTTGATTATTGTAATGTCTTTTGTACCACTTTATTCACAAACAGATAAATTCTTCAAATATATAGATTTTGAAGCTCCATATGTAACTTCAACTGATACATTTAGGTTATCTTCTGTTGTAGGTAGAAAGCTTGTATTGTTGAATTTTTGGACAACATGGTGTCCATATTGTGTAGCTGAGATACCAGAGCTCAAAGAATTATATCAAAAGTATAAAGATAAAGGTTTAGAGATAGTTTCTATAAATATTTCTGAAACAAAAAGTAAAGTTGAAAACTTTATAAATTCATATGGAATACCTTATAGAGTAGTTTTAGATCCTCAAGCTAAAATAGCTGCCAAGTATAAAGTAAGAGGTATACCGACGAATTTTGTTATAGACAAAAATGGCAATATAGTTTTTGTAGGGCATAATTTGCCGGATAGTTTATTTATAGAAAAAAACCTATCTAAACAACAAAATAGGAGGAAGTAAAATAAATGAAAATTGAAAAAAACAAAAAAATTACAAAGTGTAGTGTTTGTGGTAAAGAAGTAGATAATGATAATTTAGTAACACAAAAAGTATTTAGTTGTTGTGGTTTCTATGAGATAAAAATTTGTAAAGAGTGTGCTGATGAGAAAAAAGAAACAAATTTTTGTGTAGGATGTGGTTAAATAAATTTTGTAATTTAACTTTATTATTCTATAAAGAAGGTAATAGGAATTTGCCATAAAGATGCAGTAAAGCAAAGGCTAATATAATGTTAGAAAATAATTTATTAAAAACTTTAATAAGTGTTATTGCTGGTGCTTTAATAGGTTTAATTATTCATATTTTAAATAAAATTTTTTGCTTAAGTGGTAGTTGCCCTCTGGCTAATAATATATGGATAAGTTTAATCTATGGTGCTTTAGTTGGATTACTTTTTAGTTTAAGCAGATAGTTTCTTTAAAATAAACATCTTAACCAAATTTTAACAAAAAGGAGGTATATAAAATTTATGAAGTCAATAAAAGGAACAAAAACAGAAAAAAACCTACTTACAGCATTTGCTGGAGAGTCTCAAGCAAGAAACAGATATACATATTTTTCTTCTGTTGCTAAAAAAGAAGGTTATGAACAAATTTCTTGGATATTTATAGACACAGCAGAAAATGAAAAAGAACACGCAAAAAGATTGTTTAAGTTTTTAGAGGGAGGAGAAGTAGAAATTCAAGCAGCTTTTCCTGCAGGAATAATAGGAGATACAAAAACAAATCT
>JANXCA010000219.1 GCA_025060535.1 Endomicrobiia bacterium | reverse complement strand
CCCACATGGTTCAGATAAAACTTTTCGCATACACCAACATCAATGCATTCTCATTCCTTTATATCCCACATGGTTCAGATAAAACTACTGGATATTATATCAAGCAGCACTGATGTCATTGCTTTATATCCCACATGGTTCAGATAAAACCAGACAACGAGTTTGTAAGTGCAGTTGTTATGTTTCTTTATATGCCACATGGTTCAGATAAAACCTTTACCCACGTTCTTGAAGCTAACCAAGTAAAAGTCTTTATATCCCACATGGTTCAGATAAAACACGAGTTAACTTGGAACGATTTGTTGAAGGTGATAGCTTTATATCCCACATGGTTCAGATAAAACAAGATGAAAATTTAGTTTTTAAAGAAGAACCTATTGCTTTATATCCCACATGGTTCAGATAAAACAGAGTCAGCTACTACTTTCTTTACAACTGCTGACGCCTTTATATCCCACATGGTTCAGATAAAACGAACAATACAGACACTTCCTTTGGTTTTGGAAGAATACTTTATATCCCACATGGTTCAGATAAAACATCTCCCTGTACCTCCTTTTTGTTTGT
>JANXCA010000218.1 GCA_025060535.1 Endomicrobiia bacterium | reverse complement strand
CATATTTTTATTGGTAAACTGCTATCCATGTGAACTACCATCCATCTAAAGAGATGGTGGCTTCATAGGTAAGACAAGCTATCATGTTTGGCATCACAATTCGCATGTTGCTATCTTCTTAATGCTAAATTTTTTACAACAATAATATCAAGGAAGTTATAAATTTTAATCCGTAAACGAAACATTAAACTCACGGATTTATCTACGAGAGGATGTCACTGATTGGATAGAGGTTTTATAAAAGTTTTTTCGCCTTTCCTTCGCAAAACATTGATAATACTAAAAAAAGGACAAAAAGGACAAAAAGGACAAAAATGCATAAAATTTTCAAAATTTTATAAAAAAATGTCCTTTTTGTCCCTTGGAATGTTCTTATAAAAAAGTAATACAAAAAATGTCGTGTATGTTGTATAGGTTATTTTTTCTACGTTAAAAGATAGCGTTTAGAGGGAGGAAATGGATTTTCAAGAAGAAGTTAAAGAGATTTTAAAAACAATAGAGACGGCGATTAATTTGCTTGAGAAAAGGGGTTTTTCTTCTGAACAGATAAATGAAATATTGGAAGGTTATGTTTTA
>JANXCA010000217.1 GCA_025060535.1 Endomicrobiia bacterium | reverse complement strand
TTCCAGACTCATAAACAGTAGGGTCAAGCCCACAGTAAGCAATAAGCTTTTTGTAAGAAGAAAATCTCCCTATATCTCCTACTTCAGCAATAAAATGCATAGCAGTAGTATCACCAATTCCTTTTATAGACTTAATAAGCTCAACATCTTGACAGAGAGCAGCCTCTTGACAGAATTTCTTAAGAAGTTCATTAATACTTTCAAGTCTTTCCTCAAGGAAGAAGAGCTCTTTTATTTTTCCTTTAAGAATCAACTCTCTTACAGGGAAGAACTGACCTATGGATTCCTTAGCCCATTTTTTAATATCCAAAGCAGTAAAAGAGAGTTTTCTACCAGATGTAACACTTTGAAGAACTTTTTCAATATCAGCCACATTAGCATACTTCAAAGCCCAAGCAGAAGGATACACTTCAAGGAGTCTCAAGATACCTTCTGTATAGATATTAGTTCTTCTTTCAAGTTCAGGGAAAAGAACAACCAGAGCCTTTTCAATATCATTTTTAATTCTTGCAATTTGCTGAGCGATTCTTTCTCTTTCACGGGCAAGCTCACGGAATTCATTAGAAGGGAAAGACTTCTCAGG
>JANXCA010000216.1 GCA_025060535.1 Endomicrobiia bacterium | reverse complement strand
AGTGAGAGTATTGTTTTTTCTATTTCTTTATATTCTTCTCTTATGTTTTTCATTTTTTTACCCTCCTTTTTAATCTTTTATAATTCTTGAAAAATTCCATAAATAAAAATCTCTTTGAAAAATTGCTTGATATACTCCTTCAGGAATATATTTCACATTATGCTGATGATGTATTAGACAAGCATCTTTCACATATATCACATCACCTTCAACAATGAATTTCCCTCTAACAATATGATTTCTCAATTTATATTCCTTCTCCTCCTCACCAATTTTTTCAATCTCTCCATTTATATTTTTTCTGTATTTCAACAATAAATCTCCCTGTAAAATATCTCTCCGAGATATAGAGTGTCCAGTCAGAAATTTCCACACAATTTTTTTCGCCTCATCTGTATTTTCAGAAAAGATAATTCTTCTCATTGTAGATTTTTTCATATTTTTGATATTTTTCAAGAATGTTCTATTTTCCTCAGTAAACCCCAAAATAAACCAGTTAACTCTCTCAGTAGAATATTTATAACTCTTCCATTGTAAATATTGTTTATGTTTTATGAAAGTATACCCATTCCCATAACCATACACATT
>JANXCA010000215.1 GCA_025060535.1 Endomicrobiia bacterium | reverse complement strand
GATCGTGAAGCGGGGAGAAAAAGAACTTTGGTATTTAACCCGGGATGGCTTAAGGTGGGATACTCTGGCTTATGAGGTATACGGAAATCCCTACATGTATGAGATTTTGCTTAAAGCAAATCCTGAGCTACGGGAGTATAAAATTTTGCCAAGTGGCAAAGTAGTTAAAGTGCCTATTCTGGAGGAAGAGGACGTAAGGGAGGAGATAAAAGCTCCATGGCAGATAGATTAGTGGATAGACCTTATCTCTATGTGGAGTTAAACAATAAAGACGTAAGCACATATGTTGTGCCCTATCTTATTGGATTAACTTACATAGATAATGACGGGCTTGAAAAAGAGGAAAGCGATGATGTAGAGCTGGAGTTGGAAGATAGCCAAGGCTTTTTTAGGGATAATCCACCTGCAAGAGGAGCAAGCTTGCTCGTAAAGTTTGGCTATGAAACTCGCATAAGGCATGCAGGTAGATTCTTTATTGATAGCTATACATACAGAGCAGAAAGAAGTGGAGATGTTTTTGTGCTTAAGGCTTTAGCAAAAGATGTAAAGGCAAGTTATCGCACGGTTAAAACTACGGCCTTTGAGAATGTAAGCCTTAAAAA
>JANXCA010000214.1 GCA_025060535.1 Endomicrobiia bacterium | reverse complement strand
AAAAAGATGCTGTTGATAATGTTTTTTGATCCTGCAGTGAACCTTAGTTTAGAGATCATTTATAATAGAATTAAGATTTTTACTTCGTTTATAATATATTTTAATGGCTTCAACAAAGACATAATTAAGGGTTTACTGCAAAATGATATTTCAGTATGAATACTTTCAATTTTTTCTAAAAATCTTTGGAGTCTAAATGTTTTCTAGTATTAAGAGATATAAAATATTAGACAGTTATATGAGGGTTAGATCTGAACTATGTGGGATTTAAACGGTCTAAGACTTTCTATAATTTGTTCTTGTGTTTTTGTTAGATCTGAACTATGTGGGATTTAAACGTTCTTTCAAATCTTTTTGTTTCTCTTGCGCTTCTTGTTAGATCTGAACTATGTGGGATTTAAACCTGAGTCTTTTTCTTAATTCTATTTATTTCTTTTTCTGTTAGATCTGAACTATGTGGGATTTAAACATTTCCAGTCAGTGCTATAATAAAGCTCTATATAAGTTAGATCTGAACTATGTGGGATTTAAACAAGGAGGCTTCGAGAGGAGGAGAAGGTAAGGAAGGACATTAGATCTGAACTATGTGGGATTTAAACAAAGAACGAAGTTACAAT
>JANXCA010000213.1 GCA_025060535.1 Endomicrobiia bacterium | reverse complement strand
AGGAACAGTAATTGCAGCATCTTTTAGTGTTGCAATAACTAATTTTATCAAAGCGAGTGATGAAATTGATAAAATGTCTAAAAGGACAGGTTTAGGTGTTGAAACATTGCAAGAACTCAAATATGCTGCTGATATAACAGGAACAAGTATTGGTGATTTAGAGATTGGTATAAAAATGATGCAAAATGCGATTACTGATGCGGCGAATGGGTCAAAATCTGCGATTGAAAAATTTGATAAGTTAGGTATAAATTTTGAAAAAATAAAAAATTTATCTCCTGAACAACAATTTATGGTGGTGGCTGATGCTATATCTAAAATACAAGACCCGACAGAAAGGGCGGCGATGGCTGTTGATATGTTTGGTAGAAGTGGAACACAATTATTACCACTTTTGGAAGGTGGTGCTTCAGGAATACAAAAATTAAGAGATGAGGCGCATATTTTTGGGAAAGTTTTAGATGAAGAAACTATTTCAAAAACTGTAGATTTAAAAGATAATATTGAAAGATTACAATATTCTTTTAATGCTTTGTGGTCAGAAATTTCTGTCAATATGTTACCGATTGTGGAAGATTTAGTTAAACGGATACAAAGTGTTATTTCAGATGTTAGAAAT
>JANXCA010000212.1 GCA_025060535.1 Endomicrobiia bacterium | reverse complement strand
TACGGCGTAGATTTTGGTTATAACAATCCTTGTGTTTTGTTAGAAGTGAAAATGAAAGATAATAATTTTTTTGTAAAAGAGTTGATATATCAAACAAATCTAACGAATTTTGACTTCATAGAACTTTTGAGACAACATATCAAGATACGGACAAGACCTATTTATTGCGACCCGTCGGAGCCCGCAAGAATAGAAGAAATCAAGAAAGCAGGTTTTAATGCTATACCAGCGAACAACGATGTTAAATCAGGAATAGATTTTTTGAAATCTTTGAACGATAGAATATTTTCTAATCAAGATAATATAAATCTCAACAAAGAGATTAAAACATATTCTTGGAAGAAGGACAAAGACGGGAAGTTATTAGATGAACCGATAAAATTCAACGACCATTGCCTTGATGCTTTGAGATATGCGATTTATACTCATTGTCATAAATATTTACAAGTAGGTAAAGAAAAAATAGAAAAAACAAAATACGAGATTTATTCTCATTCTTCACTTTTAACAGATATGAGGTGAAAAAATATGAAATTATACGAAGTTAAAAAAGATGTGTATATTAACATAGAACAAATCATAGAGATAACGAGAGCGAAAGGCGGTTTTATTGTTAATTTCA
>JANXCA010000211.1 GCA_025060535.1 Endomicrobiia bacterium | reverse complement strand
TATCCCACATGGTTCAGATAAAACTCCTCAAACTTGCTCTTAAGTCTACTTGCCATATCCTCTTCTTTATATCCCACATGGTTCAGATAAAACGCGAAATTAAGGAGGTGTAAAAGAGCATGCTCCTCTTTATATCCCACATGGTTCAGATAAAACATGGAGGTGTTGGATAAGTTGTTAAAGTATTTGTATGTCTTTATATCCCACATGGTTCAGATAAAACTAAACATATACACCTTATCAAATACCTGAGAAAAATCTTTATATCCCACATGGTTCAGATAAAACCTGTTTGGATTTCGCCCACGGTGTGTGGTGAAGAAGGGCTTTATATCCCACATGGTTCAGATAAAACACGTTTTCTACCTTTGACTGAGATATCCCAAACACATAACTTTATATCCCACATGGTTCAGATAAAACCCAAAACTCAACCCTCCCGTCAGGACGTGTTGTGAGCTGCTTTATATCCCACATGGTTCAGATAAAACAAGGACACTCCTGTGAGATTTGAAAGGGTGTTGAACTTTATATCCCACATGGTTCAGATAAAACTGGGTATGTCCTTTTGTCAGATGTTTTGTTTCCAATCACCTTTATATCCCACATGGTTCAGATAAAACCCTCACATACCTC
>JANXCA010000210.1 GCA_025060535.1 Endomicrobiia bacterium | reverse complement strand
CAGATAAAACTTGTTTTTGGCAGGGAGCGATGTCGGAGTTTGTGCCTTTATATCCCACATGGTTCAGATAAAACAAAGGAAATTGCTAAACTTAGGGAAGAGGCAGAAATCTTTATATCCCACATGGTTCAGATAAAACTAGGTATGTTGGGTTTGGGAGAGGTTGGGGCTGTTTTCTTTATATCCCACATGGTTCAGATAAAACGTTTCTGCTCTTGACGAGTTCCTTCGTTCCATTCGCTTTATATCCCACATGGTTCAGATAAAACCCACTCACCTAACGCACTTGCAAGCACATCCCCAGCTTTATATCCCACATGGTTCAGATAAAACCCAATGCCTCAACATCGGCCGCAGATGACACTACCACCTTTATATCCCACATGGTTCAGATAAAACACCATTCTTCAACAACGTGTACAGAACACGACCCACCTTTATATCCCACATGGTTCAGATAAAACAAATCATCTGAAGACTTCGGGGACGGCGGTAGTACACTTTATATCCCACATGGTTCAGATAAAACGCTCCTGCTTTGTACGAACAGCCGACCCAAGCAGTGCTTTATATCCCACATGGTTCAGATAAAACCAAACTGCTCAACAAATCCCACACACCCCAAAAAAGCTTTATATCCC
>JANXCA010000020.1:5267-27183 GCA_025060535.1 Endomicrobiia bacterium | reverse complement strand
TTTTAGTCGCAATCCCCTTGTTATCGGGCTATCTTTTCGCACAGTAGATATAGTATCAGCGTATCCATATGCAATGATTAAGTCGCAATCCCCTTGTTATCGGGCTATCTTTTCGCACTTTGGAACAGGAAAATCAGTGCACTGGGAAGGGAAAAGTCGCAATCCCCTTGTTATCG
Source organism: Endomicrobiia bacterium (assembly GCA_025060535.1). Classification (GTDB taxonomy): domain Bacteria; phylum Elusimicrobiota; class Endomicrobiia; order DTEH01; family DTEH01; genus JANXDG01. The sequence continues at coordinate 27,007 of JANXCA010000020.1, read as the reverse complement.
GGCTATCTTTTCGCACAGAATATGGATTCAGTTGAACCCCTGGAATCCAGGAGTCGTCGCAATCCCCTTGTTATCGGGCTATCTTTTCGCACTCAAACTAATCAAAATCAACAAAATCAAACTAATCAAAGTCGCAATCCCCTTGTTATCGGGCTATCTTTTCGCACATAAAATAAGATTGCAGTTATGAACCAATCTATCACACTGTCGCAATCCCCTTGTTATCGGGCTATCTTTTCGCACTATGAGTATATGGACGATAGACGAGATTAAAAGAATATTGTCGCAATCCCCTTGTTATCGGGCTATCTTTTCGCACTCTACCAGCTACTGTTTGGCTGGTAGGGAAATTAAAGTCGCAATCCCCTTGTTATCGGGCTATCTTTTCGCACATGAATATCCCAACTTAGCTAAATTTTTAGATAGTGTCGCAATCCCCTTGTTATCGGGCTATCTTTTCGCACAAAAATCTGTCAAAAATTACAGAAAATCAAATAGAAAAAGTCGCAATCCCCTTGTTATCGGGCTATCTTTTCGCACACAGATAAGAGGAGTTTTTTTGCAAATTGTAGCAAGAGTCGCAATCCCCTTGTTATCGGGCTATCTTTTCGCACACTCCCGACGATGTAGAAGAATTTTGGTTAGAGGGGTCGCAATCCCCTTGTTATCGGGCTATCTTTTCGCACTGAGGAACAAAAGAAAGAAGAAGAGTTTGTGGAGTTTGAGTCGCAATCCCCTTGTTATCGGGCTATCTTTTCGCACTTATGAGAAAAATGAAAAACCTTTTGTTAGATAGCTTCGTCGCAATCCCCTTGTTATCGGGCTATCTTTTCGCACGGCGCAAAAATTTCTTTATGATTTTTCAACAACAAAAATTCAAAAATTACTAACCTCCATCTCGCAAAACAAAAATTACACATAAAATTTTTGTAAAAATTTTAAAAATTACTGAGTTTTTAAGGATAATCAAAATTGGCTAACCTGCCATTTCTGTAAAGTTTATAATTCCCAAAAAATACCTAATTTTTTATGTTAAAATGTCAAAGAGCATTTTTATAAAATTTTTAATCAATATTCAGAAAATAAAAAACCAAAACTTTTTAAATACTAAAGCACCAAAAATCTTTATTTAATAAAATTATACAAAATTTTTAAAACAAAGTCAAGATATTAAAAACTAAATAAGTCTGTTTTGAGTTAGTAATTCTTTATCGTCTAAAATCTCGGATGGTTTTGCTTCTTTAAGTTTTTTGCCATTGTTTATTAAAATAACACTATCTGCAATTTTTTCAACCATGTCTAAATCATGTGTTGCTATTATTTTTGTACATATCAAACTTTTTATAAGCTCAATAAATTCCCTACGAGTTGCTGGGTCAAAATTTGATGTAGGTTCATCTAAAATTAAAATCTTTGGATTTAATACTAAACTTGATGCTAAAGCTACTTTTTTCTTTTCTCCATAGCTTAAATGATGAGATAGCCTATTCTTATATCCTTCAAGCCCCACCTTCTTTAATGCTTCATTTGTAAGTTTTTCTACATCTTCTTCTTTATACTTAAACTCCTTTGCCGCAAAGGCAACATCTTCAAAAACAGTAGGCATAAATAACTGATCGTCCGGATTTTGAAATAAAAAACCAATATTTTTTCTTATATCACCACCATTTTTATAATTAAGTGTTTCTCCAAAAATTTTTATTTCTCCTCTATATCTTAAAACTCCTACAAGACACAACAAAAGTGTGGTCTTTCCAGCACCATTAGGACCTATAATACACAATGTCTGATTTTCTCTTACAGAAAAACTTATATTATCTACAGCTAATGTACCATCTGGATAAGTATAAGTTAAATTTTTTACTTCAATTATGTTCATCTCTTGCTGAAAATCCCCTAATAATCATAGCATAGTATATTCTTTCTGCTCGCTCAAAACTCTTTATAAACAACATCCCAACTATGTTGGCTAATGATTTTTTGTTAGGATATTTTTTTGGAGATCTAAGCTTTATAGAATAGAGAGTTTTTTCTATCTCATCAATTAGTACAAAAAAATATCTATATATGAAGGATAGCAAAATAATTAAAATTTTAGGAACTCTGAATTTTTTTAAAACAGAAAGTAATTCATAAAACTTAGTAGTTTCAACTAATAAGATAAGTAAAAAAACTACTAATGAGGAGTTTAAAAAAGTATATAGTGCTGTTGATATGTTTTTTGATTTTGAAAAAAAATTACATATAGCAACTAAAAAAACAAAAGGTAATATTGTAATTATTTTTTTTATCAAAAAGTTAAAAGGTACCTTTGATATCAAAGAAATCAAAAATACACCAACAAAACTTAAAATATAAAATATAAAATGCTTCTTTTCAAAAATTATCACAAAAGATGTAAAAATTAAAAAAAATATCATCTTTATTTCAGGCCTTATTCTGTGAATTGGTGTGTCTAAATAACTATATTTGTCAAAAAAAGAATGTTTCATATCTTTTCTAATTCTTTTATTTCAGGTTTTACTTTGTATATCAAATTTAATATCAAAAAAGTAACTACTGCTTCAATAATACCACCTATTATGTGAAAACTACTCATAGCAATAAGTGTTTGTTTTATCGGAGATTTGTTTGATAAAAAAAGCTCAACACTACATAAAAAAGCACCAATCATTGTGGTTAAAAAAGCAGAAAATGCTGCTGAGATATTAGTTGGGTAAATCTTATAAATTAGATATCCCAAAAAGCATCCAACTACTGCTATGTTTAAAATGTTTGCACCAAGTGTAAGCACTCCTCCGTGTTGAAAAAATAAACTGTGTAAAATCAAGGAACAACTTACAACTAAAAACCCACAAAAAGGTCCTAACAAAACAGCTACCAAAACACTTCCTAAAAGATGAACAGAAGTCCCAGAAAAAACAGGAAAAGAAAGAAGTTGTATTGTAAAAACAAATGTAGATGATATTCCCATAAGTGGAATCCTTTGAGGATTTAAGTTAGTGTTTATTTTTTTTATAGAAATAAAAATAAATATAGCAGAAATTAAGTTAGTAATAAGAGATGTCTTTATATCAAGAAATCCATCTGGGATGTGCATATTTATTTAGTGTCAACCTTTCTTTTAGCAAAAATATAAAATACTACTCCTGTTATACCCCATATTATACTTATTCCAACTATTATCTTTTGTAACAAACTAAATTCTTTTTGTTTTTCTTCTTTAAAAGAAAAATCTTCTTTTATTTCTATCTCTTTTACTAAACCATGTCCTAAGCCATCATTTAAAACTATCTTCCATTTTCCTTTTTTATCTGGTAAAAATAAAAAACATCCATTTTTGTCTGTCGTTGCTGTTTGATATGGTATGTTTTTTTCATCTGGTGAAAAAATTTCTACATCTGCGTAAGAGACTGGTTGGTTATTTTCATAAAAAAATCTAAAACCAATTCCTCCTTGTATTAGTGAGTAATTCACTTTGTGTGAGAAACAAATACTTAAAAAAATAAAATATAGCAATATACAAAAAATAAGTTTTTTCATTTTTTTCTCCTTTAGTTTTTATTTTTCTTTTACAAAAAACACTAATGAAGCAGTAAACCCTTTATAAGTAGAAGAGATTAGATATCTTTTTGGTGTTTTTATTTCTAAATATGCAGTTCCTTCTTTGTTTGTGGTTATGTAAAATGGTTTTTTGTTTTCAGGTTGAATATATAGTGTTGTGCTTATTGGTTTTTCTTCAAAGAATGTTTTGATTTCAAGTTTGTCTTTGAGTTTAATTTGTGATGGATTTTTTGATAAGACTATCTCTAAAGTTTCTTTGTTTATTATAGTTGATGAAACTTCAGATGTAGAATCTTCTACTGCAAAAATTGCTTTTGCGTAATAAAGTGGTTTGCTTTGGGGTTTTCTTATAAAAAAATATGCAACAAAACTTCCTTCCTCTTTTGTCTTAAATTCAGCTAAAAGAGTATTTGTTTGTTTTTCTAACTTTGGTTTTATTGAAAATTCTTCTTTTTGATTGGTAACTTTGAACCCATCAAAAAACTTTTCTGAAATTATTTCATCACTTTTTGGAAAACTATGGCCACTACAAGCATAAATTTTTACTTTCTGTTGTTTGGTTGGATAAAAATTATCTAAATCTATCCAGATTTCATGTGTATAAGATAAAGAAAAAAAACAAATCAAAACAAAAAATTTTATTTTCATTGTTTTTAAAATCTATACATCAGTGTGCAGTTTGTCCTTAGTTTTTCTAAATTTTTTCCAAATTCAATGCCTGTTTTAAAAATTATGTTTTCTAAAAAAGGCGCATATATAGCTGGTAATATGGACCAACTGTTTGAAATATCTTGGTAGTTTTCTACTAAAAACTCAACTCCAAAAGTAATTCCGTGTGGGTAGAATGTAAGTGGTGTTTTTACTCCTAATGCAAGAGTTTTAATTGATTCTTCTCCATCTTTTCCAAAGTTTAGATTAAAGCATATATTTGAATGTTGTGCAAAATTTTTTGATAAAATTAAACTTCCTTCAAATACTTCTTTTCCATCTAAAAGTTCTTTGCTTTTTTGTGTTGGATATTCATATTTAAAAGCTAAGGCTATATCTATTGGAAGTTGTTTTTCTTCTGTAACTCTTGCTTGAAGCACAAAAGCAGCTGCTTCTATAAATGGTGAAGGACCTAATTGAGAATAGTTTTGATACTTTGGTTCATTCAGGTCCACAACTAAATGGCCTGCTCCAAATTTAGCAAAGTGAGTGTGAACATCAAACATTAATCTGTCAAGTATTCCATAAGAAACTCCATAAGTAAACTCCCAATGGTCTAATGTAGGATCATCTTGGTCGTCAACAAAATAGTCATAGTGAAGATGAAATATAAACTCTCCTTTTTTTGCTGTCTGATAGCTTTCTATTTCAATATATTCCATAGCATGATGACAAAAACCTATCTTAAACATTAAACTTAAAATTCCTACTACATATATTTTTTTCATATTTCCTCCTAATTTATATATTCCATATAATCTTTATAGTTTTCAACTATATTTTTGTTCTGAATAGGCAAAGGTAAACTTTCAACAACAGTTCTTGTGATTTCATGAGAAAAATAAATTCCTTTTTGTGTTAGTTTTGTTTTATTTGAGTAATTTCTTAATTTGAGTAAAAATACTATAAAATTAAAAAAGGATAAATTCTTGTCATAGTAACAATTTAAATCATAAATCATTTTTGCAAAATATCTGGATGTGTCAGTTAGTTTTGTCTTTTCAGAGAGAAAAACTAAGTTATTTTTCGTTTTGTGATTTTTAAGATAAGCCTTTAATTCAGGATTGACTATTTTCCATTTAGATGAAGTACTAAAAGCTCCTGCTCCAAAACCTATGTAGTCACATACCAACTCATCACTTGAGGAGTCATAGATATCATCTGAGTTTAAAGAAAAAGTCCATATACTTTTTCTTATATATCCAGAATCTTTAAGAACTAAAAAGGCCTCCTCAATTAAGCTATGTTGAGTTTTTGGGTCCATACTTGGAGTTGCTTGTGTGTTTTTAAATACCATATAAGGATAGATTGTTACTTGTGAAGGTTTTATTTGGGAGATTTTTTGTATATCTTTTAGGAAACTCTCTTCTGTTTGATGAGGAAGCCCAACCATCATATCTACATTTACCCACAACCCTAAATCTAGGGCTAACTTTATTATATCTTCTATTTTTTCTTCTTTTACAAATTTTCTGTTTGTGCTTTTAAGTACATTAAGTTCTAAAGATTCAACTCCTAAGTTTATTTTTGTGAAACCAATTTGTTTTAAAGATACTAAATAATCAGTATTTACTAATTCTGGAAGTAATTCTATGCCTGTGCTTGGTAGAGAGATTTTTTGTTTAAGACAAGAAATAATCTCGTTTAGTTCCTCAATGTTAAGTAGGTTTGGAGTTCCTCCACCTATATATATCCAGATAGGTTTTCCACTAATATCTTTTGTAAGTATTTCTGATTTTAATGCTTCTAAATACTCTTTTTTAATTTGTGGGTTGTATATTTCTTTATAGAAGGGGCAAAATTTACATTTTGTTTTACAAAAAGGTATGTGGATATATACTCCATATTTTTTGTTATAACTTATCTTAGGTAAGTTAGTAAACTTATATCTTGTTTTCTTAAAAGCGTTTTTTATTGTAAATTTTAGGAATTCTGTTATAATCATTTGATAGCACTTTTATAAAATTCGTGCTACTTTGTCAAGAGGTAAAAAATTAAAGAAATAATTGTATGATAAGTTTTGATTTTTATTGCTATGTGTTTATTATTTGTTTTAAAATGGTTATAATTTCTTGTAAAGTCGGTTCTTTAGGAGATCCTTTTGTAGAGGAGGTATTTAAAATTTCTTCTGCTAATTTTTCAAAGTTAAAATCATTAGAGATATTTAATTTGGTATTTAGTCCTATCTTTGTGTAAAAATTATAAAGAAACATCTTTGGATTTTCACTAAAAAGATTTTTTATTGTTAAAATTTTCTGTTGTGGAATAAACTCTAAACTCCATTCCAAAACCTCAGGCAAAACTACACTACAAGCAACTCCATGTGGAATTTTATATTTAGCTCCAACTACAGCAGCTATACCATGGGCTAAAGTTAATCCTGAATTTACAATCATTATTCCACCATATAAAGAAGCAATTGAGATTTTTTCTCTGGCAGATATATCAGAAGGATTTTTAATTACTAAAGGTAGATTCTCTATTATATATTTTATTCCTTCAATAGCAAAGTGGTCACATAAAGGAGAGGATTTCTTAGAAATAAATCCTTCTACTAAATGACATAAAGCATCAACTGCTGCTGTTGAGGATATTGTTTTAGGGAGAGTAATTGTGGTTAAAGGGTCTATTATGGCTAATTTAGCAAATAGATATTCTGAACGAATAGACCGTTTTTTACCTGAAAGTGGATTTAAAATTACCGCATTCATTGTGACTTCGGCACCTGTTCCTGCTACTGTTGGTACAGATACAAAAGGTATTCCTGGAATTTCAACTCTTTTTGTCCCATCTATTTCCAGATAATCTTCTACTTTAAAATTTTTGTTATAACTAAACTCTCCATAAAGTCCCGCAGTGGCTTTTGCTACATCTATTACACTTCCACCACCTACTCCAACTACAAAATCAAATTTATCTTTGTTTAAAATTTCTAAACCTTTATACACTAATTCAGTAGTAGGTTCTTGGGAGATGCCTTCATATAAGTCATATTCAATATCATTTCTGGAGAGGTTTTCTGTTATCTTTTTTAGTAAGCCGTTTTCTTTTAAAGAGCTTTTACCACAAACAATAAGACATTTTTTTCCTAAAGGTTTTACATCATTGTGGAGGTTGTTGATACTTCCACATCCAAAAATTATTTTTGTTGGAAGAAAAAATTTAAACATTTATACAATACTTGTTATACTTAATGTAGAATGAGTAACACCCTTTATTGCAGCAAGCTTATCTTTTAGTTCCTGGATAGATTTTGCTTTTCCACGAGTAAGTATAACTTCAAGACAACTTTCATGTGTCAGATGAATATGTTGTGATGCAATTATTAGGTGCTGATAGTTATGTTGTAAATCAACAATTTTGTCTAATAGTTCTCTTTTATGGTGGTTGTAAACTATAGAGATTACTCCAACAACTTCTTTATTTTGTTGCCAAGATTTTTTAACAAATTCTGCACGGATTAAATCCCTTATTGCTTCTGAGCGGTTTTTATACTTTTTTTCTTTTATATATTTATCAAACCTTTCAAGTAATTCTTTAGGTATAGCAATACCAAATCTTTTAAGAGTTGTTTTCATTTATAAATTAAAAAAATTAATTTATAGAATTTTTCTTATAACTATCAAAAACCCAGTATGTGCTACCATTCTATCTTTAGGTCTTAAGCTTATTTCTTTTTTTCGCCACTCTCTTTGGAGTGTCTCATAAATTCCCTGGATAAAAATTTTATCTTGGAATTCTTTTTCTATTTTATCTGTTAAATTAAAAACTTGAAGAACAGTCGGTAGCCAAAAACAAGCTACTCCTGATGGTTTAAGTGTATAGTGAATTTTCTCAAGTACCTCCCATGGGTCATTTATATCTATAATCACTCTATCAAAATACTCTGAAGGAAGTTGTGCCTGTTTAAGGTCTAAGAGTTTAAGCTCTAAATTTTTAAATTCTTCTATGGGTTTTTTATAATACTCTTCTATATTTTTTTTAGCAATCTTAAGCATATCTTCTCTTACATCAGCAGCTACTAACTTGCCATCTTCACCAATTGCTCTTAATATATACAAACTTAAAGCACCTGAACCACACCCACATTCAAAAACATTTGCACCTGAAAATATATCTGCCAATACTAAAATTTGTCCTACATCTTTAGGATATATAATTTGACCTCCTCGTTTTAATCTATAAAGGTTATACTCCATCAAAGTAGGTCTTAGGATAATAAGTTTTTCACTCATAGAAGAGTAAACAATGCAGCCATCTGGTTTGCCTATTAATTCATTATGTAATATTTTACCTTTATGGAAAGAAAAAATTCCATCCTTTTTTAACTCAAAAACATATTTTTTACCTTTAGTATCAACTGCTATAACGATATCATTTTCTTTTAACATAAAATTACTTTATTAAACAAATAGGTTCTATTTCAATACTTAATTCAAATATTGTTTAGTAATTTTAAATTTTATATTTAGAATAAAAACAATGAAAGAGATAAAATTTTTTAAAGGACATTTTTATAAATTAGTAAATACATCTGGTTGGCCTACTATTCAGATTGATGGTATTCAGATGCATAGAATTTCAAAACTTACTCCTGAGCTTGATGCAGCAAAAAAAGTTGAAGCTTTAAATCCTTCAGCTGGTAGTTTGGTTTTAGATATATGCACAGGTTTAGGATATACTTCTATATTTTTGCTTAAGCGTGGCTGTAGAGTAATTACTATAGAAAAAGATGAAAATGTCTTATATATTGCCAAACAAAATCCTTATTCACAGTTTTTATTTGAAAATTTAACAGAAGATGAATACCCTCCTGTGGGAAAAGCAAAACTAATCTTAGCAGATGCTAAAGAAGTAATCACAAAATTTAATGAGAACTCATTTGAGTATATTCTTCACGACCCTCCTAAGTTTAACATAGCCGAGGACCTTTATTCTTTTAATTTTTACTTGTCTTTGTATAGAATCCTTAAACCAAAAGGAAGACTTCTACATTATATTGGTTCTCCGCAGATAAAATCAAAAAATAAAAATATAATAAATAATATAATAAGACGACTTAAAGAAGCTGGGTTTAAAAAAATACAACCAATAGCTGAAATTGAGTGTTTTTTAATATCAAAGTAGATTTTATTTTATGTATGAAAGAAATTCCAGATAAAATTTATCAAAAATTTATATTAAGATTAAAAGAAGTTTCAGACATACTTAACAAACAAAAAAAAGTAATACTGGCAGTTTCTGGTGGTCCTGATAGCATGTTTTTGTTGTTTTTATTCTATAAGTTTTCTTTAAAGCATAAAATAGAAATTTTTCCTGTATATATTAATCATAATTTAAGAAGTAAAAAAGAAATACAAAAAGACATTCAAACAATAGAAAAGTTTTGTAATAAACACAACCTCAGGTTAATAATAGATGAGATTAAACCAAAAAAGTATGATGAAAATACTTTACGAGAACTTAGATATGATAAACTCTTAAACCAGGCATATAACCTAAAATGTAGTATTATCTCTACAGCGCACACACAAACAGATCTTGCAGAGACATTTATTTTGAATCTTCTAAGAGGAAGTGGACTTAAAGGACTTTGTGGAATTCCTTTTTTGAGAGTTGTAAATTTTAAAAAACACAATATATATATAATAAGGCCTTTAATAGATATTAATAAAAAAGAAATCTTAGAGATACTTAACGAAAACAAAATTAGTTATGTTATAGATAAAACAAATTTAGAAGATTTTTATAAACGCAACCTATTAAGAAACAAAATTTTTCCTTTGTTTAAAAAAATAAATTCAAATTTTGAATCTAATATAGTAGCTGCTTCATCTTTAATAAATAGAGTATATGAAATAATCTCTAATGAGATTAGTAAAAAAATAAGAGATTGCTTAAGTTTTAAAAATTCAAATGTGTTTATTGATTTAAAAAAATTTTTAATGTATAATGAGTTTACACAAAGAGAAATTTTCTACAGAATAGTTTCTGAAATCGCAATTAAACATAGTTTAAAATTAAAACAGGGCTACAAAAATTTAGTAGAACAACTTATTGAATTTTTAAAGTTCCCAGAGAATAAAAGGCCTCTTACTAAAAATATATATGCCTTTAAAACAAAAAATTTTCTAAAGATAAATTTCAAAACTTAAAATTCTTCTAAAAGAAGAAGAGATTAAAAAAAGAGTAATTCAACTTGGTAGAGAAATATCTAAAGATTATAAGAATAAAAAATTGTTAATTGTTGGGATTTTAAAAGGAAGCACAGTATTTTTGAGTGATTTAATTAGACATATTGATTTAGACTGTGAGGTAGATTTTGTGGCTTTAAGGTCTTATGAATCCAAAACTCCAAATGATTTTATCCAAGTAATTATGGATTTATATGATAGTCCAGTTGGAAAGGATGTGTTGATTGTGGATGATATATTAGATACAGGTAAGACATTAGAGTTTTTAAAAAATAATCTTATTGCCAGAAAAGCTAAATCTGTAAAAATTTGTGTTTTATTAAACAAAATTAAGAAAAGAAAACAAAAAATAAAACCTGATTATAAAGGGTTTGATATTCCTAATAAATTTGTGGTTGGATACGGGCTTGATTATAAAGAAAAATATCGCAATTTACCTTATATAGCAACCTTTAAATAAAGGAGTTATAAAAATAATATGAAAAAGAATGAAATAAGGTCTTTAATATCTTGGGTGCTTATCTTTTTTCTTATTTTTTTATTCTTCCGTGGAATAAGAGATATGCAAGCTGAAAAAGAGATACTTTATTCTGATTTTAAAACTTTATTGAGAGAAGGAAAGGTTGTTGAGGTAAAATTAAAATCAGATACAATTTCAGGAAAATATAAAGAAAATTCAAAACTAATAAACTTTAAAACTTACAGAATTCCAGAAGATTCAAAACTTGTTGATGAGTTAGAATACTACAATGTAAAATTTACAGCAACAGCTGACAGAGGTAGTTGGTTTTGGTCAGTACTTCTTAATTTTGGTCCTGTTATTTTAATTTTTCTTTTATGGTATTTGTGGACAAAACAACTTCAATCCGGTGGGAAACAAGCAATGATGTTTGGTAAGTCCCGTGCAAGGTTATACACAGGCAAAAACAAAAGCGATGTTACTTTTAAAGATGTAGCGGGTTGTGATGAAGTGAAAGAGGAGCTTCAGGAGATAATAGATTTTTTAAAAGATCCTAAGAAATTTCAGAGGCTTGGAGGTAAAATTCCTAAAGGTGTACTACTTTATGGCCCTCCTGGTACAGGAAAGACACTCCTTGCAAAAGCTGTAGCAGGTGAAGCAGGGGTTCCGTTTTTTTCAGCTTCTGGGTCTGAGTTTGTTGAGATGTTTGTAGGTGTAGGTGCTTCAAGGGTAAGGGACCTTTTTGAACAGGGAAGAAAATATGCACCTTGTTTGTTGTTTATAGATGAGTTAGATGCTGTTGGAAGACACAGATTTGCAGGGATTGGTGGAGGACATGATGAAAGAGAGCAAACCTTAAATCAGCTTCTTGTAGAGTTAGATGGTTTTGATACCACAGAAGGTGTGATTTTGATAGGTGCTACAAACAGGCCAGATGTGTTAGATCCTGCATTACTAAGGCCAGGAAGATTTGACAGGCACATAGTAGTACCTGTTCCTGACATTAAGGGAAGAGAAGAGATACTTAGAGTCCACACAAGAAAAGTAAAACTTGCAGATGATGTTAACTTATCAATAATAGCACAAAGAACACCTGGATTTGTAGGAGCAGATCTTGCAAATTTAGTAAACGAAGCAGCGCTTCTTGCAGCAAGAAAAAATAAAGATGCTGTAGATATGAGTGATTTTGATGAAGCAATAGAGAAAGTTATGGCAGGGCCTGCAAGAAAATCAAGAGTTATCTCAGAACGCGAGAAGAAAATTATTGCTTATCACGAAGCAGGTCATGCATTAGTAGCAAAACTTACACCTGGATGTGACCCTGTCCATAAAATTTCTCTTATTCCTCGTGGACCAGCACTTGGATATACTTTGCAGCTTCCTGCTGAAGACAAATATATTATTTCAAAACAAGAGTTACTAAACAAAATATCTGTTTTATTAGGAGGAAGGACTGCTGAGAGGATTGTATTTAATGATATAACAACTGGAGCACAGAATGATCTTTCAAAAGCAACAGAAATAGCAACTAAGATGGTTACAGAATATGGTATGTCTGAAAAGATTGGTCCTTTGACTTTAAGAAAGCGTGAAGAGGAGATATTTTTAGGTAGAGATTATCTTACGAGAGAAAAAATGTATTCCGAAGCTACAGCGAAACTTATTGATGAAGAGATAAAAAGTATAATAGAAAACTGTGAAAAGAGAGTCGAAGGTCTCTTGTCTGAAAACATAAATAAACTTCACGCATTAGCTAAAAGAGTTATAGAAAAAGAAGTACTTGAGGCTCAGGAGATAGATGAGATTATAAAAACAAACTAACCCCAACCCCTTCTCCCAATGCGGGTTTGGGTTTTGGTTGAAAAATAAGTGTATTTTATTATGCCATATAGAGAAACTAAATTTTTAGCAAATAGTGTCTATCATATTTTTACTAAAAGTATTGCTGGATATAAAATTTTTGTTTCCGAAGATGATTTTGAAAGAATGATTCAAACATTAGAGTTCTATTCCGTAGAAAATCCAGTTTATAAATTTTCTGATTTTTTAGAAATTAAGAAAAAGGAAAAAGTTTTAGCAGATATACCTCAGAAAAAAATAATAAAAATTATTGCATATTGCATTATGCCTACCCATATTCATTTAGTTTTAGCACCCCTTAAGGATGATATCTTGTCTTCTTATATGAATATAGTGTTAAAAAGTTATAGTAAGTATTTTAATGTAAAATATAATAGAAAAGGTCCTCTATGGGAAGGAAGATTTAAAAGTGTTTTGGTAAAAACAGATGAGCAATTAATACATTTAACAAGATACATTCACTTAAATCCTGTAAGTGCATATTTAGTTGATTTTCCTCAGGATTGGAAGTTTTCTTCGTATAGAGAGTATATAGAAGAGTCATATCAAGGAATATGTAATTTTTCAGATTATATTAAAATTCATAACTCTTGGTATGTAGATTTTGTAAATGATAGAATAAGCTATCAGAGAGAACTTGAAAAAATTAAAAACTTAATCCTTGAATAATGCATTTATCCCAAATTCTCCCAAACCCGCATTGGGAGAATTTGGGGGATTGGGAGATGAGCGGTAAAAATATGAAAAAAATAGATAAAGAAAAAATAGAAAAAGCAGTAAAAGAAATACTTTTAGCAATAGGTGAGGATCCTCAAAGAGAAGGACTTAAAGACACACCAAGAAGAGTTGCAAAATTTTATGAGGAAGCATTAAGTGGATATTTTCAAAAACCACAAGATGTCTTAACAGTTTATTATGAAACCGAAGAGTATGAAGAGGTAGTTTTAGAAAAAAATATTCCATTTTATTCAATATGTGAACACCACTTACTGCCATTTTTTGGTAAAATTCATATCGCTTACATTCCTAATAAAAAACGTCTTCTTGGTATCTCAAAGTTAGCCAGAGTTGTTGAGGTTTTTTCAAAACGTCTTCAACTTCAAGAACGACTTACAAAACATATAGCTGAAGCAATAATGGAAAAAGCAAAACCGTTAGGTGTGATTGTAGTGTGTGAAGCAGAACATTTATGTCTTTCAATGCGCGGAGTAAAAAAACCAGGACATAAAATTGTAACCTCCTGCATGCGTGGGATATTCTTAAAAGACCTCCGAGCAAGAATGGAGGTTTTGGAGTTGATTAGAAGTGACTAATAGTTATGAAGATATTGGGAATTTTAAATGTCACACCTGATTCTTTTTATGATGGAGGTAAGTATTTAAAAATCGAAGATGCTTTATCTCAAGCAGAAAAACTTATTAGTGAGGGTGCAGACATAATAGACATAGGAGGGGAGTCAACTCGTCCTGGAAGCCAACCAGTATCTGTTGAAGAAGAAATAAAAAGGGTTGTGCCTGTTATAAAAGAGATTAAAAAGCGATGGAGTCAGGTTCCTCTTTCAATTGATAGCTATAAATACGAAGTTATAAAGCAAGCATTAGAAAATGGCGTAGAGATTATAAACGACATCTATGCCTTAAGATACTCTCCAGAAGTAATAAATCTTCTAAAAATTTATCCAGATGTAAAAATAATCCTTATGCATATGCAAGGGACTCCCCAAACAATGCAAATAAATCCATATTACCCAAAGGGGGTAATTTCTGATATAAAGGAGTTTTTTATAGAAAGAATAAAGTTTCTAATTGAAAATAAAATAGACCTTAAAAGAATAATACTTGACCCAGGTATTGGTTTTGGTAAAACAACTCAGCACAACATTGAAATACTAAAAAACTTAAAAGAGTTTAAAAAGCTTACAATAGATGGTGAAGTTTTTACATTTGAAGTTCTTGTGGGATTATCTAGAAAGAGTTTTATTGGCAGAATTTTAGGTTCGGAAGAAAACCCACTGCCTCCTCAAGAAAGATATGAAGGAAGTATAGTTTTGCACACATATTGTATTTTACAAGGAGTTGATTATCTTAGAGTTCACGATGTTAAAGCAACAAAACAAGCATTGAAACTTCTAAGTAGAATAATGGAATAATGGATAACTATCTAAAAGTAATTAAAATTCTAAAAGAAAACCAAGATAAATTTATCTCTGGTGAAAAAATAGCAAAGATGTGTGGAATTTCAAGAGTTGGGGTTTACAAAATAATAAAAAAATTAATATCTGAAGGTTATGAAATAAAAAAGAACAAAAAACTCGGATACAAACTTCTTTTTAGTGCTTTCTCACCTGAGGATATTCTTAAGAAAAACTTAAGCATAGTATCTAAAATTTATCACTTCAAAAAAACTTCCTCAACTATGGATGTTGCTAAAAAAATTTTAGATGAAACTCCAAATATAGAAAATGTATTAATAATAGCTGACATACAAACTTCTGGCAAAGGACGGCTTCAAAGAAAATGGTTTTCACCCAAGGGAGGATTATATTTTTCTTTGATCTTAAAACCACAGATTTCACCTAATATTGTTTTTAATCTAAACTATCTTTTTTCTTTATCCATAGCTGAAGTTTTAAGAGAAAACTACAATATCTCTGCAACCACCAAATGGCCAAATGATGTAGTAGTAGAAGATAAAAAAATCTCAGGTATACTTATTGAAATAGATACAGAAATAGATAAACTAAACTGGTGTATTGTAGGAGTAGGTGTGAACTTAAATATAAATAAAGAATTTTTTATAAAAAACAAGCTTCAAGCAACATCTGTGTTAGAATTGACTAATAAAAAAGTAGACATAAATGAGTTTTTATCAAAACTTTTAGAAAAAATAGACCTTTATTACAAAGATTTTATAAAAAACGAATATAAACAAATAATAGAAAAATGGAGTAAAATCTCATCTACTTTAGGAAGAGAAGTAGAAATAATTACACTTACTACAAAAATAAAAGGGAAAGCCATAAAACTCCAACAAGATACAGGAGCCCTTCTCGTTGAAACCCCATCAGGTATAAAAGAGGTCCTTTCCGGAGATTGTGTCCATTTAAGATAAAAATTTTTCATACAACTGTTGACTTTTGTTAACCAAATTTATAAATTTAAGTTAACTAAAAATTTTATAAATACAAAAAGGAGGTTTTTATGAAGTTTAAAAATTTAATTTCTATAGTTCTTTTAACTATATTGATAAAAAACAAAGTTTACTTATCTGAAATTTATCTGGAAGCATCAAAACAGATGATTCTTCCTCAACAAGAAGTAATTACTAAAACCGATATTCAAAAAACATCTTCAGAAAATTTGGCAGAGCTACTAAATAAATATGGAGTAAATATCTCAAGAAGAAGCCCAATGCAGTCAGATATATCCTTAAACTCTTGTACTTTTGAACAGCTAAAAATAACATTAAATGGCATCCCTATAAATGATCCTCAAACAGGACATCATAACTTAAATTTACCAATAAGTTTAGAAGATATAGAATATATAGAGATAACAAAAAGTGGAAACTTTGCAAAACATCCGCACAGCTTTGCTGGTGTAGTTAATATAGTTACTAAAAAAACCTCTAACAACTTTTTGAAATTTTCTTACGGCAGTTTTAATACTTTTCTAACTAAAGCACATCTTGCAAGAGAAAAAAATCTCCTATCATTAGAACTTGCAAGTTCTTCTGGATTTAAAGAAAACACTGACTACAACTACTACAACATTTTTTACAAGACAAATTTTTACAATAGTGATTTTTTTGTTGGAATTTTAGATAAAAAATTTGGCGCGCAGGACTTTTATACAACACCTTCAACAAGAAAAGAGTATGAACACATCCGTACTATTTTGGCAGGAGTTAATTCTGAATTTTTTATAAAAGAGAACATAACTAATAAATTAGATATCTATTTAAGAAGCGGTTATGACTTCTACACAACACAACGCTACAATCCACAAGCTTACTCTAATTATCATAATTCCTATATGTATGGTTTTTTAAATAAATTAAGTATTCAGTATAAAAACTTTATTTTTGAACCCTTAACAGAGATTTTATTTAAACAACTTGACAGTAAAGGTTTTAGTTCATTGTTTTCTTGGAGAGGAATGGGAGAATTTTTTGATAGGGAATACAGGCTTGGCTTGAACTTTTGCTATAACTATAATAACAAATTTTTATTAGATGCTTCTTTTATTGAAAATTATTATTCAAGATATAACTTTATTCCACAGTTTGGTGCGAAAATAAGTTTTAATCCTTTCTCAACCATGAGTATTTTTTTAGCTGCTAACAAAGTCCACAGAGTACCCTCCTACACAGAACTTTTTTATTGGGATCCTACTCATCAAGGAGATGAAAGCTTAAAAGTAGAACAGTCTAATAACTATCAGATAGGAATAAACAAAAAATTAAAAAACTTGATATCTTTTAGTATTTTAGGATTTCTATATGAACCAACTAATATGATTGACTGGGTAAGGCCAAAAGGCACAACTCAAAGCTGGCGTGTAGCAAATATAGCAAAAGTCAAAAGCTATGGAGGCAGTTTTGACTTAAAGTTTAGATATAAAAGTTTTGAAAGCAAAATTTGTTATACATATACTACAAAAGAAATTGATTTAGATCCTACAAAGGAGCTAAAATATATAGAAAATTATCCTAAACACTACTTAAGTTTAATACTACATTTACCTAAAATTTTTGGTTTTGAGACATCAATAGATAATGTCTACAAACAACTAACTAAAACTCAACCAAAAGAGTTTATTATCACAAACCTTGGAATAAAAAAATCTTTCAAAAATTTAAATTTTACTTTTAGTATTGAAAATTTATTTGATATTAAATATGAAGAAATACCAGGGATTTCTCAACCTCCAAGAACAATAAATTTTTCAACAAAGATAAACTTTTAATTTATGGAGATAACACTAATAGGAGCCTACTTAGCAGGAGTTGCGACAAGTTTTACACCTTGTGTATATCCTTTAATTCCAATAGTAGTTGCATACATTGGAGCACAATCTGAAGCGTCAGTAGGCAAAAGGGTGGTTCTTACTTTAATTTTTGTATTAGGTGTATCTATTACTTACTCATTATTAGGTGGCTTAGCTTCTATTAGTGGAAGTGTTTTTGGACTCATACAGAATAGTTTTTGGACAAACTTGGTAGTTGCCTTTGTATGTTTAGTTTTTTCTTTTAGTATGTTTGGAATATTTAAGATAAATTTTAATCTTCAAGGAATTATTAATCCTTCAATTTTTAAAGGGTACTTAGGAAGTTTAGTTTTAGGAGCTACCTCAGGGCTTGTTTTTTCACCTTGTAGCACTCCTGTTTTAGGAACTATTTTAGTAATAGTAGCAACACAACAAAAGCTATTTGAGGGTATGATTTTACTTTTTGTTTTTTCTTTAGGACTTTCAACAACACTTCTTGTTGCAGGTATATTTAGTGGCATAGCAACAAAGCTTCCCAAACCAGGCAGATGGAGTATAGTCATAGAGAAAATCTTTGCATTAGTGTTATTAGCTGTCTCTATTTACTATTTCTACAGAGCTTTTGTGATTCTGATATAAAAATAATTACTTGCCTTAATAACTTGCCTAAAAAAGTATTCTTGTATTTTAGTTATCTTAAAAATTTAAATGTATTGTAAAAAAATCTGTTCTATAACAGATGAAAATTTTTGTTTAGAAGGTATAGTGATTTTCTAAAATTAAACAAAATTTTTATATTAGGACTTTAGTCCTAGGACTATTTTCCGACGATAATTCCCTTGACAAATAAAGTGGTATTTTGTAAAATTTAATACTTTGTTATTTTTAGAGATTTAAGTTTTATAAAAAATTATTTGTATCAGTTTTTTTCAAGTGTGTTTAGTTATATTTTATCTCCTAATATTGATTTAGGAGGTTGTAGTTTTTGAGTTGAGGTATAATTGGTGGTAAAGTTTTTCACCAAGGCAGAAGTTATGCCACGAGTATTTACTTTGCATTCTAACACTGCTGAGGGTTTGTCAAAAAAGGTGAAATACACTTTGTGATTCATAATACTACATATGCAGTATTGTCAACGGAAGGAACAAATATAATCGGCAATATAGTAATTAGTGAACAAGTTAGCTTTTCTAATGGTAAAATATAAAATAGTACCAGAACAGTTGTACCTTAAAAAATTGTTTTATCTTACTTGTATACATTTAGCAGTTGATGAACCACAACAGGCAAAACAAACATTTTTTGAATTAAGAAATAAATATCCTATTTTTGAATATAGCATGCTTTTAGAGTCATTGATAAAACAAAAAATACTATCAATAAAAGAAATTTTACCATAAAAGGAGGTGAGAGTTTTTTTATAAAACATTATATTAACAATTTCAAAAATAAAAAAGGAGGAAATTTATGATACACAAAAAAAGTTTAATAAAAATTGTTGTCTTCATGTTAGCAACTAAAATTTTTGCAGAAGAACCGTTAAAAACAATGTTAACCACTAATGTTTTAGCTTTAGCATCAGGAATGACAAGTGCAAAATATGAAAGAATGATAAGTAAAAAAAATTCTTGGGGAATAGGTGGTGTTTTGTGGAATTATAACACAGAAGGATGGAAGTGGAATGCTTATGGTGGTGAATTTATATATAAAAATTATCTTAATCTTGAAAAATCACCAGCAGGTTTATGGTGGGGAGTTGGTGTTGGATTTACTAATATTAATGTAGAAAGAACCACTTCAGATGGTACTTATACTGGTAATGTAAGCCTTTTTGCTCCAGGAGCATTTTTAGGGTATAGTTGGCTTTTAGGCAATAATAAAAATTTTATTATATCATTTTTTGGTTCAGTTTCATATTCTGTAGGCAATGCAGAAATTGATGGAGAAAAACTTCCCTATGGTGGTAGTGCTGCAGGAATAGGAGCCGAGGTTGGTTTGGTTTTTTAATAATTTTTAATAATTTTATAAAAAGGAGGGTATTATGATAAAAAAAATATCATTAGTAATACCAATGCTAATAATCTTTTGTGTTTGTTTTAGTTTTGTTCAGTATACTGATACCTCTGGTATAGGTTCTGCATTACAAAATGTTATAAACTGGCTTACAAAAGGTTTAGGTGCTGCTTTGGTTGTTATAGGTATGGTGATAACTGGCATTCGTATGGCTATGCATGACTCTGATGTGCTAAAAAAGGCATTTGGGTAATCGTTGGTGGTTTAATTATATTTTTATCATCAAATATACTTAAACTAATAAACTAATACAATCACTCGCTAGATAATAAATGCAACCACAGGAAACTTTTAAAGCAGTTGATAATAAACTTTTTGTTTTTGGAGTACAGCCGGTTGATATTGTAATACTACTTGTTGGTTTTCTTTTTGTGCACGGAATTATTGCTTCATTAGTTGTTGATATTATCTATGTGATAATTGGTTTCTACATTGCTAAGAGAACTAAAAATAGGTCACAAAATATTTTTATAGTATTATATTCTATATTTTTTAACACCACCAGAGTTGTATATCCCAAACACAAAGGAGGGTTTTTATGAAAAAGTTTAATTTAATAATACTACTACCTTTATTTCTTTTTCTATTTGGGTGTTTCACAATTATGATTCCACCTAAAATATACGAACCATCAATTTTGAAGAAAAATAATGCAGATGTGAGTTACTGTATTGATGAAAAAATTAAAAATATAGAGTTGGTTACCGATAAAGGGACTAAGTATCAAAGCAATTTTGCACAAACACTTACTTATTCATTACAAAAAACAATGGAACAAATATTCTATAGCCCCAAAGAAGTAAGTAGTTTTGAAGAATCAAAATCAAAGTATTTTGTTTTGTTTGAGAAAGAGACATCTGAATTGAAAGAGATTTATGCTGGGAGTTTGATATATAAAGATTATGAATATAATCTTAAGATAAGAATAACAATATATAAAGATAAGAAAAAAATAGATGAAATAATTGCAACTGGACGAGGATATAAAAGTCATCAAGAAATTTTTGAAAAATTGACGAGTTATGAATGTATTAAATTCGCAACAACTGAAGCTTTAGATAAAATTATTAAAAACATAGGTGAATACTTGATGAATTTTAAGTTTGAATAAGTGAATAAGAATATTTTATACAATTAAATAATTGTGATTTTATTAACACCACTAAAACAACTATATTGACAAAATTTAAGAAGGCCGTTCCCAAGTTATCTGAATCTATGGAGTATTGAGGATGATGTTATAGTTGGAGTTGACCTTCAGATGTCATTGGTGTATGAGGTTGTTTCTGGTGTTGATTTAACATTTAAAACAGATTCTGAAGTTGAAACATTTTTTGAACAGATAAAAAATGTTTTACATTCACTACCTGACTCTATAGTTTTTAGTTAAAAATACACAAAATATACAACCTAAAGAATTAAATTATGTCAATGTAAAAGATTTTGTTAACAAAAACCAAAAAACATACTTTTATCCGGCAGTTTCTGTAGGTAAGGATGTAATTGTAAGTGTCATATCTTATACTCCATATTCTGCAGAAGAGGGTATACTGAAGTTTAGAATATCAAATAACCAAAAATCTTTTTTCTTTATTAACCTTTTTCAAATTGAAACAGAAACAAACCAAAAATTACCTATTAGGGTCTTTTCTGAACAATTCGTTTCACCTGAGCAACAAATTGATGGATACATACTTTTTCCTTTGGTTGGTAAAAATTATAATTTTTTAATTTCTGATGGCAAAAATAACTATAAGATAAACTTTAAAATCCCTTAAAAAGGGGAAAACATATGGATAGATACAAATATATCAAACAACAAAAATATCTCAAAATTTTAATTTATAGACAGTTTATAAAAACATTTATGATATTCTTGTGTAGTACTTTGTT
>JANXCA010000020.1:0-5260 GCA_025060535.1 Endomicrobiia bacterium | reverse complement strand
AAACAACAAAAATATCTCAAAATTTTAATTTATAGACAGTTTATAAATACATTTATGATATTCTTGTGTAGTACTTTATTAGCTGTTGAACCCTGGACGGGACTTACCAATCCACCACAGCAAAAAGGTAAGTATTTTTTACACACTGGTTTTATGTTTGATGCTGTGCTTCAGACAGCTATATTTTCATATAACCTTGAATCGCCTGTTATTGCTGAAACTGAATTTGATGTTATATATCTTGATAAAGTTATGATACCTAAAGGGACAAAACTTATAGGATATGCTTCTGTATTAAAATCAGCAGATAGAGTAAATGTGTTTTTCCATACTATGGTTTTTCCTAATGGACAAGAAATAAAATTTGCAGGACTCGCACTACATACAGACGGTTCCGCGGGAGTGCCTGGAAAAGTAAAAAAACATAAAGAAGCAATACCTGCAAAAGTTTTACTTGAAGCAGCTGCAAACATAGCAGCTCCTGGTGTTGGGGGTACTATAGTTAAAGAACTTACCGCCGAACAAGCAAAAGAAATGTCCTACAAACCTACTTATTCTGTTACAGTCAAAAAAGGGACTCCTATACTTATCTACAACATAGAGAGAATTGAATACTAAATTAAACAATATCTCTTGACAATTCATAGTTATTTTTTGTATTTTTATAAAAATCTAGTTTTTTCAGAGGTTATTAATGTTTAACCTTCTGATTTTAGAAAGTAGACCACTTTATGCTGAAAGTTTAAAAGAGTTTTTTCAAAAGTTTAAAATTTTTAATAAAATAAAATGTATAGATAAAATAGAAGAATGTATAAAATTATTAAAACAAGATAATAACTTCTCTGTAATTCTCATATGTAAATTACAAAAAAATTTCAATTCTTTTGTTAACAAAATAAAAGAAATAGTTCCTTCTATAAAAATTCTATACCTATACGATCCTGAAATAGATATCTTAAAAGAAGAATTTTTAAATCCCTTAATAGATGGATATATATCTGTTGAGTGGGGAATTTCTGAGTTGAAAAATGCTCTTTTTTATCTTCAAAAAGGAGAAAAAATTTTTCCCAGGACATTTCTTACAAACTTTATAAGCAATAGCTTTAATGAGAGAAATTTTTTATCTCATGATATTTTTACTCCCCAAGAGTTTATGATTTTGAAGATGATATGCAAAGGGAAAATTAACAAAGAAATAGCATCTGCTTTGGGTATCAAAGAAAAAACTGTTAAAAATTATCTTAGTAAAATTTATTTTAAACTTAAAGTAAAAAGAAAAGCAGAGGCAATCCTAAAAGCAGTTAGTTTGGGTGTAGTTTAGTAAATGTTTTCTAAACAAAAAACTATTTATTTATGTAAATTTTTTTTTGATACTTCCTTACTATGTATTCTGTGCAGTTAAAATTATAGATAATTTTGAGAAATGGCAGTTAGGTTATTTTAGTCAGGTTTATCCTCAATCTGGAAATTACTTTTCAGTTGAGCTTACAACTATAACTTCAAAAAGCATAAATAAATCTCTAAAAATTTATTATAATTTAACTTCACAATACGCTGCTTTTGATTTTTTGAATAATTTAAGTTATAATTTAGATTTTTCAAATGTAGTAGCTTTTGAGTTTTGGATAAAAGGTTCTTCAGATAATGTTGATAGATTTTGGTTTATCTTACAAGATGAAGATGGAGATATGTTTGTAAAAATATTTGATAACTTATTAAATGTGAATGAGTGGACAAAAGTAATTGTATCTACTTCAGATTTAACCCTATATCATCAACAAGGAGACGGAGTTCTTTCTTGGAATAAAATAAGAAAATATCAGTTTAGAATTTCAAATTTAACCACTTTAAGTAGATCTTCAACTGTATATATAGATTTATTATTAACACATACAAACACACCCGATTTAGCTTCTCCTGAGGTTGTAAGAGTATATCCGCAAAATAACTATAAAACGGATAATTTTTCACAACCTATTGCTGCTATGATTGTAGATAAAGAGAGTGATATAAATCCAGATAAAATTAACATAAAGATAAATAATGTGGATTTTAATTTTTCTACTACAAAAAATTTTATAGAGTGGAATGCTCCTATGCTGGTGGTGTATCCTTATTATTTAATAAACTTTACAACTTTTCAAGTGGTTGATGTGATGTTATATGCCGAAGATTTAAGTGGGAAAAGTTTAACCTATAGTTGGAGTTTTTTAGTTTCTACATATTCTACAATTAATAAAACAATAGAAGGAACTTTTATTCAACCATCTGATAATGTATATTGGAGTTTAGATAAATGGAAAAGTCAGTTTGAATATATGAAACAAATAGGTATGAATACTTTAATAATTCAGTGGGTATTAGAAGAAGATATTTCTTGTTATTATCCTTCAACAAATTGGGCATCTATAAGAAAATCGGATAACTTCGTTTATAACATACTTACTTTGGCAAATAGTTTTTATTTTGATGTATATATAGGTTTAAGATATTCAGCACCTGACTGGGAAACTTGGGGGTGGCCACCGCCATATTCTCAGGTAGCAAACTGGCTTGCTAATGAAGAAGAAAAAAATAAAATAGTAATAGATGAAATATGGCAGCTTTATAAAAACCATTCATCTTTTAAAGGATGGTATATAGTGTATGAAATAGAAGATCTTCATTGGAACACCGAAGAATTTAAAAATATATTAAAACAGTTTATTACTAATTTAGCAACTTATGCTAAATCAAAAGACTCTTCTAAAAAAGTAATGATTTCACCTTACTTTGGAAAAAATGTTTCAGTTGATTTTTATGAGAGTTGGTGGAGGGATGTTTTAAGCAGTAGTAAAGTAGATATAGTTGCTTTACAAGACGGTGTAGGTTGTAAAAGGGTCAATTTATACTCAGAGGCACTTCCGTATTTTTTAGCATTAAAAAATGCTTGTGATGTAAACAATGTTTCTTTTTGGTATGACCTTGAAACATTTGAACAAATCCATGGCTGGCCTGTAGATAACTTGCCATTTGAGGCAGTTCCTTCGAACATCCAAGTTATAAAAGAACAAATTAAATTTTTTCAAGATATAGCAGAAAAAATTATTCAATTTGAGTTTTCTTATATGAATCCAGAAGGAGACCAAAATAGACAAAAACTTTATTATGACTATCTTGAATTTTATAAAAGTTTAAAATCTACACAATCTACTCAACCTCCACCAAAAGAAGATTCTCCTCCTATAGTTACAATAATTTCTCCACAACAAGGTTCTTATTTGTCTGGATTAATAAATGTAGAAATAAGTGTTTTAGACGATAAAGGAGTAAACAGAGTAGAGATTTTTTTAAACAACGAGTTAAAAGTTATTTTGACAACCTCACCCTATATATGGAGTTGGAATACCTTAGAGTATAACAACGCTCAATATATATTAAAAGTAGTTGCATATGATACTTCTAATCAAAAAGATGAAAAGCAAATATTAGTGAATGTGATGAATGTTATAGAAGATAAGGATGAGATAGAAACTTTAAGTAAGAATGTGATACTTCTTACTCCAAATAATGATAACTTAAACGATGAAGTCTATTTTAAAGATGCAAAAAGTGAAGTTAAAATCTATGATAAAAAGGGGAATTTAGTTAAAAAATTAAAACCAGAAAATCCTATCTGGAATGGTAAAGATGAAAATGGTGACTTTTTAACTACAGATATATATATTGTTTCTTACTTAGGTTTAGATAGCAAAATAAAGACAAAGTTAATATTATTGTTAAAATAACTTTACCTTAAAAACCTTACAGATGCTAAAGTTGCTCCTAAAAATTTTTCTTTCCCATCGTTAAAATATTTTAATCCTAAAGAGTGGCCTTGTGTTACTTGTTTTATTATTTCAGGTGCAATTACTACATCAATTGTTCTTCCTTTGAGCTCACTTGCTGTAAATGTAATTTCAAAGTTTAAATCATTCTTAGAGACAGCAAAGTCAGTTACAGCATCTGAGTTTACTTCTACTTGATTTTGTTGAGATTTAGCAGTAAGAATTTTATCCATAAGTTGTCTAAATGTATATACTTCTCCTTCATTGTTTATTAATCTAAAATGTGCTTCTTTCCAGGTATCATCTGCATAAATTTTTCCACCACGAAAATGTATTTTGTCAAAGCCGTCTGGCATTATTTTAGACAACACCTCAGAAACAGCTAAACCTACATTTTGGGTTTCTATAAATTTTGCTACAAAAACATCACCGAATTTTATAAATTTTGCTTGTTGTTGGTCATAGTAACCATCTTTAGGAATAACTGGTGAATCTTGAGTAATAACCTTTGTTAGTAGTGCTTCATCAAATCCATAGTTTTCGTTTCCTTTTAATTCAGCACCAGGAAATCTTATATCTAAATTTACATTAGGGTTTTCATTGTTCCAGTTTATTATTCCATCTGATGGATTTGCATCTGTTATAGTTACATTTACATATTCTTTTATTTTTTGGTAATCTGGTCCCCAGATTTTTTCTCTATGTGTAAATGACTTTGGCATCCACCAGGTATAGGTTGTCTGTTGGGGTTGGTCTAAGAAATAATTATAGTTGGTGGTATAGGTGTGTTTTTGTGGTTCGCCAATTTCATTTTCAATTCTTAAGTAATCAACTGTATTAGAAAGTTCCCATTCTCTCTTTATTAATCTGTTTTGAGGTGGATTTTCTCCTATATGAAACCAAGTGTGATTTCTTATTTTTGGAACATCTAAGATATTTTCTATTGGTTTTTCAAAAGTAAGTAAGTCATAGTAGTAGTTTAGTTTGCGCCAACTTTCTTCTGCTTCTCTTTTATTTAAAACTAAAAATTTAACTTGATTTTCTTGAGGTCTCAAAATATACTCCTCTACTCTAACTCTGTATCCATAAGCATCCCTTAATGACTTGCCAAGTTGATAGTCAGCTTGTTTTAGTTCGTTTATACTTTCTGAAATATAGCCATCATGGATAAACTCTGTTGCTATCTCCATATTCATTGTAGGATAAACACTTATTTCTTCTTCAGAATAAACTTCTTCAGAGTAGAATATGTTAGTTGTAAACATTATAGTTGTAATAATTGCTATTATTTTTTTCATTTTAAACCTCCTAAAAAATTAAATAATAATTATCCTCTTATTCCATATACATATGTATCCAAAACAGAATTTTTTTTACCAAAACTATCATAGATAAATTCTTTTGCATTTGGGTCTGGTATCCAAAGTTCTTTATCTATCACAAACATATATTGG
>JANXCA010000209.1 GCA_025060535.1 Endomicrobiia bacterium | reverse complement strand
CCGCTCATAGTTATATGAGCGTGCGAAAAGATAGCCCGATAACAAGGGGATTGCGACCCTTCAACAATGAATTTCCCTCTAACAATATGATTTCTGTGCGAAAAGATAGCCCGATAACAAGGGGATTGCGACTCATACAATTCAGCATTCTGTAAAAATTCTTGATAACTAGTGCGAAAAGATAGCCCGATAACAAGGGGATTGCGACTTGGACCAACTATTCCTGCAATCAGTTCGAATTTATCAGTGCGAAAAGATAGCCCGATAACAAGGGGATTGCGACTTTTTAAAAGTTCACCTTGTTCTGATAGATTATATTCATGTGCGAAAAGATAGCCCGATAACAAGGGGATTGCGACCTTTAGGTCGGGTGCATTTTGATATTTTGTTATTTTATGTGCGAAAAGATAGCCCGATAACAAGGGGATTGCGACTTTTGTTCCTGACGGAGGAGCGAGGAGTAATAACCATGTGCGAAAAGATAGCCCGATAACAAGGGGATTGCGACACTATCACATCTTTATTTATTTCCACAATATACCCCGTGCGAAAAGATAGCCCGATAACAAGGGGATTGCGACGAATACTCGCAGTTGTGAAATTGAATCTTTTCAAGTTGGTGCGAAAAGATAGCCCGATAACAAGGGGAT
>JANXCA010000208.1 GCA_025060535.1 Endomicrobiia bacterium | reverse complement strand
CAAACAATGAAATAAAGACGGGAGAGGTCAATATAAACTTTTATGGAAGGAAAAGCCCACGAAGGAATTGGGGGGAGGATAACGAAATTGTATTATTTACCCTTAAAATTAAATTTTACCCGATGTTACATTTTATATGTGGAGGGGAGTTTAAGAGTCAAGAGATAGAAGCAAAATTATTAGAAACATACGCACACACCCGCGGGTATAGCGGGTGTGTGTATTTCCACCCGAGGAATAATCCTCCCGCCCACATAACGGGGGGTGGGTGGATCACAACCTCGCCAATTAATATTAAAGAAGAACTTTTCCAAAAATTGAAAAATGAATGGGAATTTATTCCTATCTCCCCTACGCAGTTTATGAGAAAAATGAAAAACCTTTTGTTAGATAGCTTCCTCCTCTTTGTAAAAGAAAATAAATTGAGTAGAAGACAGATTTTGAATATTGATTGGGGGGCATTTTCATATCATACCCCACTCTTTCTAACATATATAAGAAATAAGAAAATAGATGAAAAAGGATATACAATTGAGGAAATACCATATTCTTTTCACTCAATTTTAAAAGTGGGTGATGATGAGATATATATATCAAAGGGGACAATCAAATTCTTAAAAAATGAGGAGTTTTTCTTATGGAACAAATTTCAACA
>JANXCA010000207.1 GCA_025060535.1 Endomicrobiia bacterium | reverse complement strand
TTCAACGATGATGTGAGGTATATTTAATTCCATTAATTCCATTGTTCTACCTCCAAAAATATTTTTTATTCTTTTACTATTTCCACAGGCTCTAAAATGATTTTTCCGCTCTCCTCACGAATAAAGAAGTAATGTGTGCTGAATTTTTCTCTGATATGCTTTGGTATGTATATTCTATAAGTGCTGTCGAGAGGATATATGTGCTTATGTAGATATAGATCTGATTCTTTTATTTTTATCATTCTTTTCACCCCCTGCATGAATTTCATGCATGCTGAATATAAGCTTTTCGATTTCAGATGTTTACAAAATTGAAATAATTTTTATGCATATTTAAAAATTCGTCGAATCGCAAAAAAATGAGCGATTTAAACCCCATTTCATTTATAAAGTTTTGTGGCAATGTGGTAATGTGGCAATTGATATTGCCACCTAATCTATTAGATTCATAGATCATATTATGTCATTGGCTTAGAATTATAAAAATTAGAATTATAAAAAATTAGTGTGATAAAAAAACAAAAAACTTTAAATATCTTTCTAATTGATTTCTAATCATGCTGAGGTTGGGTGCAAAACTGAAAGTTGTTACTGTTGGAAAAGGCCAAGCCATCTACATACCAAAATTTTACTACAGAGATTTTTTCCAAAATGTAAGGGAGTTTGAAATCTGT